>NZ_CP111036.1:2316782-2647751 GCF_026248685.1 Haladaptatus caseinilyticus | reverse complement strand
CAGAAATGCATTTATCCGATGCTCGCCTTCCTTCAATTATGGTGGCCCAAACCGAGCGTGACGACCAGACATGGTACCGGTGTGAGGAATGTGGGTTGATGTTCGACGACCGGGAGGATGCGAGACAACACGAAACGAACTGTGACGCAGAAGGCCCGTCGTACATCCAGTGAGCGTTTCGAACGGATTATTTTCGATTCGCGCAGGCAGAGTACTGAAGGGAGTGGCCGTCAGTTACCGAGTATGGGATATCACACGACTATCGGTTGGTCGCTATTTACGTCCGGCGTCGTCACGCTCCTCCTCGAATGGCTTCCCTACCCTTCGCTCTACTGGGGTATCGGGTTGCTCGTGGTTGGATTCCTCATCATGACTCGACGAATCTTCTGACCGGTAACGAACTGCGATTCGAACGGGAGACGAAACCCTCGAACGGGAGGTTATTCCCGCATATCACGGACGAAATCTAGTTTTAGACCGGATCTAAAATCCACATTTGTTAACTCTAATGAATATATTCATAATCGTGCCCGGATTGGGTAAAAAATGAATGGGTGACCACCGTACCGAGTTTCTCAAGGC
Organism: Haladaptatus caseinilyticus; assembly: GCF_026248685.1. NCBI lineage: Archaea > Methanobacteriati > Methanobacteriota > Halobacteria > Halobacteriales > Haladaptataceae > Haladaptatus > Haladaptatus caseinilyticus. The sequence goes on along the minus strand of NZ_CP111036.1, from coordinate 2,647,169 downwards.
GTCCTGGGTCAACGTCATCACGAACGTCCTCAAAATCGTGGTAGAGGGCGGACTCGGACTGGCGTTCGGAAGCCTCGCGCTCGTCGCCGACGCCGCCCACTCCGTCGCCGATTTGTTGGCCAGTGCGGTGGTATTGGTTTGGGGTCGCCTCTCGTTCGAAGGCCCGGACAAGAACCACCCACACGGTCACGAGCGAGTCGAACCCCTCACCGCCCTCTTCGTCGGAGGGACGCTCGTTCTCCTCGGTTTGAAACTGCTTTCCGACGCATGGCAATCGATTCTCTCGACACCGGAATCAGATTACAGCATCTACCTCGTTGTGGCGCTCGGGTTCGCCTTCGTTGACCGATATTTCTGTTACTGGTATACGAAACGCGTCAATCGCACCGTGCAGTCGCCCGGCCTGTCCGCGCTCGTCGCTGACAGTAAAAACGACCTGTACACGACTGCCGCGGCAGTCGTCGGCGTCGTGGGGATGGCAGGCGGATTCCCGATCCTCGATCCACTCGCTGGCGGACTCGTCAGTCTCCTCGTCATTCACCAAGGAATCGAAGTGTCGCGCGAAAACGTCGATTATCTCATCGACTCCGCCGCCCCGGAACACATCCGCGAGGAACTGAAGGACACGATTCGGTCCCACGGCGACGTTCACGGAGTGCACGACTTCACCGCCTACTACGCCGGAACCGTCTACGAAGTCGAGTTTCACGCCGAGGTGTCGGCAAACCACACGTTTATCGAGGCCCACGACATCGAAACCGACCTCCGAGACGCGCTCATGGCGCGCGAGGAGGTCGGCGACGTTCACATCCACTTGGACCCCGGCGGACTGGGCGAGTGGAAAGAGGCGGACGAAAAGCGGGTTTCATCGTCCGTGAACTGACTTTCGGGATGGAAGTCGAACTTCGGAGCAGTGTCGCGAGCGCGGTGAGCACGAATACCTCGATTTCGACGCTCTTTCGGGTTTACCACGAATATCCGTTAGTATCCATACACGGCGAACGGCCGGAGGAAGTTCGAAAATTTCCAGTATTGGAAATCGACACAACCCGATAAGTTCACGTCGTAGTGACATCGAATCCGCCTCATATGCCCGAAATCGAGACGTATTTGGCAGCAATCGTGGTTCTCCTCGCACTCGGCGTCTCTCTGCTGGTCGGCGTCGTCGTCAGTCTTGGACCGGATGCAATGACGAGCACGTCACTGGTCGTTGTTTTGGTCGCAGTCGCCGGTATCATCGCCTACGACGTGAACCGCCGCTCAGCCTAACCCTGCTCGTTCTCGATGCTCCGCCGCCAGCTTTCCCGCGTGTTCCCGTGATTGACACGCCTCCCATCTGACCTGTTCAGCCCCGCTGTAGGACAGTTCGGTCTTCAGTTCGTCGCGGAGGACCCCAGTGCCGATGGATTCTATTTCGCCGTCCGTACCGAGTTCGTACATCCCCCATCGTTCCGGGGCGCTTCCGACCGCGGCTCTGTCGAGCGATCGCCAGCGTTTCGTGAGCGGCATCAGTCGTCCTCGTTCACGAACTCGAACGAGCGTTCCCCGATTTCGTCCTCTTCGAAGACGAAGACGCGACCACGGGCGATTTCCGGGTCGGCCTCGACTTCGATGGCGTAACCCTCCGAGCGCACCGTCACGCCCGGAAACAGTTCCTCTTCCTCGCCCGGTTCGACGATGATCCGACCGACGCCGGTCGATTCGAGGATTTCGTCGTGCGTTTTGCGGTCGTTGACGTACGTCATCACGCCTTCCGTCTCGGTCGGGTCGGTCACGAGCACCTGTACGAGTTTGCCGGGCTGCGTTCGGAGGGTATTCTGTACTTTCTGTGGAATCCCGTTGTAGAACGCTTCTCGCCCGTCGGTGTACTCGACGACGATACCGTCTTCCGTGAGTTCGACGCCGAGGGTGTCGGGGGAAACATCGTTACGGACGCTCATAATCGTGGTTTATCCGGGGATGGGGAAAAGGCCCGCGTTCCGTGTCGGGCGCACGTCGGTATTGACCGGATATCGTGGTGTAGATCGAATCAGGAAGAATCGGATATTTGCTGTATTTTCGTGCTAAAAGTGGGAATAAATAATTTTGTATTCACTGTGGCTACGTACAGCTTTGAAAACGGCCACCGGAATCAAATAATTGGAGTCAGTACCTCCGGACGATGGAATCCGCCGTAATAGCGATGCGACTGGTCGCTGGACTGCTGTTGATACTGGCAAACGGTTACTTCGTCGCCATCGAATTCGCGCTTACCCGTGTTCGTCAGTATCCGGAATCGGAGTTCGACACATCCGGTCTACGGCGGGCGTGGGAGATGACTGAGAACCTCGAACTGTATCTAACCAGCTGCCAGGTCGGTATTACCGCGTCAAGCATCGCAGTCGGAATTGTCGCGGAACCAGCATTGGCGGCCATCTTCGAGCCGATGTTCGCGGATACGGGACTTGCATCAGTCGGTGCTGGGGCACTGCTGGGGTTCCTCATTATCAATCTCGTCCACCTGACACATGGGGAACAAACTCCGACATACCTCGGTGTCGAGCGCACGAAATTCGTCTGCCGATACGGAGCAACTCCGCTATACTGGTTCTACCGCGCAATCGCCCCGATAATTACCCTCGGTGACGGCGTCGCAAAGTGGACCCTACGACTATTCGGCGTGGAAATCACAGGGGCGTGGAAAGACGCCGAAACCGACGCAATCGAATCCCGTGCTGACCTTCGGAACAAACTCGGCGATGTGCTCGATCAGGGTGATTTAGCCGACGAACGCTATCAAGAGGTTATGAATGCCCTCAAAATCGGAGAAATCGCGATACGGGATATCATGGTTCCAAGTGAGGACATCGTTTTGCTCTCGACGACGGATAGCCCCGAAGCGAACATAAAACGGGTCAAAGATAGCACGTACACACGATTCCCCTTAGTTGGGGATTCGCTTTCAGACTATCACGGCAACGTCTACATGCCCGCACTATATCGTGCGGACGACGACCTCAAGTCGGGTGAAATCACTCTCGAAGAGGTTGCACACCCACCGATGACCATCGCGGGAGACACCTCGATTAGTGACGCACTCGACCTGTTTCAGGTCGAAAACCAGGAACTCGCACTGGTGATGGAAGAGGGCGAAGTCGTCGGCCTCGTCACCGCAACCGACGCACTGGAGGAGGTCATCGGCGAACTCAGTGACCCGACCGACGAACACCCTGAATCGACCACCACGTAAGCGGTCACGAATTGCGTCTACCGCCACCCTGAAGAACTCACCCCGCGAAGCGCGGCCATGAACGGCCGCGCGAAAGCACCCGCCGCCGGAACCGTACTCAACGCACTCGCCACCGGCATCGGGTCCGCGTTCGCTATCGATGAATACACTACTGCAGAGGTCACGCTGGACGACTCGGACGGGATTCGAGGTGAAATCGCGGACGCGCCGAACGCCGACACCCGCCTCATCGAGCGGTGTGTCGAGTCGGTTCTCGACTTCGCCGACGCGGATCGGTCCCTCGGTGGAACGGTTCGTACCGAAAGTGACGTTCCGATGGCATCCGGGTTGAAGAGTTCGAGCGCCGCCGCGAACGCCACTGTCCTGGCGACGCTGTCCGCACTCGACGTGGAGATGGAACGAGAAGACGCCTGCCGACTCGGGGTGCGAGCCGCCCGCGACGTCGGCGTGACGGCAACGGGGGCGTTCGACGACGCCAGTGCGAGCATGCTCGGAGGAGTTACGGTTACCGACAACAATCGCGACGAACTGCTCGCTCGGAAGGAAGTGTCGTGGGACGTGCTCGTATTTACGCCACCGGAGCAGGCGTTCTCGTCGGATGCGGACGTTTCGCGCTGTCGACGAGTCGCACCGATGGCCGAGTTGGTAGCGGATCTCGCACTCGATGGGGAGTACGGGCGAGCGATGACGGTCAACGGGTTCGCGTTTTGTGGTGCGCTCGGGTTCCCCACCGACCCACTGCTTTCCGCCCTACCGGACGTGGATGGGGTCTCTCTCTCGGGGACCGGCCCGAGCTTCGTCGCCGTCGGCGGGCGGGAGGTTTTAGAGGATGTACAGGAAAGATGGGAATCACTGGAGGGCACAACGTGGCTAACGACGACGCAATCAGACGGGACCCGAACGATATGACGCTCGCGGAGCTCCGCGAAGAGATAGAATCCATCGACCGCGAAATCGTGGAACTCATCGCCCGACGAACCTACGTTGCCGAGACGGTGGCCCAAGTAAAATCCATCGAGGATATTCCGACGACTGACGAGGGCCAAGAGCAGAAAGTGATGGACAGAGCGGGTGAAAACGCCAAACGATTCGACGTGGATTCGAATTTAGTGAAGGCAGTTTTCAGACTACTCATCGAATTGAACAAGGTCGAACAGCGGGAGAGTCGGTAGTAGATACCAATACACCGCGTATCAGTCGTTTCGCGGATACACCTCGTAGTGCATAACGGTTGGCTCGAACTCCAACAAGAAATCCTCGTCTTCGGGGTAATACTTCGCTGATTCGATGTCCTCGCCGGCGAATCGTCGAATGGAGTCTCTCGACTCCCAAAACGAGAGCGTCAAAAAGTGGGCTTCATCCCCTTCGATACGGCGGAACACGTACGCACCGAGGTTTCCGTCGATTGATTCGTAATCGGGGATCGCCCGCTCCTTCTGGAATTCAAAGTATGCATCCGCTTTTCCTGCGGGCGTTCTCCCGTGCCATATCCGTCCTATCATAGCGGAGCTACACTTCATGTAAGCAAAAGCATTCGCTGTGATAGCGGTCCGACACTCGAGAGCCTAAAAGCACGAAGCCGATGAGAGAGCCATCCGAGAAACCACTCTACACGAGGTTCGTCCATAACAAAAACAGCGAGAAGTAGGGACAGTGCTAACTCGGACGGGAGCTCACGTTTCGGATTCCAAGTTTGAATCATGCACCGACTCGAATCGTCGCTATTTCCGCTGTGGTAACGTTCTCCCGCCACTGCTCTTGTAGTATGCTGTACACGTGAACGCCCGTCGGGTCACCGAAGTCATTCGATGGGAGCCAATTTCGGAGGACAGCATCGTGCTGTCCACAGTAGGCATCGACGTACTTCTCGATTGCACGTCGGGACTGTTCGTTTTCGGGATCGTGGCCGACGCTCACGAGGTCGAGGTCCAGCCATTCGAAGGCGACGTACGACATCGTACCGGCCCGTTCACTCGAACACCCACGTCCCCAAAACGGCTCGCGTATCCACATCCCAAACGAAGCTCGACGCTTGTCCCATTCGAGCCACTGTTCGGCGACGCCGACGAATTCGCCGTCGGATTTCGAAGAGATGGTGTAGGTCGCTCGCTCGCCGGATTCCCACGCTTCTTTGGCTGACTGTAGTTCGTCCATCGTCGCCTTCGGCGTCGCGTGTGGGTTCTCCCCGAGCGGGCGCATCACGACATCCATCTCGCCGGAACGATGATGTTCGTAGAGGTCGAGGATTTCGACCGATTCGTGAAACGGTTCGTACCGAAGCCGTTCACTTTCGGCGTCTGTAGGAAATAGGTCGTTCTGCATGGTTAGCGGTCGGAGTGAAGGATTCTTGTCGGGAGTATAAGAACCGAACTCCGTTTCGTTCGCCAGCGGTGTGAAAATCGATCCGTCCGCCGGAGCGAAGGTCGAGTGGGCAGTTAGTGCGATATCGTCTCCGTTTCGGATGGTTCCGGGACTGACTTGGTGTTCCGAATTACGATGTATCCGACGACGACGAACAGAACACCCGATGCCAAAAATACGAGGTCCCAGAGGAGAACGGGACCGGGACCGGCCGGCCAGACGTGATGAATGCCGAGGAGGTGATGATCGACGATACCCTCGATAAGGTTGAAACAGCCCCATCCGAGAACAGTGCTTCCGAGTAGCGTTCGCCCCGACCGAGGAACGACGGGGGTTCGCCATGCACGCCAGAGGAGGACGATTCCGAGAACGGTGAAGGCGTACGTGGCGACGTGAAAGAGGCCGTCGGCCATCATGTTCAGTCGGATATCGTTGGCGACGCTCGGGTTCGGATGAGAGGTCAGCATGTGGTGCCATTGAAGGATTTGGTGGATGACGATGCCGTCGAAAAAGCCGCCCAACCCCAATCCGAGAAGAACTCCGGCCCGGACGAGTGGCTTTGCTCTTTTTTGAGGTCCCAACCAGGAGTTCTCGTGGTTTCCCATAGTCGGAATTCCAAGCGAAGGGTGCAAAAGCGTCCTGCTTGCGACTGCTACCGAACGGCTAGCGGGCCGTGGGACCGGCTTTCAGCTATCGAACCGATGGGGAGTAAACGACTGTCTGTCCGGAACTGGAGCGTGCACTCATCAGCGGTGGTTTTGTCGTTCTGTCCCGAAGGTAGTAGAGGAGGGACACATGGTCGAAAAATGTGAGATCGCTGTTCCGGAGGAGGCGCTCGACGACCTCCAAACTCGATTGAACCGAACCCGATGGCCGGACGAGATCGAAGACGCGGGATGGGAATACGGTGTCAACCGTTCGTATCTCCAAGAGCTAATCGACTACTGGCGAGGTGAGTTCGATTGGGATGAACAGGAGGAGTGGATGAACGAGTTCGACCAGTATCGAACTTCCCTCGATGGGTTCGGCATTCACTTCGTTCACGAACGCGGTGAAGGGGACGAATCGATACCGCTCTTACTCCTGCACGGTTGGCCGAGTTCGTTCGTGCAGATGCTGGATATCGTTCCGATGCTGACCCGACCGTCGAACTACGATATCGACGCGTCGATATCGTTCGACGTCGTTGTCCCGTCTTTGCCGGGATACGGATTTTCCGACCGCCCGACTCGTCGCGGGATGAGCGTCCCCCATATCGCGAATCTGTTCCAGAAGCTGATGACGGAGGAGTTAGGATACGATCGATATGCGGGTCGAGGAAGCGACATCGGGGCCGGTGTGCTCGTTCAACTCGGGCTCAACTATCCGGACTCCCTGATAGGCGCTCATTTCAGTGGGACGAACCCGCGCGTCGATGAAGGTCAGATACCGGACGACCCAACTGACGCCGAAGTCGAGTTTCTCGAAAACGCCGAACGGTGGATGCGAGAGGAGGCGGCCTATGCGATGGAACAATCGACGAAACCCCAAACGCTCGCCTACGGTTTGAACGACTCACCAGTCGGTTTAGCGGCATGGATCGTCGAGAAATTTCGAACGTGGAGCGACAACGACGGCGACGTTGAAGATTCGTTCACCAAGGACGAACTGCTGACCAACTTGACTATCTATTGGACCACGGAAACGATTGCCTCCTCCGTGCGACTCTACTACGAATCTGCCCACGACCCCGGCGAATGGGGACGCCTCGACGTTCCGACGGCGATGTTGATGGCTCCGGCGGATATGTTCCCCACGCCGAGGGAGTGGGCAGAACGAACCTATCGAATCGACCGCTGGCGGGAGGCCTCTCGAGGCGGCCATTTTCTCGAATGGGAGGAACCGAAGTTGGTCGCCGACGACCTCAATTCGTTTTTCGGCTCGCTATGACGGGGGGTTTGGAGCTGTTAAGCGTTGGAACGTTCAATACTCCCACAGTCGTGCGATTCGTGGGGCGATTTCCGAATACTCCTCCTGCAGTGTCTCGACGGCAGTTTCGCCGTTGACGTTGATGACGTGAGCTTGTCCCCGGTTATCGGAGTAAACGTCCTGGAAATCGTATACGACGCCGATGATATCGACGTTCGAAGGGATTTCGTCGCTCTTCCCGAGGAATTCGACCTGCCTATCGACGTTGTATTCGACGAGTCGATTTATCGCCTCCGCTCTGTTCAGGTTCGTGGGGAGTAGTTCGACGCCGCCTTCGAGATGCGGCTTCAACAGTCCAAGGCAATGCTCGATACCGGCCGGTTCGGAGACCCCATCGGTCACGTCGTCGTACGTCGCGGTAACGGCTCCACAACCGGTGTGTCCGACGACGACGATGGTTTCCGTTCCCGTATGTTCGACCGGATAGAGAACGTCTCCCGAGACGACCTCACCGGAGTCGGTTCGCTGAACGACGCGGTTTCCGATGTTGCTACAGGTGAAGATTTGGCCGGGTTCGTCGTTCCCCCAGATGTGATCCTGTAGGACACGTGAGTCCGAACAGCAAACGGTGACAACGTCCGGATGCTGGGAATCCTGTACATCGTCGAATCGGGACTGAAACTCGGTTGCGTGCTCCGAATTGTTCTCCAGTAACTCGATGAATCTTGCGTGCACGGATGGTAGTAGTACGCTTTTGGATAATATTCTTCACGTTTCAAGGATTCGCGGCAAACTGCTATCCGCAGAGAACGAGAAGGGGCCGTCAGAAAACGGTTCGACCCCACACCCCCTTACCTTCGTACCGGGACCGTCGTGCTGGCGCGGATCCACGCTCGCTGGTTTTCGGGATCGTAAAACATCGCTACGACACCGTATTCGTCTTCGTACTCGCTGTATTCGATGTTGCTTGGTCGTTGTTCAGTCATTCTCGATTCTGGGTTGTTTGCGTACGGTTCCACACATCCCGACAGTGGGGACTGCAGAACGGATACAGGTGAAACATGCCACTGTCATCCGTCTCGGCGAGAACGGGGTGCCACGACCCGATTTCGATGGTATCACCGCAGTTCGCACAGACCTGCTCTTCACCGAGGACGTCCGGACCGTTATTGTCCGTGCGTTGCCCGTCCATCGTCACTCATCGAGGACCTCGACTGCCCCGCTGCTATGGACGTGTACCGTGTATCCGTCGAGTGAGAACTCGACGCGGGCGTTTCTTGTCCGCCGATGGAAGAGCGCATCGAGCGCGTCCGGGTCGATAACGTCGTATAAGCACGTATCGAAATCGGTCGCATCGTCGTATCCCGCTCTATCCATCACGGCAGAGAGAACGGCCAGACTCGGCTGGTCACCGTCTTGGCCGTTGGGGCGCCGTCGTACGTCTGTTCTCATGATTATTGATACGGAATGTTCGGGCAAGTCCCTTTCAGCTAGATTGAACGCCCCCTCAAACGGTGGCATCTATCTATCTAGACCCCTCGTTCGAGCAGTTGGGAGAGCAGTTTTCGTTCCGCGGCACGGAGATGATGTTGGAACGTCGGTTGAGAGATTCCGAGCGAGCGTCCCACTTCCTCGCCGGTACTCTTTCGCGGCGAATCGAAAAAGCCACTGAAGTAGGCAGCTTCCAGCGTTTCACGTTGTCTTTCGGTCAATGTTTCAGTGAGCAAAACGTCCAAATTCCCGGATTTCGATGTGTGCTCTCGCTGACGGCGACTTCGAAGTTCGATGGCGGGGAACCGACGCTGAAGTACCTCGACGAACGTTCGAATGTCAGCGTTCGCGGGCAATCGGACGATCACTCGTCCAGGCAAATCCTCTACGAAGAACGACTCAGGCACCGCACCGTGGTCGAGAAGCGTCCCGATAAAACTCGACTCCGTCAGTGTTGCTGAAAACAGCGTGGAGTCGTATCGGTCGCTGACGTGTTCGACATCGATGATTTCGAGCGAGTGAGACGCGACATCGAGTACGTCTTCGATTGCCGCATCTCGAACGGTAAAGAAGCATTTCGGTGCGCCATCGGATTCGGAAACCATGCCCTTGAACTCGACACGGCCGCCGGTTTCGGATGCGACGGACACGAAAACGATGGCAGGGTCCACCACGTCGAATTTGAGTTCGATTACGTCGCCGCCGGTGAGCGCTTTTTTGCTCTCGACTGCGTTGATCGCGTAGGCGACCGTTTGGCTCACGTCGTCGAGGACTGCACGTTCCAAGTCGTCGAACGTCCCCTTCCTGTCCGAGTAGACCGTGAGGACGCCATAGACGGCGTCTTCGTAATGAAGCGGAAGCGCACAGACCGATCGATAGCCACGTTTGAGTGCCTCACGTTGCCACGGTTCCGATGGTGGTTCACGGAGGACGTCTTGCACGACCTGTGCCCGGCCCGTCCGCATCGCGGTTCCCGTCGGGTCCGTCGAATCTATGTCGTCGGGAGTGACGGTGACCGTATCGAGAAAGCCACGGCTCACGCCCGCCGACTCACGGGGATTCACCGTTTTAGTTCCGGGGTCGTGTTCCCCGATCCACCCAAAGCGGTAAGGGCCACCGCTCGTCAGCCGAGTACAGACAGCCTGTTCGATTTCGTCGCGACTTCGTGCTTCGACGAGCGCTCGGTCGATGCCTCGAATGCTTTCGTTCAATTCGTTGAGCCGTTCGAGCGCCGCGTTCTGCCGACGGAGGGTGGCTTCGTGCTCTCGTAGAGTTCGTTCCCGGTCCGCTCGTCCCAATGCCGACTCAACCGCTGCGGCACAGAGTTCAGCGACGTCGAGTGTCGCATCGTCAGACACTTTCGTAACGAAAACACCGTGGCTGCTGAGGGGAAGGATGGCGATTTCATCGCTGAATCGCGGTTCGTTCTTGATGAACGACTGCCATGCGAGACCACCATCGTCCTCTGTCTCTAACAGTCCATCCGGGAACGTTTCGTCCGGGAGTTCACCTGCGCGAACCCGCAACGCTCGTTCGGATTCGTCGTAAAGCGCGATGAACGTCTCCGGGAGATCGAGAACCGTGGCCGCCCCTTCGACGGCGAGTGCACACACGTCGCCGGGGGTCTCTGCTTCCAGCAACTCCCGTGTGAGGTCCGAGAGCGAGCCGAGGACCTGTTCGTGTCGCTCCCGTTTCGTCACGTCTATCGCGACGCCAACGACGCGGTCTACCTCCCCTTCGCCGTTCAACACGGGTCGATAGACTACCTCGAAGACGAGATCGCCGAGTTCCGTCGTTGAGCGGACTTGTTCGCCGGAGAGTGCCGCATCGCAGTCCGCCACGATCTGTGGAACCTCGCCGTATCGATCGTACACCGACTCACCGACGACTTCGCCGTCGGTGAGTCCGAGAGACGCCAGTCCGCGACCTTCGGAGAGGGTGAACGTGCCGTCAGCGTCGAGAACGAAGAGTACGAGCGGAACGTTTTGGACGATGGTCTGATACCGCTCCACCTGAAACTCTTGTTGCTTGCGGTCCGTAACGTTCAGATGTGCAACGACGACGTATGAGTTGTCACCGGTCGTCGCACCCATGGCGTACATGATGAACCACCGTTTCTCAGTCGGCGAGTGACACGGATATTCGAGCGTAAACTCGGTCTGTTTCCCGCCGAGGATATCCCTGATTCCCGTCGCCGCTTTCCGTGCGGTCGGGTCGTTGGCGGTATCACACACGTCGAGATAGCTACTGCCAAGCGTCGTCGTCGTAAGGCCGTTTTCCCGGCCGAACTCTTCCCATGTCCCGTTCGTCGCCACTACCACGCCTCGATCATCGAGAACGGCGACGTTTACTGGGAGCGTGTCGAGTGCGAGTCGGCTGATATCGATCTGACTCACTATATTTCCCCTTCCCCCTCTTGTCGGGGGTCCGTTAGTCACCGACGAATAAAACAGTAGTGCCGACGTGCACGGGTTACATAGCTATTTGTGATAGGCAGTAACCAGTTCGTCCAGCGATTCGTGATGTTCGGTGGAGTGTGGTGCGGTAAGCGGCGAAACGCTCACTCTCCCCTCGTACACTGCCCTTCGGTCGGTTCCATCCGGGTCGGGGAGCGTCTCGTCGTCCATTTGTTCCCACGTCAAGTCGTGAAGGGTGACGACACCCCCATCGTTCGTGGCGTTCATGTCGTATACGTGCGAGGGACGCGTCACCTCCATCGACGCCGGTTCATCGCCCGGCATGGGAGCGTTGACGTTCAGATATTCGGCCTGCTCAAACACGCCCGCGTCGAGCGAGTGTTCGGTGAGATACGTCGTCGCACGGGCGGCCTCCTCGTACTCCGGTTTCGTCGTATCGTGTGGCCACATGTGGTTTGGAACGTGAAGCGAGACGGCGATTGCAGGAACGTCGAAGAACGCGGCTTCGACCGCCGCACTAACGGTTCCCGAACGGCCGAGGACGTAGGCACCGAGATTCGCACCGTTGTTACACCCCGAGACGACGATGTCCGGGTAGGGTCCGAGTTCTGTCAGTCCCGCTACGACGCAGTCGGTGGGGGTTCCCGTGACGGCGTAGCCGATTTCGTGTTCTTCGACCTCGACTTCGTAGGACATCGCCCGACCTACAGCACTCTGATCGGTTGCAGGCGCGACGGTCGTTACGTTTCCGACCTCCTGAAGCGCGTCGTACAGCGCGTGGATACCGGGGCTGTCGATCCCGTCGTCGTTCGTCAGAAGAATTTCGAGAGGGTCGCTCATGGGAGTGGGGTCGGAACGGGAGCGCAAAAGTGCACCGTTCGACTGACGGACGCCGGGAAAGTAACCGGCGAGATGGGTGAGTCGCGAGGATTGCAAAATCGACAAGAGAGCGGATGAGTGACGACAGAGGTACAAACGGTTCGAGGGGACCGTTTCCGAGTTCGTCGAATACCGATGTCAAATCCGCGTCAATAGTTCTCGCCCTATTATAATTCAGCATCGATGATTAACGAACCACATGGATTTATGTCCTGACACTGACTCTGACTAGATGGCCATGGCGGAGGGAAACGTCACTGACGCGCGGACACTCGAACTCAACTACGAGTATGCACAGCGGAATGTAGACGTGTTGTCCATTTGGTTCGAGTGTAAGCCACGAAAAACGGTTGAACTGTTGGCAGAGAACAACATTCCGTTATCACCGAACGACGAGGGGAAGTTCGGTTCGTATTACAATTACGTCCGAGAGGTCGTCGAAACGAACTAATCAGAGGCGGTCAACGACCGTCTTTTCATCGACCACGAGGTTGTACGCGTTTTCGTCTTCGTTCCAGAGTACCAACACCTCTTCGAACGAGAGGAGGCTCCCGTATGCCGCTTCCCGAAGCGCACGGTTGAGTGCCGTTTCCTTCGTCAGCACCGCGAAATGGCTGACCGTTTCGCTCCCGTCTCCGATTTTGAACACCTCGTTTCGTCCACCCGCAGACAGGGAATGGCTGAGTTTCACGGCGACGAGGCTGACACGCTCCGTCACGTGACGCTCCATCTCCGCCATCTTCGCGGAGCACGCGGGATCGGCGGTAAACTCCCGTCGTCGCATCCCATCGGTCCGCAAAATCACGTGTGAGTACTGTACGTCGACGTTGACGAACTCGCCATCGCCTCGTTCGTCCGACCCGCCACTGTCCCTCTTATCCCTGTCGTCACTCTCGTCCAGTCGTCGCTGGAACGCCGGCGTTTCGAAATCCGGTTGTACGTCGAACGACCAGCCACGGTCCTGTGGTTCCTCGTTCGGCCAGAGTCGAAGCGTCGGCGAGTAGACCGTCGTCCGGTCGGCGACGCTTCGTTCGACCTCCCGGAGACCGATACTCGCGTTTTTGTCGGCCGGAGCGATGGCAACCATCGCCCCGTCCTCGGCGAGGATATCGAGATACGTTTCCACGACCGCTTCGGGGTCGTCCACCTCGCTCAGCACGTTGGCGAACAGGACAAGGTCGTACTCGTTTTTCGAGTCGAACGTTTCCGCAGTCTCCCGATGTATCGTCGTGTGGAAGTTCTCCCGTGTTTCCTCCATCATCGCAGCGAACACGTCGACGGCCTCGCTCGGTTCGACGGCGTGATACTCGACCAAACTGTCGTTGGGATAGAAGTCGTGCAATCCGAGTGCCGGGCCGCCGACGCCAGCACCGACGTCAAGCACCCGCAGTTTTCGGGAAAGCAGACCGCGCTCCGCGAGTTCCGAGAGTGCGTACTGAACCACGGCGTAATAATCCGGAAGGTGGTAAATCGCGTAGCCGAGCGCCACGCGATAGTCGTATTCGACCGGGTTCTGTGCAAAATACTCCTGCTTGAGGCGACGAATCGTCTCGCGCAGTTCGTCGCCTGAATCGCCGTCCGGCCACCCGAGTCCGAACTCCCCAACCAGTAGGTCCTCCAGTTTCCGGCCGTATTTTTCCGGAAACGACTCGACGCCGCGAAAATCCGGCGCGATCGGTTCTTCCGAGACCGGTTCGAAAGTTCCATCGTCGCGTTCGACGAGACCCAAATCGAGCGACTGCTCGCGCAGCACCTGCCGGACCACCGCCGGATGTGGTTGCTCCTCGACGTACTCCGCTATTTCGTCCGGGTCGATGGGACGCACGTCGCGGAGGTAGAGCGCGTTTGAGCGTACCTGCTCTCGCTGGTCGGCGTTCATCGTTTTCCCTCCGGATCGGTTTCGTTCCGATACGCGTTCGTATCACCGTTCGATTTAGCGTCCCGATACAGGTGCTCGAACTCCTCCACGGTGGCGTCAGCGAGTTCGTTGGCGGCGGCCGCGACATCCTCCGCACCGTCGAAGGCGGCCTGAATGTCGGCGTAGACGCGCGAATCCCCACTGGTGACTTGGGCCGAAAGGTCGGTGAGGCAATCGTAGACGGGGGTTCGTAGCCCGTCCGGAACCGAGTTCGCGGACAGTGCAAACGCGAGGATCGCCGTGTGAGCGCTCGCTTGAACCGTTTTCATCGCCTCGTCGTGTTCGTCCGGCGTCGTCTCGACGAGCGTGTTGCCACGTGATTCGAGGGCAGAAAGGAGGTCATCGGTCACCGGTCCCGGTTCATCGACGACGACTGCCACGTTCCCGGGCGCGTTTTCGGGGCCGAACAGCGGGTGGAGACTCACGCGTTCCTTGTCGGGGACCCGCTCGGCCATCGCGGAAACGGGTTCGGCCATCACACCGGTCAGGTCGAGTAGGGCCCGTTCGGCCTTCACGGCGTGTTCTTCGATTGCCCCTTCAACTACGGGGAGGGGTACCGCGAGGCAGACCGCGTCGAACGTCTCGGATGTGTCCAGTTCGACCGCTCGTCCACCGAGTTCGTTTGCGGCGTTTTCCGCGACTGCAGGGTCTGCATCGGCGAACGCGAGGTCGCAGTGTATCGACTCGCCGAACCAGCGACCCATCGCGCCCGCTCCGACGACGAGTACGTTCATTGGAACTGGTTTGGCGTGGTTCGCCCAAAAGAGGTTCGTTTGTCCGGGTTGGGTTCAGTCCGGTCGACCCTCGTCGGGGCGTTTCACGGCACCGATCTGTTCGAACAAGCCCAATGCGTCGTCGTTGACGTGTCGCTCTTCGAGTTTGCCCTCCTTCAGGTGGTCGATGAGGATACCCGTGATTTCGATCTTCGTGTGGGTCGGTTCGATGCCGAAAATCTCGCCGTCGTGCGTCGCCCGCGTCGTATATCGCGTCGTCACTACGTCGTCTACGGCGTACATTTCGTCGACTTCCATCTTGATGTCCGAGAAGGCGTTACGGAACGTCTCGGCCAGTGCTCGATACTCGTCCGGTCCGTGAACCGGGTCACGAATCATCGGGTTGTGATAGACGAAGTCGTCGGTAACGAGGTCGGAAATCTCTTCGAGGTCCCCACCGCTGTCCCATACCTCCCTGACTTCCCTCTGGACGAGTGCTTCGTTGTCCGCGGTTCTGATACTCAAGGTGTTTCCCCCGGAAACCAGGTACACCAACCGGGACGATAAACGAAAGACATCGTTCACCCGGAAACCAGGGGAAGATTTCGGGAAACGGTGAGTGGTTCGACGCAAAATGTCGGGTCCGTAGATGATGCCTACAGCGAGAAAACCGATAGCCGAATCGAGAGGAGAAACGACACCGGACGTTTCCGCCCGGATAATCCTCGGTTCATGGGCGCGTCGTTCGTGTATACACGATCGAGTCGTTACTGTCGAACCGTTCCGGCCTAGGTAAACGGATTTCCAAGAGACGACGTTTTCATCTCCAGGAGAAGACGTTTGCATTCATGCGAGTCGAATCGAGAGCCAGGGAAAAGACACCGCTCGGTTAGGTGTCGGCCTTATTCTTCCATCTCGGGCAGTTCGACTACACCGAGTTGGACGAACATTCCCAGTTCGTCGGCGACGTCGTACCGTTCCTGGATTTTCCCGTCCTCGATTCGGTCGAAGTAGACCCCCGTCATTTCGATTCGTTCGTCGGTTGGTTCGATACCCATCATCTCACCAGTGTGGGTTCCGTATGCAGTGTACCGAACGACCACCTTGTCGTCCGCCGATACCACGTCCTCGACCGTCATTTCCATGTCGGAGAAGATATCGCGGACTTCCGCTGCCATTTCGCGGTACTCGTCACGACCTTCCATGTCCATCATCGGACTGTGGTACACGAAATCTTCCGCGACGACGTCATCCAGTACATCAAGGTTGCCACCGCTATTCCATACCTCTTCGATTTCTCGGACAACGAGCGCCTCGTTGTCCGCAGTTCTGATACTCATGGGATTCCCCTCTGCAGCGAAACGACGCCGAGTAGGGGGATAAACGACGCGGATAGTTCACCCGGAAACGAGCGAGAGACGCCGGGAAACACGGGAACGCTGGACAGACGGAGACGGATACGCTCGTGTTGGTACCAGGGTGATGGAATACGAAAACGGTGTGACTGACGGAGGTCACCGACCGTTGCTGTCGGGTGAATTGAAATTCTGCGTCGAAGACCGGATACTCACCGGCGTTTCGTCTCCCGATCATCGTATCGCCGAACGAGGGCGCCGACCCACCAGAACTTCAGCCCGAACGCGAGGATCGTCCCGACCGTCGTGCCGACGGGTCGGCGTCGCCACGCGGCGACCAGTGTGTACACGAACGCGAGTGCACTGACCGTGTTGCAGACGTTCGGATACGTGCGTCCGACCGTTCCGTTCGCCTCCTCCCGAATCCACCACCGTTCGGCGAGGACGGCGCGAGTCATCCACGCGTCTTCGGTCTCGGGTGGCGAGAATAAAAACGGATTAACCGTCGCGAAAAGGACCGCGGCGATGAGGATGCGCCAGTCGCGGCGATAGATGGCGTACACGAGGACGGGACCGGTCGGTACCCGAGTCCAACCGCTTTTCGGGTTCGAATGGCGCGCCCAAAAGAAATCCTCCAGTCGGTCCAAAAAGGGGGTGTTCATGATCGATGCTACGTTGCGGAGGGACATATCTCACTCGCGATATCGCCGACCCAGCATGTTCTCCCGAAGCGTCTCGCCGTCGTACTCCTCGCGTACGAGGCCGCGTTCACGCAGTTCCGGCACCACCAAATCGACGAAGTCTCGGAGTGTTCCGGGGCGAACGACTTCTTTGATATTGAATCCGGAGATCCCCGTTTCGTCGTGCCATCGTTCGAGTTCGTCCGCGACCTGCACCGGCGACCCGACGATGACGGGCGAGGTGGAACCGAGGCCACAGAACTCCGCCACGTCACGAACCGTCCAGTCACGCTGGGGAGCATGTTTGGTTAGGGCGTTGACTGCGCCCTGAATCGCCTCGGTTTCGATGTGTTCGACCGGTTGGTCCGGCGAGAGTTCGGAAAAATCCAAGTCCATGAACCCACCGAGCAGCGTCAGCGTCGCCTCGGTATCGACGTTTTCGCGGTATTTTTCGTACTTCGCCTCCGCGATGTCCTCCGTTTCGCCGACGATCGGCGCGATTCCGGCGAAGAAGGCGAGTTCGTTGCCGTTTCGTCCCGCATCGTCCGCGCGCTTTCGCACATCCTCGACGTAATTCTTCACGGCTTCCTTCGTCGGTTGGCTGACGAACAGCGCTTCAGCGTTGTTCGCCGCGAAGTTCCGCCCGCGTTCCGACGACCCGGCTTGGTAGAGAACTGGCGTACGTTGTGGCGACGGCTCACAACTGTGTGGGCCGGGAACCGAGAACTGCTCCCCTTCGTAGTCGATGGCGTGAACTTTCTCGGGGTTGGTGTACCGTCCTGCCTCGACATCTCTAACCACCGCACCGTCTTCCCAACTGTCCTCCCACAGTCGATAGCAGACCTGCATGAATTCCTCGGCGCGGTCGTAGCGCGTGTCGTGGTCCATTCGCTCGTCCAATCCGAGGTTTTCCGCCGCGCTTTCGAGATAGGAGGTAACGATGTTGAACGCGATACGGCCGTCGGTGATGTGGTCGAGCGTGGAAAACTCGCGGGCCAGTTGGTACGGATGGACGTAGGTCGTAGAGCGCGTCACCGCGAACCCGAGGTCGCTAGTGACGCTCGCCATCGCTGGAATCAACAGCTCCGGGTCGTTCGCGGGCGTCTGAATGGCCTTCTCTATTGCCGTGTCTCGATTGCCACCGTATACGTCGTAGATGCCACGCACGTCGGCGAAGAAGACGGCATCGAATCCCCCACGTTCCGCCAGTCGTGCGACCTCCTGCCAGTAGTTCATGTCGGTGTAGCGGTGTGATCGGTCGCCCGGCGTGCGCCAGGTACCTGCCGTGACGTGTTCCACCGCGTTCATCGTGAACAGGTTGAAGTGGATGCTCTCGTCGGTCATTCGTTGATCACGGGTTCGTTTGGACGGCGCAAATCAGAGGGGAAGGCGGCGACCTTCTCCGCCACCTGCAACGAGGACGGGAACGGTAGTCGGTGTATCGACGTGGTGTGCTGGTTTGGCCGTCGGTGAACTGTTTTCGAATTTCCAAAGGACTTGTTCGTTGTAGCTGTGTCGTTAACCGTTGCCGACAGCAAATACCCGCCTCAGTATCGCAACCGCAGTCCCCCAATCTTTCCCCGCCAGAGAAGGGGCGCACTCGTGCCTCACTTCGTTCGCCACTCGGTCGAAGCACGTTGGCGTATCTTCTCGGCGGATCGGGTACGCTACGTTGCACATGCTGGCGGACATTCGAGGCCGTTACGTCCGAGAAGTCGAGCAGACCCCCGCGGGACCACCAACGGAGTCAGTCACCGACTTGGGGACGTTGCGGGGCAGTTCGTAATCGAATCCTGCTAACAGGAGCAGTAGTAATCGCCGGTTCCGAACTCGGTTTTCATAAGCCGATATGCAGGTCCGACGTCGCTCGGGCGGTACACACCTGTCGTCAGGGCGTCCGATGTCTCGAACTCGCCGGAGAACAGACCCCGCCACTGGTTCTCGTTGAGCACGTCCGAGAAACCGGCATCGTTTGCGAGTAGTTTCAGATAATCCCCCAGATAGACCCACGTGGAGTCGTGGGTCTCCCCGGCTTCGAACTCATCGCCGACCGTGTCGGCGTAGGCCGCCCCCGGCAAGTCGGCCCCGGCCTGGACTGGCAGACTGATCCACTTCCACGGGCGGGTGTTGATGTCCAATAGAACGTACTCCTCGCGCGATTTGTCGTAAACGAATTCGGATTCGCTGATGCCGTAGTAGCCGGTTTCTTCGAGAATGGAGAGCGCACGCCCCTCGATTTCCGGTTGGTCGGTTTGTCGGACGAGACAGGACGTGCCGAACTCCTGTGGGTAACGAACGCGCGCGTTGCCGACGAAGGTAACCGGGTCACCCTCCTGCGGAACGTAGGAGGCCAGCGAACAGTCCCGCCCGGTTTCGATGTCCACCTTCTCCTGTGCCATGACGTTTATTCCGGCGTCCTCGGCCATCGCTACGACATCCAAAAACTCCTCCTCGTCGGCGACTTCGATGACGTTCGTTCCGACCGCTTCCTCGAACTCGCGCTTGAGCGCGGGTTTGACCACGAACGGGAAATCGAGGGCTGCCGCCGCATCTTCCGGATCGGTGTCGGCCATTCGGTACGTTTCGGGGTATGGAACATCCAACTCCGCTGCCTTCTCGTACAGCGATTCTTTGTCGAGGACGGCATCGATCGTTTCCCGACCGGCGAAGGGGAGACGGACGCCTTCCGGTTCCGTCCCGGCGAAGGCGTGCACCCATTCGTCCATACAGGGGAACGCGACCGGTTCGTGTCCCAGTTCGGACGCGAGTGCTTCCACGTCCTCTCGGAATCCGTCACGATCATCCAGCGGATAGGTCACCTGCCCAGCGAAATCCACGGCGTCGGAGTACGGAGCGACACCGTTCCCGTTTCGGTCGATGGCGATGACTGGAACGTCGTGCGCTGAGAGTGCGCGAGCGACGCTCAACCCTGTCACGTGTGCGTTGCAGACGATCGCTGGCGGCCTGTCGAACTTCGTCTCCGCCAGTACCCGACGGAGTCCGTCGAACGAGCGAAATTTCTCGGCCATGGAGGGACTTTTCGAACCACGCGCTAAAGCATGTTCGACTGGGCGAGGTTCTCCGGTATCTCGGAGGCATGAAAACTCGCGCCGAGTATCCCGGTTTCCGGTGGCGAAAACGGGAGGTGATCCAGCGAGACCAGTCGCTTTCCACTTACTGGTTCCACGGAGCCCTGTCGGGGTCGATGAGTCGTTCTTCTCGATCGATACTATCAATCTTTGCCACGTCTTCGTCGTCAAGTTCGACCCCTAAACTTCGCCAATTCTCCTGAATATGCTCGCTGCTAGTCGCCTTTGGGATGGCGGTGACACCCTTTTCGCGACACCATGCGAGGCTGATCTGTGCTTCGCTGGCATCGTGTTTTTCCGCGACAGAGCGAAGTTCGGGGATGTCGGCAACGTCGCCGCGGGCTATCGGCGAGTACGCGACGAGTTCCACGTCGATGTCGTCCTGGTCGCAAAACTCCCTGAGTTCCTCCTGCTGGAGCAGGGGATGCATCTCGACTTGATTAGCGAAGATGGGCTCCTCCGCGACTTCGATGGCCTCCGACAGCAGGTCCACCGTGAAGTTGCTCACGCCGATTTTCCGAATCAATCCTTCATCGCGGAGTTCCGCGAAGGCTTCGAGCGTTTCTTCGGCGTCGTACTCTCCGGTCGGCCAGTGAACGTAGAGCAAATCGATGTAATCGAGCCCCAATCGTTCGAGGCTCTCCTCGGCACTCGTGAGGACTTTGTCGTAGTCGAGATCGTCGGGGCTGACTTTCGTCGCAACGAACAGGTCGTCCCGAGGAACGTCCGATTCGGCGATAGCGTCGCCCACCGCGGATTCGTTGTCGTAACCTTCGGCAGTGTCGATGTGTCGATACCCCGTTTCAATGGCGGTCGTAACGCTCTCGACGCATTCGTCGTAATCGTCTAGTTCGTACGTTCCGAATCCGAGCATCGGCATTCCGCGTGTCGTCGGTGCCGAGAGGCCGGTCACTTCTTGACTCGTCTCTATCTGCCCCGTTTGTTCGATTTTGACGTCCATCGCCTGTTCTACCACATCGGGTGTCCGTGCGATTTCGGAGGGCTTCGCCCATATCTCGTCCAGTCCGACCGTTTTGTCGGAATACCGTCCGAAAAGGTATCCGAGTACGAAGCCCACTCCAACGGGAAGTACACGTCGAACGATACTCGGTTTTCGTGTCGTTTCTGATACACGAGCCTCGTCGGTATCGGTTTTCTGTTTGCGCATGAAGACGCAGTTCGCCAGACGGTTACTTTGCCATTGTGGCAGTCAGAATCGCATTTGGGGCGAACACCCCGAGAGCGGGTTAGTCCACGACCAGTTCGATCGGGTAATCGGTCAGGTTCTCGTAGCCGTCCTCCGTAACGACCACGAGGTCTTCGATGCGAACGCCGCCGACCGCGGGGTCGTACAGACCTGGTTCGATGGTGATGACGTGGCCCGGTTTCAGTTCACCACCGTCGGGGTTGATTTTTGGAAGTTCGTGAACATCCAACCCGACGCCGTGACCTGTGCTATGAATGAATCCTGTTTCGGTACTCGGGTCGCTTCGAAGCGTTTCGTAACCCGCGTTTTCGTACACGTCACAGACCGCATCGTGAACTGTTTTCCCCGTCGCGCCGGGTTCGACGGCATCAAGAGCGGCGTCGAACGCCTCGTGAGTGAGATTGTATCGAGCACGAATCTCGTCGGATGGTTCCCCCTTGACGAACGTTCGGGTCATGTCGGCGTGGTATTTCGATGCTTTGTCGCGTGGGAAAATGTCCACGATGATGGCTTCGTCAGCGGAAAGCGGACCCCTTCCCCGGTCGTGGGGGTCCGCCGCGGATGACCCACAGGCGACGATGGTTTCATCGAGCGCCGCCCCGTTACGCAGGAGCGTCACTTCGATTTCCTCCTTCACGCGTTCGCTGGTCAGTACCTCACCGTCGTGATAGAGAACGCCGTTTTCGACCGTCGCGGCGGCGAGCAGGTCTTCTGCGGCTTGCATGGACGCTTCGTTCGCTTTCTGTGCGACCCGAACGTGTTCGATTTCCTCGTCCGTCTTCGCCGCGCGGATGCCGGTGATGACGGCGGTCTTTTCCGGCGAGACGGTTATGCCCACGTCACGGAGGCCGTCCGCAACGCCGAGCGGGAAGCGTTCGGGAACGACCACCGATTCGACATCGTGGTCGGCGAGAAAATCTGAGAGGACGCGGCTTTTCGCCTCTTTTTGGCCGTGTTCGGCGACCTTCTCGTAGTAGCCGTAGTCGGTCATTCGCGCGACCGATTCCGCGTTGCTTTCCTTTTTCGCCCGGCCGTATTCGAGGCTAGAAACGAGCAAATGGACGCCGTCCGCGTAGAGGGTCGTGAAGGCGTCAGGCGCGTCGAATCCGGAGAGATACAACTGGTCGGAATCGGACGATGCCGCGTCGATGAGGAAGCCACCCACACCCATCGAATCCAACGCGGAATCCAGTGCCGAGAGGTCTTTGTCCATGTGTCTCGCGACAGAGGCTATCAGTAAAACGATGTCGAAGGATGAGTGTGCGATGCTCGCTCCGTTTTAAACCGTCTCCCGAGCGGTGCCGCCCGGCCTTCGTTATCGGTGTTCGGCTATCGGTGTTGTTGCGGCTTTGCTGGTGCCGACGAACGTCGTCAACCCCTGTGAAGTCCTATCGTTGACCCAAATACGGTCCACAATCCACCAGAGAAAAACCGACAGAATGAGGTAACCCACCCGAATAGAGTTCCGCAAGAATGTTCGACAAGGTTCTCGTCGCGAACCGTGGAGAAATCGCGGTTCGCGTCATGCGCGCATGCGAGGAACTCGGAATCGACACCGTCGCAGTCTACAGTGACGCCGACAGAAATGCAGGTCACGTTCGCTACGCCGACGAAGCGTACAACATCGGTCCGGCGCGAGCAGCGGATTCGTACCTCGACCACGAAGCAGTTATCGACGCCGCCGAAAAGGCTGGTGCAGACGCCATTCACCCCGGGTACGGTTTCCTCGCGGAGAACGCCGAGTTCGCCGCCAAAGTCGAGGCAACCGAAGGTGTGACGTGGGTCGGCCCGACCAGCGACTCGATGGAACAGTTGGGCGAGAAGACGAAAGCCCGTAAAGTGATGCAGGGCGCCGACGTGCCTATCGTACCGGGGACGACGGATCCGGTGACGGACCCCGAGGACGTCCGCGCGTTCGGGGAAGAACACGGCTACCCCATCGCCATCAAAGCGGAGGGTGGCGGCGGCGGCAGAGGGATGAAGGTCGTCAGAACCGAGGACGAGGTCGAAGACCAACTCGAATCCGCCCAGCGCGAGGGTGAAGCGTACTTCGACAACGATTCGGTCTATCTCGAACGCTACCTCGAACAGCCACGTCACATCGAGGTACAGATCATCGCCGACCAGTACGGTAACGTCCGGCACCTCGGCGAACGTGACTGTTCGCTCCAGCGCCGACACCAGAAAGTCATCGAGGAAGGCCCCTCGCCAGCCCTCTCGGACGCACTCCGCGAGGAAATCGGGGAAGCGGCCCGACAGGGTGTAAAAGCCTCCGAATACGTCAACGCTGGAACCGTGGAATTCCTCGTGGAGGACGGCGAGTTCTTCTTCCTCGAAGTGAATACCCGGATTCAGGTCGAACACTGCGTCACGGAGGAACTGACGGGAATCGATATCGTAAAATGGCAACTTCGCGTCGCCGCGGGCGAAGAACTCGACTTCGCACAGGATGACGTGGAACTCGAAGGGCACGCGATGGAGTTCCGTATCAACGCCGAGAACGCGGCGGCTGACTTCGCACCCGCCCGAAGCGGTTCGCTCGACGTGTACGACCCACCTGGAGGGGTCGGTGTCCGTCTGGACGACTCGCTCCGACAGGGAGACGACCTCGTGACGGATTACGACTCGATGATAGCGAAACTCATCGTTCACGGCTCCGACCGTGAGGAGTGTCTTGCACGTGGTCGAAGAGCGCTCGCGGAGTACGACATCGAGGGCGTCGTCACCATCATACCGTTCCACCGCGTCATGCTCGAAGACGAGAAATTCGTCGCTGGCGAGCACACGACAAAGTATCTGGACGAGGAACTGGACGACGAGAAGGTCGCCGAAGCGCAGGAAAAGTGGGGTTCGTCGGAGGCGGAAGCCGACGACGAAGACGTCGTCGAACGCGAGTTCACGGTCGAAGTCAACGGCAAACGCTTCGAGGTCAACTTGGAACAGCGCGGTGAAGTCGCGGCAGTTCCTGCAAACGGGAACTCCGGCGGTCAGAAACCCAAACCGGCGGGTGGCAGCGACGGCGGAAGCGAAACCGTCGTGGACGCCGAGGGCGAAACGGTCACTGCGGAAATGCAGGGGACGATTCTCGACGTGAAAGTCGAAGAAGGCGACGAAATCCAATCCGGCGACGTCGTCTGTGTTCTCGAAGCGATGAAGATGGAAAACGATGTGGTCGCCACGCGTGGTGGAACGGTGACGCAAGTCACGGTCGGTGAAGGCGACAGCGTCGATATGGGCGACGTGCTCGTCGTCGTGGACTGAGCCGTCGTAACGAACTTTCTTGCTGTCGCGTGTAAAAAGTAAGGATCGAGCCGCTCATCCGCCGATCAGTACGAGTTGACGAGGTCGATGTAGTAGTCCCAGTCCCAGTTAGAGCCGGGGTCGGTGTGCGTACTCTCCGGGACTTGAGAGTGGGCGATAATGCCGCCGTTTGCCGGGTTCGCTGCGTCGTACGGAACGCTCGACGGGTGCTGCTTCGGGACGCCGTACTGGTCACAGAGCCAGCTGGCGAGTTTGGCCGACGCCCGGTATTGTGCGTCTTCGTACGTTTCACTGACGTAGCCGCCGTGTTCGATACCGACCGAGTACGTGTTGTAGTTCGACCCGCCCGCGTGCCACGCGATGTTGATGTCGCTGACGCTTTGGTACTTGTACCCGTCCTCTGCGACGGTGTAGTGGGCGCTAACGTTAGCATCGGGGTCTTGGAACCAGTTGACCGCACTGCTGGCAGAGCCCTGGACGGTGTGGATAATGACCCAATCGATGTAGCCTGCGCCTCGGTCCGCACCGGTATAGTTACTGGAGTGAGCCGGTTCCCAGTCGACGGACGGCTTCGCTGCCGCGGTGCCGCTCGTCGCGACAGCCCCGCCGAGACCAGCGACGCCGACTGCACCCATTCGCTTCAAGATGTCGCGTCGTGTCGAATTACCGCTATTATTTTCTCCCATTGCGTCTGGATATTAACCACGTTGTTCTTTAATGCACCATCTAGCATAGTTAGTTTATAAAAAATAAAATATTAAATATACAACCGATAGCCGAGGCCTTCGCTTGCATTTCGGTGCCACCGAGTTCCACGGCCACTCGCAACGACGTGCCGACGGCCTCCGAGAAGCGGCACGCGGATGGTCGGATGATTCGAGGAGTTTTTTCGAACCCATTACCTAATCCGTCCATGGAAGAGAACCGGAGTTTCCGTGTGCTTGCGACGGACGGCTGTAGACTTCGCTTACTCGATCAAGAGACGTACGAGCCGGTTGTCACCGCAAACGACGACCATGACGCGCCAGTCGCCGACCTCCATCCGGGCTATCGTATCGACGCCGACCTCGACTGGTCCACGAAAGAGCCGACGGTCCGTTCGCTCTCGGTTCGTCGTCGAACGTTGTACACCTTTGCGGACCACGTCGAACCGGTTTTCGAGGCCGCACAGCGGACGTGGAACGAAGCACGTACGGCGGGTGATTCTATGAACAGTCGTGTGACTCGTAACACCGACAACGATGTCAACGGCGTTCTCTACGTGTTTGCCGAGGACGAATTGGGTGGACTGTTCGGGACGTTCCGCGATGGCTCTCGTCCGCTTGACCCCCTTGTGGACAAGGTCAACGAGCAGGAGGGAGATGACGACCGAGACGTGTTCGTTCTCCGCCCCGCAAACGAGGAGTTCGTCATCGTCACGATAGCACTCCAGAAGGGTGGCCAGCTTGCAGAGACGCTCCGAGAAACCTACAACTGTCCGCGACCATCCGAATCGCTTGCGTAAACGAAACGATTCTTGTCGAAAGTCCCCCTATCCACCCACATGAACGACACACGCCGGGCGATCTTGGACGCCCTCGCCGATGGCCCAATCTCCGGCCCGGAGCTCGCTAACACCCTCGACGTCTCCCGAAACGCGGTTTGGAAACACGTCGAAGCGCTACGCGAGTCGGGGTTCGAAATCGAAAGCACTGACGATGGCTACAGACTGTGTGACGTTCCTGAGTTCGGTTCGGCAGTCGAGTATGGACTGGCGGCTCCGTTCGAAATCGAGTTCCACGAGTCCATCGGGAGCACGAACGACCGGGCTCGTGAGCTGGCCTGTGACGGGGCGGCGGACATTGCCGTACTTGCGGATGAACAAATCGGTGGGAGGGGACGCCTCAACCGAGCATGGTTCGGCCCCTCCGGCGGTGTCTGGTTGAGTCTCGTTCTCCGTCCCGATATCCCGACATCTCATGCGCCACTGTTGACGCTCGCGGCCGCAGTCGCTGTGACGCGGGCCGCACGGGAAGCGGGCGTCCCGGCGGAAATCAAGTGGCCAAACGATGTCCTCGTTCCTTCCGCCGTCGCTTACGAGGGCGAGTCAGGGCAACACCCTGACGATGGGCTGGTCGGGGACGAGAAGCTCGCCGGCATCCTCACCGAGATGGAAGGGGAGGCGGGCCGCGTCTCGTGGGTCGTCGTCGGAATCGGCATAAACGTCAATATCGAAGGTGATGATTTGCCAGACGGCGCGACAAGTGTGCAAGAGGCCGCGGGAACGGTCGATCGTAGAATTTTCGTCCAACGGCTGTTGGAAGAGTTCGACACACTCCGCGTCAGCCCGGACAAAATACTGTCCGCGTGGCGCGAGCACGCGGCGACACTCGGCCAGCGGGTTCGAGTAGAAACTCCAAGCGGGAACGTGGTCGGAACGGCGATCGATATCGAATCTCCGGGAGTCCTCGTGGTGGAGACCGACGATGGCGACGTTCGAGTTCACGCTGGGGACTGTGAGCACTTGCGACCCGCGTAATCCTCACCGAGCGAGTTTAGCTACTTCCCTTCGCTTTTTCAACCGACTCGGCTTTCGGTGTCGTCTCGTTCTTTCCGACTCGAACCGTAAGAACGGGGATGGTCGATGCACGGACGACTCGTTCCGCGACACTCCCGAGCAGAAGGCGGTCGATACCGCCACGGCCGTGCGTTCCCATCACGATGAGGTCGAACCCCTCCCGCTCCGCGTACCGAACGATCTCCTTGTTCGGTGGTCCCTCCGCGAGATGCGTCGTCAGCGACACGTCGAAGTGCTCCGCGACGCGACGGACTGCCTCGAGCGCCGCTTCGCCTTCCTCTTCCAGCATATCGCTGATTCCCTCCCACGACGTTTCCATCGGAAGACTAGCGAACGTCGCGGAGTTGATAACGTATACCGCATGTAGTTCCGCCCCGTGCGCCTCCGCCAGTTCCGCAGCGTGTTCGACTACTCGCTTTGTTTCCGCCGAACCGTCGGTCGGCACGAGAATTCGGTCGTACATAGGTGCGTTAGCGAATGGCACGGTATGCGGTGTCTTAACTTGTTTGGTATCTATGACCTTCGAATCGAAACATCAGTGAGGGGGCGGTGTCTACAGGATCACGTTTGTAACGTCGCTCGAACCTGCTCGACGAACGACCGACCGAATAACGTTACGATTCCCTGTGAGATTGTCCGAGTCACCGTCGAGGACGAGCAGTTTCGCATCGCGACCGGGCTCTACGATACCGCAATTCAACCCCGCGATCCGTGCCCCGTTTCGTGTCGCCATGCGAAGGATCTCCCGCGATGAAAGGTCGGTCAACTTTGCGGTGAACTCCATTTCTCGAAACATCGATGGACTGTTCAACATTACGTTGTCCGTTCCGAGGGCGACCGTCGTCCTGTCCAGTAGTTTTCGCATCGGTGGCAGTCCGACTCCCGTAACGAGATTCGACCGTGGACAAACCGCGATTGGTATTTCGCTGTCCTCGATTCTGTCCAGGTGGATCGGTTCCGGATGGACGACGTGAACGAGGAAGTCCGGTGAGAGGTCGAGTGCCGGATTGATGTCGCTAGCATCGGCTTCCCCCGCGTGTATACCGAACAGTTTTCCGGCTCTATCCGTCGCGCGACGCTCCCGACCGAAGGTATCATCGTTCGCCCCACTCGCGCCGAACCCTTCCGCGGCCTCCATCGCATCCACCGTTCCCCTGCCGAAAATGATCGGTTCGATATCCAACCCTTCCACTGCCTCGCGAAGCGCGAATACACCTTCGACGCCGCCCTCACGAAACTCGAGGAACGACGCGGTCCCCGTCGATTGCATGAACTGTACCGACCGCCGCATCGCCTCGACTTTCTCGTTTCGAGACGTTTCACGGAGCAATCGGTGTTTGAGACCGTCCGGGGGTGCGACGAGTTCTTCCAGCGATAAACCCTCACCGGCCTCTTTCGCGATCGAATCGCCGATGTGTGTATGCGCGTTGATGAATGCAGGGAGAACGATGTTCGACGATGAGACTGATGCCTCCTCGATGGCCGTAATCGTGCCGTCTTTGACGACTACGCGCCCCTCGATCGGTTCGAAGGTGGGGCCGCGCAGTATCGTACCCTCCACGAGCATACATTGCGATTGTCAGCACCGGGTCTTAAACGCATTCGTCCGTCCGCTGAACGTGTTTTCGATCCGTGATTACCTCACTCGAAATCGTCCAGCGTGGTTCTAAAACCGGTTCGAACGTCGCTGACTAACGTTCCGTCCGTATCCAATCCGAGGACGCGCTCCGTTGCGATCCCGACGTTGTCGGTTTCGCCCGCCGGCGTGTACACACCGAGTCGCCACTGATCACGCTGAACTCGTTGCAGCGCTCGAACCAGCGTGGATTGCTCCCCGAGTGATCGGACGTCGCCGTTGACGATGACGCGTGACGAGGACTCCGTCATTCGCGGACGTCCCGGAACGTCGAGGACGACGGATTCGGGTTCGACACCCGCGTTCTCGGCGATATCGGTTTCGTACCCGCGGATGGTCTCGTGGTCGGCATCGATGATTTCGTCCGGAACGTCGGCCATTTCCGCCCAAACAGCGCGTTTGTAGAGTTCGCGATAGGACAACCGCCGGGCGAGTTCGGCGGTCTTCGGCGTCGCACGAAGCGCAACGAGAAGGTCGTGGTCGTCCATTCGACGCAACTGCTCCGCGTCGATATCGGGTTCCGAGAGCAGGCGTTCGCTCGCTCGCTGGAGCATCGATTTGCTGATGCGCGTGACGTGGTGGTTGTACACTGTCGGGTTCATCAACGCACGAGCGACCAGGAGGCTTTCCGCTGTCTGGACGTTTCCCTCCGCGAGAACGAGTTTTCCGTCGAGAAATGTCAACTCTCGGGTGAGGCGTTGGTGGTCGATCGTGCCGTACGGAACCCCCGTGTGGTGAGCGTCCCGGACGAGGTAATCCATTCTATCCACGTCCAATTCGCCCGAGACGACCTGCCCGAGTTCGCCCTCCCCGGCGATGAGGTCAGCGATGGTGTCCGGTTGCAAGTCGTTCGACCGAAGGACGTCACCGACCTCGGATTCCGTGAGCAGGTCGTGTACGTCGTCGTGGTATTTACTGGTGTGTCGATGAATGAGTTCCTCGATGGTGTGGCTGTACGGCGAGTGTCCGATGTCGTGGAGAAGGGCCGCGGCGCGGACTCGTTCCGCCTGTACACCCTCGATACCGAGGGTGGTGAGCGCTTCGCACGCGAGATGATAGACGCCGAGACTGTGTTCGAATCGGGTGTGATTCGCGGATGGATACACGAGACGGGCAGTGCCGAGTTGTGTGATATGTCGAAGTCGCTGAACTGCGGGCGTGTCCAACAGGTCCCGCGCTACCCCCACGACGTCGATGTGATCGTGGACGCTGTCCTTGATAGTCTTCATTGGATACAGGTTGGTTCGTCATCCTATAAAAATCGAAGGACGGTACAGGAGCCGGAAAGTCGGATCGTACGCCATAACAAAAAGCGACAGGAGCGACGAAAACTTAACCTCACGAGTCACAAACTCCACACCATGGTAACGTTTCTCTCCGGGGGGACGGGAACCCCAAAACTTCTCGACGGTGCGCTCTCGGTCTTCTCGGCCGCCGAGACGACCGTCGTCGGGAATACAGGTGACGACGTTGAGTTGGGAGGGCTGCTCGTCTGTCCCGACATCGACACCGTACTTTTCCAACAAGGAGACATGTTGAACCGTGAAACCTGGTGGGGAATCGCCGACGACACGACGGAAACACACGACGAGTTACAGCGACTCGCTACGTCAGCGGGACTGGCAGACGGGCCGCGATACCTCCCGGACGAACGTCAAATTTCGGGGCGGGAAATCGCGCGCTGGCGGCGATTTTCCGGCGTTGCGGAGTTCATGCTTCTGGGTGACCGCGACCGAGCAGTCCACGTCACACGGACGGGGCTGCTGGACGAGGGTCACACGTTGACTGAAACGACCCGGATTCTGGCGGATGCTTTCGATTCCCCGGTCGATGTCGTCCCGATGAGCGACGACCCGGTGGCGAGCATCGTTCGAACACCAAACACGGCGATGCATTTTCAGGAGTTTTGGGTCGCTCGCGGGGGTGAACCGAACGTCGTTGACGTAGCGTTCCGCGGTTCGAATACCGCAAAGCCCTCCCCCGCCGCGCTCGCCGCGCTGACGGACGAACCGGTCGTTATCGGACCGTCGAATCCCGTAACGAGCATCGGACCGATGCTGGCGATAGACGGCCTTCGGGAGGCACTGGAATCCGCGACCGTGGTCGCCGTTTCTCCGTTCGTCGAAGACCGCGTATTCTCCGGGCCAGCAGGAAAACTGATGGAAGCGGTCGGTTACGACCCGAGTACGGCCGGCGTGGCGGAAGCCTATCCCTTCGCTGATGCCTTCGTGTTGGACGACGACGATAGGACCAACCTCGACCGCCCAGTGATCAGGACCGACACGAGAATGGACGACATCGAGGATTCGGAGCGTGTTGCTCGCGCGGTCGAAAACGCACTGGAGGTGGCCTGATGTTCACCCCACGTGTGGCGTTGGCTAGCCTTTCCGGCGAATCCGATGCTGACTGGGCGATACAAGGATCCGAACACGTCGGTGCGGCGTTCTTGGGTGGTGTCGCACTGGACGAGAAAACGCGAGCGGCGGCCCGAGCGTTGGTATCCCGCGACCGAAGCGAGTTCCTTCCCGACGACCCGGTCGCGTTCGTTGACGACCAACTCACGTCGGTCGCAGACGTATCGATCCGTCCGGGAATCAACGTGCGCTCCGCGACGTTGCCACCGATTCGGTCGGTTTCGGAAGTGTGCCGAGCACACGACGCGATACTGGAGATAAACGCTCATTGCCGACAGGAGGAGATGTGTTCGGCGGGTGCTGGACAGTTCCTGCTCTCGCACCCCGACCGACTCTGTGAGCAGGTTCGGATGGCAACGAAGACAGGAGCGACGGTCGGCGTCAAACTTCGAACCGAGGTGCCCAGCGTAGACCTTCCGAACGTGTCTCGGCGGGTCGCCGATGCAGGAGCGGAGGTCCTTCACGTGGACGCGATGGATTCGGAGCACGTCATCGCGGACATCGCCGAGACGACGGACTGTTTCCTCATCGCGAACAACGGGGTCCGTGACGAAGAGACGGTCAGAGAATATCTCGAATATGGTGCGGACGCGGTGAGCGTCGGGCGTCCGAGCGACCGACCGGCAGTACTTTCGCGCGTGGCGAGTGCTACGGACGAATGGTTCGCGGAGGTGGTCGCATGACGCCAGCGGAACACGCACAACTCGCCTTGTTGTTGGAAGTCGCGGGCACGCCGAAACCCGGTAACGTCGATCGGGACCGGGACTTTCCGAATCTGCGATTCGAACATTTCCTCACCGGAGCGGTCGGTTCCGGGGGCGGATTGCGTGCCGCCGAAGCGGACACAACGGTCGGTGAAGCGTTCGAGAGGTCGGTGTCGGGGATGAGCCGACAGAGCGGCGGCAACACCCAGTTTGGCGCGCTGTGTTTGTTGGTTCCGTTGGTGAAAGCGAGCACATCGGGGGGCTGCTCACCCGAATCAGTAACCAACGTCGTCGAATCGACCACCGTCGAGGATGCGGAGGGCTTCTACCGCGCATTCGACCACGTGAACGTGTTCGTCGGCGACCCACCGGAGGGTGCCGACGAGTTCGACGTGCGTCGCGGAAGTGACGCGATTCCAGCGATTCGAGACGCAGAACTCACCCTGTTCGACGTGATGGAAATGGGTGCCGACGAAGACGGTATCGCCCGCGAGTGGACGAACGAGTTCGAACGAACGTTCGAAGCGGGGAAACGAATCGTCGAACTCGACGGATCGCTCTCGGGCCGTGGGGCGCGCGTCTATCTCGAACTCCTCGCGCACGAGCCGGACACTCTCGTCGCGAAAAAACACGGACGGAAGGTCGCCGAAAGCGTTCGCGTGCGAGCACAGGAAGCGTTACAGGAGGCACGTCACGGCGATTCGGAATTGGTACATGCGTTCTCGGAGTCACTGGTCGAGGACGGCATCAACCCCGGAACGACGGCCGATATCGTGGCAGGGGGACTGTTCGTTGCATTGGAGCGAGGGCAGCGGCCGTGAAAGAAGAACGCGAGTCGGGCTGGCCGATGGAACTCCAAGGCGTGACCGAATCCATCATCACGACACTCGGGCCGAACGACCTGTGGAACGTTGCAGCGCTTGGATTGCATGCGGGCGACTCAGTGACAGCGAAAACGTGGGGCAACACCCGGACTCGGCGGAACTTCCACCGGCAAGGCGGAGGGGTCGTTCAGTTCACCCGCGACCCGGTCGATTTCGTGGAAGCCACCCTTTCGATTCGAGAGGAGTCCAAACCGGTACTCGACTCGGCGGACGCGTGGGTTGAGGTCGAAGTCCAACCGATCGATTCGGGGAACTCGGGTGAAACGAACTGGGAAGAATGGGAGCTGACACCGGTTTCGAGCGAAATCGTAGACGAAAGAGTTCCGATCACCAACCGTGGCTTTTCCGCAATCGTCGAGGCGACGGTGGCCGTTTCGCGCCTCGATGTGGACGCTTACGACACCGCGGAGCTTCGGGCGCGGTTGACGTATTTCGAAGACGTGGTTCAGCGGTGTGGCGGTCCGCGTGAGCAAACGGCTTTCGAGCGGATTTACGAACTCGCAGAGTGGTAAGTCGGTTCCTTTTAGCGTCGTTTCGACCGTCGGATCGAGAATCGGTTTCTGCACGACGACTGTGTCTATTTTTTGCGGTTCTCGCGCAGTCAAATCAGTCCCCGCTGCGCATCGCGGAGTTGGTTGACGCCGGGGTCATCGAGCACGACAGTTACACAAGCTCTATCACGAGCACGAAAGCGTCGTAATCCTTCTACGAGTAGACGGCGATTCAAAAGACGTATCAAGCCCGCTCACACTACCCGCCGGGTATGCAACCTCGGTTCGTGGGACGACTATCGCTCGCCGACGCGGTCACCGTTTCGAACGCCGCACTCGGCTTTTTGGCGATTTCCATCGCGACCACGAATCCGGGGCTGGCCGCGCGCCTCGTTCTGCTGGCTGCCGTGGCGGACGGATTGGATGGCGTGCTTGCACGGCACGTCGGCAGTTCGGCGGCGGGTCAGTACCTCGATTCGCTGGCTGATGTCGCGTCGTTTGCCGTCGCGCCCGCGATGTTGGTGGTTAGCATGGTCCGCCAAACAGGGAGTTCCGATACCCTTCGCGTCGGAGTCGCAGTCGCTGGAGGGGCGCTCTTCGTCGGCATGGCAATCGTGAGACTCGGACTGTACACCGCCTATGACACCGACGACGACGTGACCGAGGGCGTCCCGACGACGCTCGCGTCGGTCATTCTCGCCGCGGGTGTGCTCGCCGGATTTACGGAACCAGTGGTGCTCGTCGCTCTCACGTACCTCCTTGCGGGGCTGATGGTCTCGACGATTACCTATCCCGACCTGTTGGCCCGCGATGCACTCATCATGGGTGTGGTCCATTCGCTCGCGGTACTCGTTCCTGATTTTCAGGGCCGAGCGTTCCCGTATGCGCTGTTGACGCTTGCACTCTTCTATCTCGTTCTCTCGCCGCATTTCTACTGGCGGACGACGACCGGGAAGACGGTTCGGGCGACAGAAGGGAAACGCTCTTGATGACTACGGTCCGATTTTTCCGCATATGAGAGCAACGGCTCAGCCGGGGGTGGACGCATGAGCGACGAAGAGGCCGAGGAGACGCAGGAAACAGCATCCGAAGCCGAAACTGTCGATGCGGAAACCATCGAGGAACAACTCGATCAGGCAGAAACGGAACTCGAAAGCGCCGAGACGGAAGCCGACCTCGACGTCGTCGAAGCCCAACTCGACAAAATCGAGGGGCTACTCGAAAGTGCGGACCTTCCGGAACCGGACGACGAAGACGAGGACGACCCCCGCGACGAACTGGAGGGGCACCTCTCCGATCTCCGCGACGAACTCGAAGACCAACGTGGCCCCTACGCCGCGGACGTTATTAGCGACATCGAGGACGCCGCTTCGACCGTCACGGACACGCGATGGACCGACGCAGGAAGCGGTGAGCTCGTCGATGTCGTCGAATCGTTCGCCGAGAGCGTACAGAGCATCCTCGACACGAACTTCAGTGTCACCCTCTCTCGAAACTCCGACGACCTCGCGGAAGTGCTCGAAAACGCCGCCACCGCGGTTGGCGATGCCGACCTCGACCCGGACGAGGATTCGGACACTATCGCGTTGCTCGTCGAAGCGACGGACGAGCTGAAACAGGGAATCGAGGACGCGGAAGAATGGAGCGACCTCGAAACGCGTGAACAGCTCGAAGCGGAGGGCTTCTACGACGTGCTCGACCACCGAAAGGACTACCCGCCGGAGTGGCACGCCTTGAAAATCTGGGAAAAGAAAGATCGAGCGGATATGGTGCTACTCGCGCTCGATTCGCTCCAATCGAACTTCATGGAACGACACTGCCTCGAATCGCTCGAACGGATGGGCAACGAGGAGGCCGTCGAACCAATGCTTCAGCGCGCGAACAGACGCGACAAGCAAGCTATCAGTATTCTCGGCAAAATCGGTAGTGACGAGGCCGTCGATACGATTATCGATTACGTTGATGCCGACCCCGGAATGGCGAAAACCGTCATCAAGGCACTCGGCGAAATCGGAAGCGACGAGACGACTCAAGCGGTCGCCGACCAACTCGTCGCCGACGATGCGGACGTTCGAAGCTATGCCGCTCGTGCCCTCGGTCGAATTGGTGACACGCGCGCTATCGATCCCCTCTCGGACACACTTTCCGACGACGAGTCGGACTCCGTTCGCGCGAGTGCCGCCTGGGCACTGAACCAGATCGGAACGGATCGTGCACTCGATGCGGTTCGTCGCTACTCCGATGACCGCTCGTTCCTTGTGCAGAGCGAGGCAGAGAAAGCACTCTGAGGGTAGTAAGGACTCCTTACTGCTATATAATCGGTCAATAACAAAGGGAGTCGCTCACCAAGTTCGGATCCAAGAGGCTCCATGGCGACCGAATCCGCCCGGCTTGGCGTGTGTCCGAACTGCGACGATAGTATTACCAATGGCTATCTTCTTATCGAGTATGAAACCGAGAGTGGGCTAGAGCGCTTTGCTGAGTGTCCTAACTGCCGGGAAATCGTTCATCCAGGACGGTAACGAATGCGGAATCAGTGAGCCAGCAGGGTTGCCAGAAACTGCAGTGCGAAACCGAGCGCGAGCAGAAACGCGCCGACACGACCGATCGACGTGTATTCTCTCACTTCCATCGGCGAAATGTCGATAGTGAAATCGTTGTAATCCGGGTCATACTCGATGTAGTCCGGAAGTTGGAAGAACTCGAAAAAGATGAGCAATGCGCCGAGGGCACCGAGCGCGTGGCCCGCCAGTTCGAGTGCAAACGGAATTTCGACCATATCAATAACGCGAACGTCGTTGTCAAAAATTTACCGTTACGAACGTTTATAACGAAAGACGGGACCACTCCGTTCCGTGTCCGTCAGGGTTATGTTCGTCGTTTGTCTCATGGTTGCGTCCATGTTCGGCACGCCTCTCGTCACGCATTCGAAAGCGACAGCATCGCAACCCGAAATCGTTGCCGTGTATCCGAATCCAGTCGCGAACGAAGATACGGGGGAGTTCGTCGTCATTTCGTTCCCTCGACGGACGAACCTCTCGACATGGTCGCTGTCTGACGGCGAGGACATCGTTCAGCTTCCGAACGCGACGGTATCCGGCCGAGTCACGTTCTCGACCGCCCCGAGTCTTACCGAAAACCTCACTGAGCAACGCGCGCTTCAGATCCGAAATCTATCGCTTGCGAACGACGGGGAAACTGTCACACTTCGCAAGCGGGCAATTTCGTCGGTTGCGGCGACTATCGTCGATTCGACCACCTACGTCGATGCACCGGAAAGCGAACTGTGGCGTCCAAAAAACGGTTCGTGGGTTCCACTGGGGGCAACCGACAGACCGGTCGTTCATGTGGATTCGACCACAGCCCGTGTCTTCGTCCTTCCGGACAGTCCCGCCGTTCCAACCGAGACCCTTCAATCGGCGGACGAGCGTATACTTTTGGCAGGTTACTCCTTTGCCTCGGAGCGAATCGCCCGCAAGCTCGTTGCCGCAGAGCGTCGCGGCGTCGAGGTTCGTGTACTCATCGACGACTCCCCCGTCGGAGGAATTACCCGTCAGCAAGCAATCGTCCTCGATAGGCTCTCGGAGCGAGGAATCCATATTGAAGTCATCGGCGGCCCACACGCACGCTACAGCTTTCATCACGCCAAGTACGCCGTCGTCGACGGCCAGGCGATGGTACTCACCGAGAATTGGAAACCGGCTGGAACCGGCGGCCGCGCAAGTCGAGGGTGGGGCGTCGTCGTCCGAGGGGAATCGGCGCGAGAACTAGCCGAAATATTCGACGCCGATAGTACGTGGAACGACACCGTTTCGTGGCAACAGTTCAGACGCGGCAAATCGTTCAAATCCGAGCCGCCTGCGAACGGGAGTTTCCCGACGCGATTCGAGCCGAAAACACTCCCAGTCGAGTCCGTCTCCGTGCTGAGCGCACCGGACAATGCAGAGGAAGGGGTCGTCTCGCTTCTTCGATCCGCAAACGAGTCGATTGTCATCCAACAGATGGCAGTTAGCGGGCCACAACAACCGTTCGTTCAAGCAACGCTGGCGGCAGCTCGTCGCGGAGTCCACGTTCGCGTTCTGCTCAGTAGTGCGTGGTATGTTCGCGAGGATAACGGGCATCTCGTACGCTGGTTGAACGAACGTGCAGAGGAGGAAGGACTCCCGCTCCAAGCGAAGCTCGCGGAGCCGAACGGGTACGAAAAAATCCACGCCAAAGGCGTCATCGTGGACGAACGTCACGTCGTCGTTGGGAGTCTCAATTGGAACAACCATTCGGCACGGGCGAATCGTGAACTCGCCCTCGTTCTCCACGGGACGCAGGTGGGGAACTACTACACAGCCGTGTTCGAGGCCGACTGGGGCGAAAGCGACGACCGATTTCCGGTCGGCCTCGCTGTCGTCGTCGTGCTGGGTGCTGCTGGTGCGGTCTGGCTCGGGAGAACGGAGGTGAACGTCGCTCAGTCGTCCGAGTTCTGATGTCCAACCGACGTGCTCTGGAGGGCTTCGTCCAGTTCCGCGTCCGCCATCTTTTCGACGAGGGCGTCGAGCACCTGCTCGCGCATCCCCTTGACGAACTTGATGCTTCCGACGACGAGGTGGCCGCCACCGCTGACGCCGCCGCCGACGATTTCCTCGTTCAGCTCCGAGACCATCTCCGGAATGTCGAGTCGGACGCCATCACTGCGGAGGACTGCGAAGTCCGGTCCGTAGCCGATGGTGATGACTGGTTCGCCCGTCTCCTGTACCTTCCGGTCGTGGATTTCACCGGTCGTTTTCCCTGGTGGTGGGTAAGTGAACCGGTAGGCATGGTTCTCGACGTCCACGCGATAGAGATGCGCCTCGCTCGCCAATCGTTCGTGTTGGACGTGAGGCATCGCAGCGTCGAGTTGCTGGTCGGTATCCGAGCGTGCGCGCTCGGCGAGGAACGAAACGAGTTCACGGTGTCGCTCCTCGTCGTCACAGCCGACGTTGAGTACGTCATTGATGAGGTTTCGTCCTGGGTCGTACTTCAGCCAGAACGCCTCGTAATCGAGTGCTTCGCCCATGTCCGTGAGGAACTCCTCGCTGTAGCCTTCGGATTCCGCGAGTTCGACGTAGTCCGTCATCGCGTTGGCCTTCGACCGGTCGGAGATGCCTGCGACGGCGGGCACGTGGCGGAGTTCGTCGGTAATGTCGGGAGAGATCATCCGTGCGAGTTCGACGCACATCATGCCCGTCGTAATCCGGTAATCCTCGTCGTAGAGATACGGGTTGACGTGACCGTCGGTGTACGGCTCGACGGCCTCCGGGTCGGGGTGATGGTGGTCGACGACGAGAATCGGGATATCGTAGTGCGCGAGATTCTCGTAGGCGGGAACGTCCTCTTCCGTGCTCCCGTTGTCGAGCATGAGCAGGAGCGGGAGTTTCTGGCCGTGTCGAGCCTGGTCTTCGAGTGCGAAGTTCAGGTCACGAGTCACGTCCTCCATCTCGTAGAAGGGCGCTTTACTCGGGAGGCGCTTGAACAGGTGACGCTTCGCGTCGGGGTCTTGGTGTGTCTCCTCGATGAATCGTTTTAGTGCGAGTTCGACTGGGAGACTAGCACACATCCCATCACCGTCTGCATGGTGGCGGACCCGGATTGGGCGGCTTTCGAGGACGGTGCGCCGGAGTTGTTTTGCGATGTCGCGCAGGTCGGGGAACAACTGTTCGAGCGCGGGCCAGTCCACAAGTGGTTCAGTTTCGTGGGGTTCAGCACGTTCGTCGAGCGCGGCTTCGAGTCGGTCGCGGACAACGTTTTCCTCGTCACCCTCCAAGGCGTTGAGGGATGAAACTTCGACCTGGAGCGCGCCCTCGCGCTCCTCGACCACGCCGACGAGGTGAACGATGTCACCGATATCGATTTCTGGGTGTGCGCGGACACCAGCATCCTCGAATGCGGCGCAGGGAACGACACCCGTGTCGTCGCTAACGTGGAAAATCGTCGGGCCGCCAGTTTGTTTTATCTGAACGACTTCGCCTTCGAGGTGAACTGTGTCACCGACTTGGTCACCGAGGGTGCCCGTTTCCGCGACTTCGTATTCGTGAGCGACTGCGACGGTTTCGTACTCGTCGGAGTCCGCGGGAACGAAGCTCAGGTCACCGTTCTCCCTGACTTCGGTAAGTCCGACGACGAGCTCGTCGTCGACGGAATACGCTCGTGAGAGGTTCGATTCGTGAACGAGGCCGGAGACCGAGTCGGAAAGGTCGACGAAGATACCGTAATCAACGACGCCGTTGACGACAGCATGGTACCGTTCACCCTCGGAAATGTCCGAGAGCGTGCAGTCCGCCGCGAGTTCGTACACGACGGGTTCGTCAGGTCCATCATCGGGACCGGAATCAGCGGTAGTCATCTTGTCCGTCCTTTCGGTGCCGCTATTTTTAACGCTTTGCAACTCGGGGTCGTGCGTGCGGAAGATAATCAAACGTAATCAAAAGAAGTCAGTCGAAATCGAAACGGGAGTCAAAACGGCGGTGCGAAACCGATAGCAATAGTGGAGCACCGTTCGCAACGTTTAGAACGCGGGCCATCGGAGTGTGTGATATGCGGCTGTTCCGGTCAAACGAGATTCTCGGTATCGCGGAGGACGCGCTGGTGTTCGCACTCGAAGCGTCCCGCGATTCTCACCCGAACGAGTACATGGGGTTCTTGCGTGGCGAGTCCGCGAGCACGCTCGGACTGGACCGCGAGGGAATCATCATTACCGACGTGCTCGTCATGCCCGGCACCAAGTCGAACAGCGTGAGTGCCACCGTAAAAACGAGCACCGTCCCCAACGATCCGAATGCAGTCGGGTCGGTACACTCACATCCAAACGGCGTCCTCCGGCCGAGCGACGCGGACTTGGTGACGTTCGGACAGGGTGACGTCCACATCATCATCGGCGCGCCATACGACCGGGACAACTGGCAGGCGTTCGACCGGGACGGCGACCCCCGACCGCTCGACGTCCTCGATGTCGAACTTCCCGACCCGGAATCGTTTTTCGACTTTACGCAGGCGGATATCGACGAGGAGTTGAGAGAGAAGTGACACACGTACTCGCACAAGGCACCTTCGACATTCTTCATCCCGGCCACGTCCATTATCTTCGCGACGCCGCGGAAATGGGTGACGAGCTATCCGTCATCATCGCTCGCCGGGAGAACGTAACACACAAACAAAAACCGATTCTTCCGAACCGCCAGCGCCGGGATATGATTCAGGCACTCGAAGTGGTCGATCACGCTCGCATCGGTCATCCCGAGGACATTTTCGTTCCGATCGAGGAGCTCGACCCTGACATCATCGCACTCGGCTACGACCAGCACCACGACGACGCAGCTATCGAGGCGGAACTCGACCGGCGTGGAATCGACTGCGTAGTTCGACGAGCTTCGCCACTCGACCCCGAGGACGCTGAGGAACTACTTTCAACGGGACGAATTATCGATCGAATTTGCGAAGAACGATGCGACTGACGATTTCGCCGGTATTAGCAACTACCTCGTTTCCACGCTCACGACTCCCGTCAACGACGCTACAGCGTGGCGAGTACACGACAAATTGAAGGTTTAGAACAATCTAATTTCGGGCAGTGATGTTGAGCGACGTGATGGAGGACTATCTGAAAGCCATCTACACGCTCCAGAAGGAAAGCGAGGAGCCGGTGGCGACCTCCGCGATCGCGGACTATCTCGGCGTGACACCACCCACCGTGACCAGCATGGTCGAAAAACTGGCCGACCGTGGCCTACTCCATCGGGAGAAGTACAAGGGGGTCGAGCTCACCGAGGAGGGTGAGACGGTCGCGCTCGAAGTGCTTCGCCACCACAGACTGCTGGAGTCGTACCTCACGGAGCATCTGGACTATTCGTGGAGCGAAGTTCACGAGGAGGCGGATCGGCTCGAACACCACATCAGCGAGGAGTTCGAACGTCGAGTCGCTGACGCGCTGGGCAACCCGACCGTCGACCCACACGGCGACCCGATTCCGGATGCCGATCTCTCACCCATCGCCGAGGACGATACGACCCGCCTCAGCGAACACGAATCCGGTGAAACAGTCGTTGTGGCGCGCGTCAGCGACCGCGACGAAGAGGAACTTCGCTATCTCTCCGATGCGGGAATCACACCCGGGACGGAACTCGAAATCGTGGACGTTGCTCCGTTCGGCATGGTGACTGTCGCAATCGGGAATCGTGAGCAGAGCCTTCCGGAAACCGTAGCTCGG
The DNA here is from genome assembly GCF_026248685.1 of Haladaptatus caseinilyticus. Lineage (NCBI taxonomy): Archaea > Methanobacteriati > Methanobacteriota > Halobacteria > Halobacteriales > Haladaptataceae > Haladaptatus > Haladaptatus caseinilyticus. The sequence continues at coordinate 2,605,742 of NZ_CP111036.1, read as the reverse complement.
TCTATTCGCGTCCGAGCAGTCCTCGAAGCATAGATGATAGGAACACCAACGCCACTCGCGACTGGACTCCAAGCGGTGATTCATCGGTATAGCGAGTACGGGCCATTGCTAGCGTCGTTTCTCGCCAACATGCTCGCGACGTTCGGCGACAAGGGACAACTCGTCGTCGTCACGCTGGCCTCCCGATACGACGCCAAGAAAGTGTTTCTCGGGGCGATGGCTGCCTTTTCCCTATGGAGCCTCCTCGAAGTCGCGCTCGGACAGTGGGTCGTCGCAGTTCTTCCGGGAGGCACTATCGGTCTCATCGCTGGATCACTCTTCATCGTGTTCGGCCTCTGGACGCTTCGGAGCGCGGTTTCGAAGTTTCGGACTGGTTCGATCGAAGCGCCGTTGCTGACTGCTGGGGGACTCGATGTCGGAGTAAGCGGTCGGTTGCTTCCGGACGGCGTGCTCGCTCGAATGGGTGCCTACGGCGGCATTCTCACGAGCTTCGTCTTCATCATGGTTGCGGAGTTCGGCGACAAGACGCAACTGCTCACTATCGACCTCGCCGCGACGTTTCCGCACGCACCAGTGTCGGTGTTCGTCGGTGTCGTGGCAGCGCTTGGGCTCAGAACCGGTGTCGATGCCCTCGTCGGTGAGCGGTTCGAACGCTGGGTGCCGACGAAATGGATGGAGCTAGTCGCGGCACTCGTCTTCCTCGGATTCGGTCTGTTCGTCCTCGCGGGGTAACTGGGTTACCGCGACCGGGGACGTTTTATCATCTCCGAAACTAAACCGAGGACAATGATCGAGTCGCTCGTCTCGGCACTCGCTGGCGTCGTTCTCGGTCTGTCGCTCGCGGCCCCGCCGGGACCGATGAATGCGGTCATCGCCGAGGAAAGCGTCCTCCGAGGGTGGTGGTCGGGGTTTTCAGCCGGATTAGGTGCGATAACCGCCGATGCCTGTTTTTTCGTCCTCGCGCTTGCTGGCGTCGTGGCCATCGTCAGAGAGGCACCGTTCGTCCGCAGCGTCATGGTCGGGGTTGGCGGCCTTCTCATGCTGTATTTTGCATACGGTGCGGCGAAGGATGCGACTGGAACGTTCACCGGCGAAGACAACGACGCGGACGCGAAGGGATTCAGAAAAGCGTTCGCGTTAGCGATTACGAATCCCTATCAGATCATCTGGTGGCTAACGGCGGGCGTCGGTCTGCTCGACTCAGGGCAGTTCGACGCGCTTTCCGGAGTTCCCGGAAGCCTCATAGTGACGACTGGGGGACCAGTCATTATCGTCGGCTTCTTCGCCGGAATCGCGCTCTGGATAAGCGGCTTTCCTGCGGCGCTGGTCGCCGCGGGAACGCGAGTGGATTCTTTCGCGCCAGCAGTCGCGTATCTGAGCGCGGGCGTCCTTGCGGTCGCGGGCATATCGTTCCTCTACGACGCGCTCATGACGGTTCTATAGATTCGTGTGGCCGACGTGCGAGTTACGACTCGCACGTCGGTGAAGTGCTCGTCCGGCAACCCCGACTCGAGTCGAATCCCGACTGTCGATCGATTCCTTCTACGGCCCGCGTCCCCGCGGCGAACTGGTCGTTTCGGCGTCCATCTCCGGAACTTCCTCTTCCAACCATTCGCGGAACCATTTCACGCGCTTGAGTCTCCGGTGGGCGATGTCGCGCGCAGTCTCACTTTGCACTCTAGAGGATGCGTCTTTTCCCCGTTCGAGAACTCGATCGACCATCTCGGCGGCTGCCATGTGCGTCCGAGCTTCGTATCCCATCCGAAGGAGCATGAGGGCCGTTCCGTTCGCACCGACCTTGTCGAGCATGTCGGCCTCGATGAGACACTGAGCTTCCTTCGAGAGGCGGGAGAGATCCCCCTGAAACGAATGGTCCTCGACGGCTTTGCAGACTTGGTCGACGAACGATTCGGGGAACTCGCCACGCGATTCGAGGTATTCACGCGCGACCCGCGCACCCTCTTCGGCGTGGACCTCTTGATCCGCATCGAGTTTGGCGATGTCGTGAAACAGCGCAGCGACGCGGGCGACATCTATGTCCGCCCCTTCCCGTTCAGCGATCGTTTCGGCGAGATTCACGACGTTGAGGATGTGGTTGAATCTGTAGTCCGCGGAGTGCCACGGATACCAGCGCATTCGACCACCACCATCCTCGTTTTTTACGCTCGCGGAAAGATACTCGTACACGAACGCTTTCATCTCCTCGAATTCCTGTTCAGAAACGGGTGACCCCTTAATTTCGACACCCATAGAAACTCCTCCGTTGGCGACAATACGTACTCATTACTGATACAAACGCACGATTCGCTCTTTAGCGTTACGACGAGAACATTAAGTGACGTCTCTTCGTCCCCTCGCACATGACCGAGGCACTATATCTCGACGACTCGTCCGACACGGAGTTCGAAGCCACGGTAGAGCGGGTCGCTGACGACCGGATCGTTCTCGACCGGACGCTGTTCTATCCGAAAGGCGGTGGCCAACCCGCTGATATGGGTGTCCTCGAAGCGAACGGGGAAACGTGGCGAGTCACCGGCGTACGAAAGAAAGACACGATCTATCACATGGTCGATGGGACCCCACCCGAGGAGGGAGCAACCATTACAGGACGAATCGATCGTGAACGGCGATACGCTCATATGCAGTATCACACTGCACAACACCTCCTGTCCGCGGTCCTGCTGAACGAATACGATGCGCAGACGACTGGCAACCAACTGTACACTGACCGTGCCCGTATCGACTGTGCCTACGAGCGGTTTACCGACGAGGAGTTCACCCATATCGAGTCGGTAATGAACGGACGTATCGAGGATGGACTCACAGTTAGCTGGTACGAGATGAGCCGCGATGAAGCGGAAGCGACCCTCGACCCGGAACGCACTCGAATCCACCTCCTCCCCGAAAGTATCCGTGAGATTCGTATCGTGGAAATCGATGACTACGACCGAACTGCTTGTGCGGGTACACACGTCGAAAACACCGCCGAGCTCGGCGAGTTCCGGATTACCGGACGGGAAACGAAGGGAACCGATGAAGAGCGATTGAAGTTCGTCCTCGACTAGTCCCGAGTCGATGGCCACTCATCCGAGAGCGGAAGTGTAGAGAGACGGTCGAGGGTCATCTCGGCAACCGCGTCGCTTCGTGCGGTGTCCTGTGTTGCATGAATATAGGCTTCTTTTGTCCCTTCCGAATCCGCGGTTGGGACGAGTCGTACCGTCGTACCAGCAGGGCCGATCTCGAACTGGAGGTATGCCTGCGGGAACGAACAGAGGGATGGAGCGATGACCTCGCGCACACCGCTCGTTTTCGTGACGGATGGAACGTGCAGATGCCCCGAGACGTGGAGCGGGACGTCGTGTCGAGCGAGTGTCGCGACCAGTTCGTCAGCATTTCGAGTTGGAAACGAACGTCGCCACGAATGGACGCCGTCTTCGCCGGAAAGGCCGGGAAGGTTGTGATGCATGACGACGATCGGTTCCTCCGTCCTCGGAAGCGTCTCGTCCAACCATGCGAGTTGGGAGTCCGAGACAGCACCGTCATGGCAATCGGCCAGCGAACCACTCGGTGTCTCTGCGCTGTTCAATCCGATAATATCGACGCCACCGACGCGTTCGAGAAAGGGCAGTTCCCCGGGAGTGTACTCCGATTCGAACGACGAAAGGGCAGGCGTTTGGTGCGTGTCGAACGACTTCGGCACGTCGTGATTGCCGGGAACGGCGACGAAAGGGATTTCGAGCGTCGAGAGGATAGAATCGAACGTTTCGAAATCCTCTACAGCACCGTCTTCCGTCAAGTCCCCTGCGAACACGACGGCATCGACGTCGCGTGCGTTCGCATCCGCGAGTACGGTTCGAAGCCGTGATTGGGTACGGTGAAAAACCTTCCACGTTCCACGCTTTTCGGCCGAGACGTGCGTGTCGGAAACGAGAGCGATGGTCGTCGGAACGTCGCTTCGAGGACGAGAAAAGCGAGCAAATACGGGACCAGAATCTGTGTGGTTATCGGGTGACTCGACGACGAGATCGGTTTGTCGATTGACGATGCTCGTACGCTCGGTTCCCATTTCGTGCTCGGACATGGCCTACCCATACTGAGTGCAGGGATGATAATGAATCTGCCGAATTAATAAATATACCGAATATAATCTATATAGTCAAGGTCAGAATGGTCGGGTACTGTTCAGGTCACGTTTAGCACACGTGTGGAACGTGCGTCTGACTGACTTTGATTACGTCGTACGTCGAAAGTGTGAGTGGGAATGAGCACGAGAAGCCTCAACAGAATCGAAACATCGACGAACGATTCGTCGTTTTACTATCTCAACAAGGTGCTACAGGTTGCAGGACTGTTCTTTTTCATAAATGGCATTTACGTTGCGTTTTTTTCCGATAACGTCTTCACGACGTTCGGTTACTATTTCGTCGTTATTGCCGCCGTCTGCGTGACGCTGGCACACGCCATCTCGCCCGAAAATCCCCTCATCTCGCCGGAGCTGCAAGCGACGATTCGACAGTTGATGAGTCGAACGGAAACAAAAACCTCGAATAACAGCCGTACGCCGCGAAGAAATACGAACAGTCGAAACGGTTTCGACGTTCGTCTCTACTTCCAAGCATTGATAGAAAAAATTAAAGTCGTTCGACCGAGTTCCAATACTTCGCGTCGTAACGGACGCGACCGACTCTGAACGGGGACCAGGGGGGGCCTTACTTTTACCGACACTATCCATAACTGGGAGCAGTCATCGCTTTCTTGAGATACGTCCATTTCGACACGGCTTGGCTCGGTTCAGCAATGGAGAGCGTTGTACAATGTTATCGTTCCGTTTTCCACGAACTCGTCGTTATCGTACACACTGAGTTTGACGTAGCCCTTCGTAAGTAGCTCATCCAGTGGAGGTGTCTCATCAAGACCGAACGTGAGCGAAATCTGTAAGGTGTCGTCGTCAGTATACGTTGCGTCCGAAACAGTCATCTCGTAGCGTCCATTTTGTTGATACTGCATGATGTTCTCAATTCGATGGTAGATATTACAGATGGAGTCGAAGGATATATGCTTTGTTTCTACTTGTCACCAATATAAAACAAAATAACGAGTTCGATTGAATCGGAATAGGCTATCGTTACCGCCTCCAAATCCAGTATAACGCACCCATATTTCGACAGTGTCGATTATCCCGCATCAGCGACTGTTTCGTCGTACAGCCGCTCTCTGCGGGTGTGTTGTCGTTACCGTCGGTAATGACAGCATGAATATTACGAAACGAGTGATTGAAACTGGCAGAAGAATATTTAGGCTCATCTCCCAAATAGTGACGTACGACATATGAATCGCCATCGTTTGACCGTTATCGTCCTTGTACTTGCCGTCGTGCTCGCTGGCTGTAGCGGCATCGGTGGGTCGGACGACCCAACTTCGACCACGACAACGACGGATGCCCCGTCTAGTACCGCAACCCAGACGAGTACCGCACCAACGAGTTCCTCGACATCGGCTGGGACCACAACGACCACGACCGCCACTACGACTGTAGCAGAGTGGGAGCCACCGAAGGGGCCGAATACCCCGATCGACGACAAGATCGGTGACAACAACCGTATCAAGAGCGTCACCGTCGTCAACAAAGTACAGGCCAAGAACGGTAACGGTGTCTCCAACTTCGACGTCGAAATCGTGGCGAACACCAGCCTTCCGGGTGTGGACCCAGAACCGCTTGTGGACGGCGACCCGTACTTCCTCGTTAGAATCAACGGCGAGCGCGTTGCACGCGGCGGCGTTCGATTCCAGCACGATGAAGGAACCTACACTGTCGAAATCGACAAGGGTGCATTCCAGCAGTTCGACTCCGGCATGCTAGAAGTCGAAGTACTCATGCTGGACAAAGACAAGAAAACTGACGATCTGTACGGCAGGTGGACAGGGACTGTCCAGTACAGTTCGGAATAAAACGCGATTTTTAGCATATCGTTTTTGATATCGTTGCTAACGAAGTAGTTCGATAGATCCGCTACCGTTGACTGTCGTACATATAGAGCGCGCTACGAAAGGACAACCAGCAGGAAGTGTCGTTTTACATAGGAAACACTGCGGAAAATTAAGTTCGAAGTAGTAGTCCCGGGCGGATTCGAACCGCCGTCAATGGCTGTCTTCCGCAACTGGAACACCAGTCACGTCCAAAGGCCATTATGATTGGCCGCTACACCACGGGACTTCGATTGCGTCTTCGGATAGTGCCTCCTCATACAAGTGCGTTACTTTTCGACCTGTTACACCGAAAGAGTAGCATTTCCTTTTTTGACATTTCGATGACAGCTCTGACAGAGCGTGATGACGTTCGTAAGGAGGTGTACATCCTGTGAGTTCTCGAAATCACGAACTCTGGTTAGATGGTAAATATCTGGTGTTTGACCGAGTTCTGACACGGTGGCACCGCATCTCTGGCAGGTTCTATCGTCCCGCTCAAGAGCCTCCCGTCTGCTGCGCTAACACATTCTGAACAATACACCCTCTCTTTGTTTGATGGATGACATCTGAACACGGTGTCGTATGTTCGATAGATAGAATCCTCTTTTGTACCACTCCAGTTTCCGTTGTTCTCGCCAGCGTTCGGTGAGCAATCTGAGCAAAACTGTTTCTGTGCTTTCTCATCGTAGAAGTGTTCTTCACAGCCAGCACAAGTTCGGTTTGGGAGCTTCTTATGATGCTTGTATGCGTGGTGAATGCGCACGCCTTGTCGTGAATCGAATGACTCACCACATGTTGGGCAGTCAACTACTAGTCAATATCGACTATGATGCTGGAAATAGTTTCTCATCAGTGATGTTGTTAGCGAACCTCAACTGAAAATCCTCACTGTCCGATTTCGCCCCCGTTATCCTCGCTCAGTCCGCTTCACCCTCGCCAATCAAATACGCACACATGTCCTCTTCAGCGTGAAAGCAGTCCGGGCACTGCGGTTCGCGGTCGATTATCGTATCGAGCCGCTCCGCTACCGTTTCGTCGATAACGCTTTCGAGTTGTTTTGCCTCCATACGAAACTCATCGACTTCGAGGACGTTAGCGAGGAAGCGTTCGAGGATGCAGTAGGTTTGAAGCGCGTCGCTGGCGCGTTCTTCGCCGTCGTCAGTGAGGGTTGCACCGCGATACTTCTCGTGTTCGACGAGTCCGCGGTCCTGGAGTTTGCCGATCATCTCGTTGACGCTCGCGGGACTCACGTCGAGTCGGTCGGCAAGGACGCCTGTCGCCGCCGGTCCATCTTCGATGCGTTGGACGAGATAAATCGCTTTGAGGTACTGGTCTGCGGTGTTCATTCTCTGGCCTCCATCAGTTTCGCCACTTCCTCGACACCCTCAGCTTCCTCCGCTCGAATCGCAGTGAGCGTTTCGAGCAGCCGGTCACGGTCGAGCGCGAACGTGGCCTCACTCGCCTCGATAGCCGTGATGAGATCGTCGTAAAACTTGTATGCCGTCTCTTCGCCGTGCAGTTGGTCGTAGAGGACGCCATCGAAATCGTCCGGGGCGGTCTGGGCGTACTGTTCGCCGACCAACAGTTCGATTTCCTCGAACGGGATCGTCTCAGCATCGAGTTCATCGATGAGTGACTCGAGACGTTCCCGATGTTCTGCTGACTCTTCACCGGATTCGGAAAGCAGTTCGCGCACATCCTTGTGGAGTTCGTCCTGCTCACGGGATGGTAGCGACTCGAAATGGCGCGCCGCCCGTGCTTCGACGAGTTCCTCCAAGACGACACCGATCTGGAGTAAGCGCGCGAGTTGGCGGTCCGATGAGACGCGCTGACCCACACTCATACCTCGGGAAAAGGGGTGGGGAAACTTAACACTCCCTGATGCAGCTTCCGAAAAAGACGCCCCGAAAACGAAAAACGGCTTAGTTACCGAGACGTTCGACGATTCTCGAATCGAGGTCTTCGCGGAGTTCTTCGACTTCGACTTCGTCCAGAACGGGGACGAAGAATCCTTCGACGAGCATGTCCTTCGCCAGTTGGGCGGGCACGCCGCGCGAGGTCATGTAGAACAGGTCCTCTTTATCGACCTGTCCGACCGTCGCGGAGTGGCTCGCTTCCGTGTCGTGGTTGTTGATGATGAGCTTCGGCGACGCATCGGCCTCGCTTCCGTCCGACAGCATGAGCGTGTTTTCACGCTGGTAGGAACTGGTGTCCCATGCTTCGGTGCCGACGTCCTGCACGCCCTCGTAGACGGAGCGTGCTTCGTCGTCGAGCACGCCACGGGTCACGAGGTCTGCGGTCGTGTGTGCGGTGTTGTGCCAGACGCGGGCTGCTACGTCGAAGTGCTGGTCGTCGTGACCGAAGAACGCGCCGACGGTCTTCGTCTCGGAGCCTTCGCCGTCGAGGTTCGTCTCGACTGAGGACTTCGTGAGACGCGACCCGAGGTTGCCCTCGATCCAGTTGAGCGTGGCGTAATCTGCGGTGTTGCCGCGCTTCAGCGTGTAGTTGTACGTCTCCTCGTCCAAATCTTGGAGGGAGCCGTACTGGACGTGGCTGTTCTCGCCAGCGACGATTTCGACGAGTCCGCTGTAGTAGCGCTCGCCGGAGAGTTCTTCGCTGTCTTGTCGCTCCAGAATCGTCACCGAACTCGATTCCTCGGTGACGACGAGCGTGTAGTTGAACAGCGATTGGCTCTGCATCGTCGTCCGGATTTTCACGTCTTCCGCATCGACGCCCTTCGGGACGTAGATGAGCGTGCCAGTCGTGAACAGCGCGGTCGAGAGCGCCGTCAGGTAGTTCTCCTGTGGGTCGATGACCGAACCGAAGTACTCCTTGACGAGGTCTTCGTGTTCGTCCAGCGCGTCCGCCATCGAGAGGACCGAGACGCCTTCCGGTTCGACTCGCTCCTTTTCTTCGGTCGCGGAAAGCGGGTCGACGAAGCTCTCGTAGTCGAGCGCGTCGAGGTTCGTCCAGTCGCGTCCCGGCGTCCGGATAACGTCCGGCATGTCGATGTCGGAAAGCGAATCGAGCGCGTCGAGCCGGGTTTCGAGCAGCCACTCGGGTTCGCCGAGGTCGCTCGAAATCTCGCGAACGGTTTCCTCCGAGAGCGTGCTGTGTACCTGCGTGCTCATCCGAGGCTCCCCTCCATTTCGAGTTCGATGAGGCGGTTGAGTTCGACCGCGTACTCGATCGGGAGTTCTTCCGTGATGGGCTCAATGAAGCCACTCACGATCATCTGTTTCGCGTCGTCGTCGTCCAACCCGCGACTCTGGAGGTAGAACACGTCCTCGTCGCCGATTTTACCGACCGTTGCCTCGTGGGCAACGTCGACGCGGTCTTCGTTGATTTCCATGTACGGCATGGTGTCCGACGTGGATTCGTTGTCGAACATCAGCGCGTCACATTCGACCGACGTGGACGAGTCCACCGCACCATCACTGATGTGGACGAGACCGCGGTAGTTCGTTCGGCCACCGTCCTTGCTGATGGATTTCGACTCGATGGTCGAGTTCGTTTTCGGCGCGTTGTGGTACACCTTCGCGCCGGTGTCGATGTTCTGACCTTTGCCAGCGAACGCGATGGAGATCTGATTTGCGCTCGCGCCACGTCCCTTCAGGATGGAACACGGGTACAGCATCGTCGCCTTCGAACCCATGCTTCCGGACACCCATTCCATGCGGCCGCCGGCTTCGACGATGGCGCGCTTGGTGTTCAGGTTGAACGTGTTCTTCGACCAGTTCTGGACGGTCGAGTACTGGACGTGAGCGTCCTCACCGACGAACACTTCGACGCCGCCGGAGTGGAGGTTGTGTCGGCCGTACTTCGGCGCGGAACAGCCTTCGATGTAGTGGACTTCGGAACCTTCCTCGGCGATGATGAGCGTGTGCTCGAACTGCCCCATCCCCTCGGAGTTCATGCGGAAGTACGCCTGGACGGGCATCTGCACCGTCACGTCCTCGGGGACGTAGACGAACGACCCGCCGGACCAGACCGCACCGTGGAGTGCCGCGAACTTGTTGTCGCTTGGCGGCACACATTTCGTCATGAAGTACTCTTTCACGAGGTCCTCGTGTTCTTGGACCGCTTGGTCCATGTTCATGAACACGACGCCCTTTTCCTCCCACTGGTCCTGCATGTTCTGGTAGACGACCTCGGACTCGTACTGGGCACCGACGCCGGAGAGCGCTTTACGCTCCGCCTCCGGAATGCCGAGCTTGTCGAACGTGTCCTTGATGTCGTCCGGGAGGTCGTCCCAATCGTCGGCACCGCCGCGGGTTTCCACGTCGGGTCGAATGTACGGGACGATTTCTTCTATATCGAGTTCTGTCAAGTCGGGCTGGCCGGGCCAGTCCGTCGGCAGGGGCATGTTCTGGTAATGTTCCAGTGCGCGGAGACGCCGCTGAAGCATCCATTCGGGTTCGTCCTTGTCCTCGCTGATGAGGCGGACGACCTCTTCGGTCAGACCCTTGTCGGATTTGACCGCGGCCCGCTGTTCTTTCTTGAACTCGAACCGTTCTTCGGTATCTGTCTCTTTCAAGTGGTCCTGTTCTGAGCTCATAGTATCACCTTACGCAGTCTGGTAGACTTCGTCGCGGACCCAGTCGTATCCCTTGTCCTCGAGTTCCTCGGCGAGTTCCGGTCCGCCTTCCATGACGATTTCCCCGTCGAGCATGATGTGAACCGTATCTGGCTCGACGTAGTCGAGGATACGCTGGTAGTGGGTAATCTGGAGGATACCAGTACCCTGTTCGTCGCGCAGTGCGTTGATTCCGTTCGAAACGTCCTGCAGACGGTCGATGTCCAGTCCGGAGTCGATTTCGTCGAGCACCGCGATGGACGGTTCGAGGATTGCGGCCTGCAAAACCTCGTTCTGCTTTTTCTCTCCGCCGGAGAAGCCAGCGTTCAGGTATCGCATCGCGAACTTCTCGTCCATGTCGAGCAGTTCCATCTTCTCTTTGAGGAGTTCCTGGAACTCGGCGACACTGACTTCACCGTCGTCGGCGGGGCCTTCCATCGGACTGGTGTCGTAGCCCGCCTCTTCCTCTTCTTCCTCCCCGTCGTCTTCCTCGAAGAGCTCTTCGCGATCTTCGAGTTTCGCGTTGAGTGCGGTACGGAGGAAGTTCGACATCGTGACGCCCTCGATTTCTGCGGGGTACTGGAACGCGAGGAAGACACCGAGCGCGGCACGCTCGTTCGGTTCCAGTTCGAGAAGGTTCCAAGTGCGCAGGTCGTCCGGAATCTCGATGTCGTCGAACTCGTCCTCTTCGATGTGGAGCAGTACCTCACCTTCGGTAACTTCGTAGGCAGGGTGTCCTGCGACGATTTTCGACGTCGTCGATTTTCCGCTCCCGTTCGGTCCCATCAGGGCGTGAATCTCGCCGGATGCTACTTCGAGATCGACGCCGTTGAGGATTTTTTCACCTTCTTCCACGACCTCTGCGTGGACATTTTTTAGTTCAAGCGTTGCCATGTTAGGTTCACCTAAGACGTATGAAGCAAGGGTATATCGTCTCATAACGGTTTCGCATTCGTATGCAATCGGTTTCTGGAAAGAAAAAATTCTTTTTCTATATCGGGAAACTCGCCCAGTTTATCCTCAATCTTGTGCCATTTAACCCAGCTACATAAAGCTGCTCAAGCCCGTCTGTTGCTGGCCCGTTTTTACTTCTTCCCAGGAAATATCGAGTGCTTCGAGGACGCGTGCAATCGGTCCCTTGAGCGTCTTATCGAGCATTTTGTCCCAGTCCACCTCGAATTCCTCGGGTATCTGGTCCGCGTACTCGAAGCAAATAACGTCCTGTTCGTGTTTGAACTCGCCGTACAGCGTATCCGGTCGAGCATCCAAATCCCTCTCCCGCTCGATTCGCTCGAAGTACGACGGATGGACTTTCTTCAGATAGAGTCGTTTCGGCTTACTCCCGCGTTGGAAGTTGGTTCCGAGGAGGAGATTGGCGTACTTCGCGCCGCGAACCTGTGCCGTGTCGGTGTCGTAGTTGTCGAGTCGCTTGCCGATTCCGCCGGGGATAGCGATTTCGTCCAAATCGACGTTGCCGCCGAGGAAGTCCTCGATAACGTCGTGAACGTAGGTTTCCACGTCATCCAAATCCTCCCCGGTCACGATCATTTCGATGACCCGCCGTTGGACTTCCTTCGTGATCGGGGCGATGTCCGAGCGTTTGTACTCGAAGCCGGTGATGTCGATATCGTCCACGTCCTTGCCTTCTTTCCAGACGATATAACCCGCATAGCGCTTTTTCTTGCCCGCCTGGAAGAACCGGCGGTACAGCTTTTCGAACTCGATTTGGAAGCGGTGTTCCTCGGCGTTCAGTTCCTCGCGTGCGAACTCGTCGTATCTCGCATTGATGTGCTCCTCGATTTCGAACGACTGGTCTAGCGCTTCTGATTTTTCGATGTCGCCCCCGAGTTCGAGCATTACGGAGTCGGTATCGCCGTACGCCACGTTGTAATCGATTTCGTTCGCCGCTGTCTCGGTGAACTCGATGACTTCCCGGCCGGTCGCGGTGATGGCAGCACCCATCTCCTTGTCGTAGAGGCGGAACTTCTCCCAGCCCAGTACGCCGTACAACGAGTTCATGATGACCTTCACCGCGGCCTGTTGACGATCGAAGATTTCGTACTCCGCGCTGTCGGGACTGTGTTCGTTCCGAAGCGATTTCTTTTCCTCACGCTCGGAAAGGGTCTCGTTGATGATTTCCCGGACGATACCGTCGGGTTCCTTCCGGAAATGGCTCCCGTTGGGCGCGACGTAAGTGTCGCCGTCGTACGCCTCGGGATCGACCGAGGTTTCCGGCGACAGGTTGAGCGTCACCATACACATCGGATACAACGACTTCAGGTCGAGCACGGTGACGTTCTCCTTGACGCCGGTAATCGGATCGAACACCGCACCCCCCTCGTAATCCTCGGCCTCGAACTGTCCCTTCGAGGGGAGCGCGAACTGACCGTGCGCTTTGTGGAGGACGTACACGTCCACCGCGTCGCCGGGCGTCGTTGCGTCTTCGAGTTTACAGCCGACGAACGAGGCGACCTCCCGCCAGAAGGTGACGATGTCCTGCTTTTTGTCGAGTTCGACACAGAGTTCCACGTCCCGAACGTTGTACTCCAGCAATCGTGTGGGGTTTTCCTCCCAGAGGTCGCCGATGTCGCCAGCGTAGCGTTCCTTGCCGACGCCGAGTTCCGTCTCACCGACAGCGTCGAGTCGATAGGAGTCGAGTTCGGTGAACTGGGTTCGCTTATAGGCGTACAGCAGGTCGAAGACGACGCGACCTTTCACGGTCGGACCACCCCAATCGCTCCGCCAGACCTCGTTCACGCGTGAGAGCCGTTCGTAGTCGAGATCGTAGTCGTGATGTTGGCCGTCGAGTCGTTCCAACCTGTCTAAGAAATACGGCGCGTCGAAGTCGTCGAAATTCCAACCGGTAAGCACGTCCGGGTCGGTGTCGTCGATGTAGTCGAGGAACGCCGACAGCATGGCTTCTTCTTCCTCGAACGTTCGAACGTCGATTTCGGGGCCGTCGCGGAGCGGTTCGTAGTCCGGCAGGCCGTCCGGCAGGTCGGCATCTCCATCGGGTGCGTCGAACAACCACGCGATGTACTCGTCCCGGTAGGAGTCGTGGCTCGTAAGACAGATTATCGGCTCTTCACCGTCCTCCGGAAAGCCGGAGCGGTCGTCCACCTCGATGTCGAACGTGTGGACACGAAGGTTTGCTTGCACCTCCGCTGCTTCGACTTCGTTCTCCTGAACGACGAGGTCGCCGTCCTCCTGCCGACGTTCCGGAATGCGTATGCCGCTTTTGATGTCCTTGTCGATGAGAAAGCGGTTCGGGAACAGGATGTCCGCTTCGTAGTGTTCGAACTGGTCGCGAATGTTCCCTACGTCGCGTGGCGTCCGACCGAATATCTTCGTCAGTTTCTCGCCGCGGATACTTTCGTACCCCTCCTCGGAACCAGTGAGACGGTCGTCGTTCAGTTTCTCCTCGGTGAGCGTTTTCGTCGGTGCATAGAAGTACGGCCGAAATCCGACGACACGGACGTGCTCGTGTTCGTCGTCCGGAGTGCGCCCGAAGACGTGGATTATCGGCGTTTCGTCGTCACCGTATCCTTCGATGGTGTAATCGACCTGCGTGACTGCCAGTTCGATTTCACCTTGCGAATCCGGAAGCCAGTCCGTATCGGCGTCAACGACAGTTGCCGTCGTGTCGTCGTTTCCTGCAACGGCGTGGGCTTCTGCCGCGGGGCGCTCGTCTCCGCCCGCGAAGTCACCAAGCCCAGATTGAGTCATGTCGGTTGTTTTTGGCGCTTCCCGGTAAAAACCCTCCCGTTTGAAACAGTGCCTGAAGGGAAAGAGACTTAATATGCTAACGCATAGCATAGGCTGAGGTCAAGCCAATGTCTGACCGTGCAACTGATGACGGAACGCTGGACCGCGCAGAAACCGAGCTACCGGCTCCCGATGAGCCGATGAGTTCGATCGAAGCCTATGAGACGGAGGACGGTGTCGTATTTTATGACGCCGAAAATCCGCTCGGTTGGCTCAAGTCGTCGAGTGCGGTCACATTGAAGAAACAGGTCTGAATCGGCGAATCACTCCGACTCCGAACGTTTTTCTTTTTACGCGCAATACATCTGGCTGGTGTTCGATAAATTCGGTCACGACGACGACGGGTCGGACGACCCGGGATATATCGACGAGCCGGATATGGCTCCGAAAGTTCGTGACCCATCCGACCGATTCGAGACGAATCCACCAGCAGCGCCGAAACCCATCGACGGGGATGCGGACCCGGAGATACAAAAGGAGTTCTGGGCACAGGTCATCCTGTTCAACATCGCCCTGTTCACCTTCTGTCTCGGACTCATGCTCGTCGGGTTCGAACGGCGATGGACGTTTGGCGGTCTCCTCATCGCCATCGGTATCATAGCGTTCACACGCGGTTACAGTCGCTATCGATCGTTCCAGAAGGACTAACCGACCGAAACAACTAGTTATAGTATGCAAACCGTTCGCGACGAATCGGGTCGCCGATACCTTCTCGTCAAACGATCCGGCGAATCGAGCCTCGTCCGGGACCCGCAAACGGGGGACGAGACATACCTCGAAAACGAGCGACTCACGTCGGTGGAGGGTGAGTCACCGCTGGAAACAGCCGCTCGCAGGGTGCCATCGCCGACTCGTCGAATCCTTACCGCAGTCCACAGCGAGCGGTCGATCGGGTTGTTGCTCGAACTCGAAAGCCGAGGGGCGGTGCCCGTTCGGGAACTCCTCACATCGTATGCTCTCTGCGAGAGCGATTTCCACGGTCTCCTTGCCGAATTTCGTGCCGCCGGGCTCGTTCGCGAGTGTCGCGTAGCTGGTGAACGCGGGTACGAATTGACCGACACAGCGATCGAAGGGCTCGAACACCTATCCCAAAAGTTCGACCAGTGAATCGCCGTGTTCGACGTGCGACCGGTTCGTCGTCGAATCCTTTTCTACCTGTACGAGGTCGTCCGCGGCACCGACCAACTCCTCGTCGTGGCTGACGACGATTATCTGTTCGACGCCCAGTTCGCGCATCGAATCCACGAGTGTAACGAGCTGTGAAACGTGACCGGAATCGAGGAACACCGTAGGTTCGTCCAGTATCAGGGGCGGCATCGGTGCGTTTCCTTCGATGCCCTCCGCGAGGAGTCGATAGATAGCACATCGCAGGCTGAGGTTGAACAACGCTCGCTCGCCGCCGGATAGCTGTTCGGGATCGAGGGGTTCACCGTCTTTCTGATAGATCGTCAGGCGGTATTCGCCATCGAGGGCGATGCGCGAGTACGAATCGTTCTGATAAACGAGGTCGAATACTTCGTTCAGCATTCGTTCCAAGCTTTCGACGTTTCGCTGGCGGAGTTCCGCACGCAGATCGCCGTACATCGCCTGTAGGTCGGCCGATTCATCGTACAGCGATTCAAGCGCGGACACGCGCGATTCGACGGCGTCACGCCGGTCACGTAGGTTTTCGAGTGCCTCGATTTCGCCACGGACGCCGCCGATTCGGTCGATGAGATCATCACGTCGTTCACGAAGGGTAGTCAACTCCGCTTCCACTTTTTCGAGATACGTTTCTGCCTTTTTCTTGTTCTCGCGTGCCTCTTCGACACGGGATTGGTCGTACGTCTCCGCTAGGTCCGCGTGCCGCGACCGCTTTTCGGCGAGACGTCTTCGCCGTTGGTCGTTCAACGCTTCGAGGTGAGTTCGCTTCTCGCTGAAACTCTCGAGTTCCCCTTCCAAATCCTCGATTTCCCCACGCAGCGATCGGATTCGCTCGATTTGTTCGCGCGACTCGACAATCACCTCCTCCTCCCGTTCGAGCTCTTCGACGGTGTCACGGTGCGTTTCAGCCTTCGATTCGAGTTCCGCCGCATCCTCCGTTCGACTTTCCGCGTCGGAGAGTAGCTCCTCGGCATCCTCGCGGAGGGTTTCGACCTGTTCTCGTTTCTCCTCGATCGCTGTCTCACGGCTGTCGATCAACTGTTCGACGTTTTGTTGGTTGTTTTCGAGTTCGTGGACGCGGTTTTCCGCGGCGACGAGCGATTCGACGGTCTCGATTTTCGATTCGAGTTCCGTCCGTCTTTCGCGGAGTTCATCGAGTTGGGATTCGAGTTCCGTCACCCGTTTACGGTCTTCGGTTATCGTATCGACGTGCGGCGATTCTTCGACCGACTGTCCGCACTCCGGACATTTCCCCGCCGAAAGCAGCTCTTCCGCTTCCTCGACCTGTTCCTTCGCGGTTCGGAGTTTCGTTCGGCACTCAGTTACATCCTCCCGACAATCGGCTAGTTCCACTCGAAGCGACTCGAGATGGTCGTCTGCTTCCCCGAATTCGACCGGCGAGTCCTCGAACGTTTCGCGCTGTGATTCGATTTCGGTATCCAGTTCGGTTAGTTTCTCGCGGCGGTTTTCGAGTTCTGTAGTCGCACTCTCGACTTCCGTGGTGAGGTGTTCGGCCCGACTTCGTTTTTCCTGCGCTCGTTTTTCGAGTTCGTCCGCGCGTTCGGCGAGATTCGACGCCTGATTGTCGAACATCTGGGCTTTCATCCGGGCGTCTTCCAGCTCCTCGCTTACCTCCTCGTCTTTCGCATCCAGTTCGGCGATTCGTGCGTCGATGGCATCTTCCGTCGCCGTATCGAGTTCCGTCTCGTCGAGCGCGGCATCGACGTCCGATTCCAACTCCGTGATTCGCTCCCGTATCTCGCTTGCCTGGCCTCGGACGGTTTCTCGTTCCTGTTCGGTTTCCGTGATCTCCGTCTGCAGCGTTTCGATATCGTCCTCGAGTGACGATAGCTCGTCACGCTTTTCATCGTACGTTTCGAGCACGTTTTTCGCGTCATCGAGGGTCTGTTGAGCGTTGTCGCGCTGTTTCTCGTACCGTTCGATATCGGCTTCCGTCTCCTTCCGATTCGATTCGAGGTCGTTCAGCGATCCGTGGAGATCCTTTTCCTCCTTCGTTTCGATTTGTGATTCGAGTTCGGAGAGACTACCACGGCGGTCGTCGAGAACGCTTTTGACGCCGAGGCGGGCATCGCTAGCCCGTTCCCGATACACCTCCAGCTTTCCTAATTGGAGGAGGTCGTCTATCATGTCCTGCCGCTGGGTCGGTGTCGCGTTGATGAGTTTGTTCACTTCGCCCTGACGGACGTACGCACAGTTGACGAACGCCTCCGCATCCATGCGAAACAGCGAGGTGATGTGGTTACGAACGTCCCGTGCACCGTCGAAACTGCCCTCGGGGGTTTCGAGGACGCACTTTGCGGTCTGGGCCGAATCCCCAGTCGCTCGAATTCGACGATGGATATGGTAGTTGCCGCCTGCGTGTTCGAACCACAGTTCGACTTCGGCGTCCTCCGCGCCGATGGTGACGATATCTTCCAACGTTCGGTCGAGTGCTCGCGCACCGTAGAGGGCAAAGAAGCACGCTTCGAGCAATGACGATTTGCCGCTCCCGTTGAGACCGTGGATGACGGTGACACCCGTGTCGAGATGCAAGTCCGCGTCTTCGTAGCATTTGAAATTCGAGAGCCGAATTCGGTCGAACCTCACAGGTAATCCTCCATCGAGACTTGGTCATCGATAGCCGTGCCCGCTGAATCCGAGGTGTCGGTGCTGTCGGTGCTGTCGGTGGAATCTCCGGCGTCCGCCGTCGCAGCCGTGTCCGCCTCTGCATCCGCCGTTTCACCGGCCGTATCGGTGGGGTCCGATGCATCGGATGCTTCTGCGGAGTCGCCTGTTTCTTTTTCGGGCTTCATTTGTCCGTTGGCGCTTACGTCAGTCGTTTCGTCGGTTCCTTCGTCCGCATCCCCCTCCTCGGAAGCGGGTTCGAACGCTTCGATCCCCTCCGAGATACGGTCGATGACGTGTTCTTCGACTGCGCTCCGAACGTTCGAGTCCGCAACTTTGCTCGCTCGAACGATTTCGTCTACGTCGTGGGCCGTCTCGCTGAGACCCATTCCACGAACCCGTTTTCTGACGGCGTCGTCCGGGTCGGCGAACGAAACCGAATGGTCACTGTCCTCCGACTCGATTTCACGTCGGTCGTTGACTCGTGCGACGAGTGCCCCTTCGTCCAATGCGAACTCCTCGACGCGCGCATGAGTGACGTCTCCGCCGTCACCGTCGATGGAAATCAGCGCGACCGAATCGTCGAGATCGTACTCCCGGACGACTTCGCGGACGCGGTCGATACCCTCCTCTCGGTCGAGCTCGACCGAGATGAATTCGAAGTCTCGGGTTTCGATTCCCCGACGAGTAATCGCCACGTCCTCGTCGAACGTGACGATGTTGTACCCACGGTCGTCGCGCTCGCTCGCGCTCGCGCGCTCGGTCGAACCACAGTACGTGACCCACGTCCCCTCGACGCGCTCTTTTCCCGGTTTGTGGTTATCGCCGAGTAACATCGCGTCGAACGATATCGACGATTCGGTAAGCACGACGTCAGCGTCCCAGTTTCCGAAGTCAAACGGGGTGAACAGTCCGTGCGCGACGAGCGCTGCATGGTCCCGCTCGTGGGGCTCGAACTCGTATTCGAGGTCGTCCCGCTTCGATTCGGGAACGTGGTCCAAGCCGTAAAACGCTGTGTCGCCGACTGAGACCGGTTTCGCACCCAGTCGGGTCGCCAACCCGAGGGTTTCGAGGAGGTCGAGCCACTGCTCGCCGCGGGTACTCTCGTGGTTTCCGACGATAGCGAGAAACGGTATCCCTGCACGGTCGAGTTTCCGAAGAACGGAAATCGTTCCGTGGAGGTCGGAGAGTCCAGGTCGGCGGTCGTGAAACAAATCGCCAGCGTGGATGACGGCGTCGAAGTCGTCTTCGATTGCGTCGTCCACGACGCGGTCGAACGCGGAGAGGAAATCGTTCCGTCGTTCGGGCGAATGGTACTGACGATACCCGATGTGGGTGTCGCCCGTGTGAATCACCCGTGTCATTGATTTGTTCGTTGGCCGCCTGCTGTTAAATGATTTCCGTGAGCGACACGACGCGGTCGTGAGAACGAGGGATGGATGGTGGAGATGACAAGCAGGGGTTCCGAAGACATGGCCGCCATTGGCCGCGTATTCAGATAAAAACGTTCGGTCTATTCGACGTCGAGGGAGTAGAGGCGTTTTCGGGCGTCCGAGAACGAAAACCGCGAGTCCACGAGGTCTTCTTCTTCGAGACGGTTCAGCGCATAGCGGACGGTACGCGGCGGAAGGAGCGTTTCGTCCGCGAGGTCACTCTGGGACATCGTCTCGTTGTATTCCAATACTTTTGCGACTAGCTTTGCACTCGGTGGAAGGTCACGGACGACCTCGGTCGAATCCGCGTCCTGTAACCGACTATTGTTCGACTGGGATAGCTCTGGCACACTCATCAATCACCTATTCCGAATACAGGGTAATAATATTTCCCTTTCTAGTTTATTACCTTCAGGAATTATCCTGATGGGCAGCAAAACACCTCGAAAAGGTCTGTCACCCGAAGCCTCTTAAGAGACAGGCACTTACCCGGAACTGATGACCGATACTGTGGATGACGTAGATCTCCCCTACGACGAGGAGAGTACGTCCAGACAGGAGAAAATAGAGGCGCTCCAAGAACGCCTCGAAGTCCTCGAATCCCAGAACGAGGAGATGCGGGACAAACTCCTCGACGCGAACGCGGAGAACAACAAGTATCAGCAAAAGCTCGAACGACTCACGCACGAGAACAAGAAGCTGAAACAATCGCCACTGTTCGTCGCCACGGTCCAGGAGGTTACGGAGGAGGGCGTGATCATCAAACAGCACGGTAACAATCAGGAAGCCGTTACCGAAGTGACTGACGAGATGCACGCCGAACTCGAACCCGACTCCCGTGTCGCAGTCAACAACTCTCTTTCTATCGTTAAGACGCTAGACGACGAAACGGACGTTCGCGCTCGCGTGATGCAGGTCACCAAGAGTCCGGAAGTGACCTACGAGGATATCGGTGGACTGAAAGAACAGATGAACGAGGTCCGCGAGACCGTCGAGATGCCGCTGGAGAACCCCGGCATGTTCGAAGACGTGGGTATCGAACCGCCATCCGGCGTCCTGCTCTACGGGCCACCTGGAACCGGGAAGACGATGCTGGCGAAGGCAGTCGCCAACCAGACCGATGCCACGTTCATCAAGATGGCCGGATCGGAACTCGTCCACAAGTTCATCGGTGAGGGTGCCAAACTCGTCCGCGACCTCTTCCAGGTCGCCCGTGATCACGAGCCAGCAGTCATCTTCATCGACGAAATCGATGCCATCGCGTCGAAGCGCACCGACTCGAAAACGTCGGGCGACGCCGAGGTGCAGCGGACGATGATGCAACTGCTCTCGGAGATGGACGGGTTCGAGGAACGCGGCGAGATCCGCATCATCGCGGCGACCAACCGCTTCGACATGCTCGACCGTGCCATCCTCCGTCCCGGTCGTTTCGACCGCCTCATCGAAGTGCCGAACCCGAACGACGAGGGTCGCGAACAGATCTTCCGCATCCACACTCGCAACATGAACGTCGCCGACGACGTGAACTACGAGCGACTCGCCGTCGAGACGGGCGACGCAAGCGGTGCCGACATCAAGGCGATCTGTACTGAAGCCGGGATGTTCGCCATCCGTGACGACCGTACCGAAATCAAGATGCAGGACTTCCTCGACGCCAAAAGCAAGATCGAAGAGGAAGACGAGGACGACGAAGTCTCGAAGACGTTCGCCTGAGGTATTCCACAGTCGGTCCTTTCGGTTTTCGTCTTTCGATTTTCGCATCTCCGAAAGCGGTTAGTATCGTGACGACAGTAACCGCTCGGTGAAACTCGAACCGGGGGCGGTCACTCATCGGCAATCACAACGACGCAAAGAAGCTACGCCAGCGAGATGAACTCCGGCATCCTACGCGCTGAAGATCAGGTACGGAACCCCAAACAGCAGAACGGTCATAACGACGAGAATAAGCAAATAGGATGCGATCGTGCTCGCCGCGGTCAGCCACGCGGGGTGGTCGAAGTCGGCTGGAAGGTTCATGTTCGACCCTTCGGCGGGATTACCTAAATCCTATCGGATGGGACTCCGTTCCGAATGTGCTATCGGATGATGTCGCCGATTCGTCGCGCCTGTCCGCCGAGCGCTGGGTTTTTTTCCACGAGGCGAAGCACCTCGTGGTCGGTTACGTCGAAGTAGGACTTCTGGGTCGCCTCCTCGATGAGGTCTTTCGACATCCGGAACTCCGTCCCCTCGTGAACTACATCGACACCCTCGTCGTCGAATGAAAGTGAAGTCATACCCCATCGTTTGCTCGCGGCAAATAAAAAAGCTACAAAACGATGTGGAATCGAAGCGGTCGCAAAAACGCTTCAGTGATTTCGGCAGACGAGCGTCAGACGTTCTCGGGAGGATTTATTACGCGGGACTCGCTGGTAGAATGTGTGCCGCTTCGCTCCGACCCACTGGATGAACTATCGATCCCCGACGGAACCACCGTCGAAGAACACGACCTTGTAACCGACGGTGACATCATCGTCGGCGCACAGAGCACTGTCGAGTTCGGCGTGCGTGGAAACCACGTCATCGCGGGCGAGCGAACGACGTTTGGCGGGCATATCGAAGCCGAGGCGGACTGTCGCCTCGACCTCTGGTCGGAAGTCGAGGGCGACGTTCTCGTTGGACAGGACGCGTACTTGGGCGAGCGCGTTCACGTCGACGGACGATTGATGGTCAGCGGAGATCTCGACATCGGCGACGACGTTCACATCGACGACGGCTTCGAAGCGAACGGATGGATCGTCATTCGGAACCCGATGCCGACCGTCGTGTTTCTCTTCGTCTATCTCTCCCAACTGCTCCGGCTCGGCGAGGAGGAAGCCGCCCAGAACGTCATCGACGAGATGCTGGAGGGAAGCGACGCGAACCCGGCGGTCATCCCTCGGGGTGCGCACGTCAGCGACGATGCGTGGCGCGTCTCGACTCCCGCAACTATCGGCGACGACTGTCGCCTCCACGGAAACATCCGTGCTGAGGAAATCGTCGTCGGCGAGGACAACGAGGTGTTCGGCAGCCTTCGTGCTCGCGGGGACATCGTCGTCGGGTCCGGGACGCGGATTCACGGCGACGTGACGACCCGAAATGGAACCGTCGTCCTCGAGGACGAGGCGGAAATCCTCGGCGACGTTTCCTGTACGGACCTCGAATTCCACGAGAACGCCACCGCCGATGGAATCATGCGTGCCCGTGGCGAGATGACGATGATTCGAAATGAGAAGCGGAAACCGACCGACGAATCCGAAACCGCCGAAGATGAGGTCGAAACGGCCGAAACGTCCCATAAGCGAGAACGCAGCACGTCCGACGGTCCTGCCCCACAAGCCTAATTTCTGACACGTTCTCGTGGTTGTTTCACAAGAGTGACAGACATCGTCAGCGAGCGGTATCGCGGAAGAATGTCAATTAGTTGTTGGTTCTCCGACAGTATAATAACGTCTGGGGGATTTGGTACAGAGTGACGCATGCAAACTAAACACACTCATGGCAGGAGGTATCGATGCACTCGGTCGTGTTGACCAAGGGCGTTCCGGACTTCCGTGAGGGCCAAGTGTCGTTCGACGAGGATGGTCACCTCGAACGGGGAAAAACACCGACCGTAATGAACCCGAACGACGAGTTCGCCCTCCAAGCCGCGCTCCAAACGAAGGTGAAGCACGGCGGGCAGGTGAGCGCGATGAGCATGGGACCGCCGGGCTATGCCGACGTCCTTAGAGAAGCGATGACGGTGTACGCCGACGACTGCTATCTCCTCTCCGACCGGGAGATGGCCGCCGCCGACACGTGGGCGACGGCAATCACCCTCTCGGCGGGCATCGAGAAAATCGGTGAACCGGATCTCATCTTTGCAGGTTTCAAAACTGCTGACGGCGAAACGGGTCAAACCGGGCCACAGACGGCGTGGTGTTTGGACTATCCGATCATCACCCACGTCATCGCGATGGAGGTGGACGAAGACGAGCGACAAGTGCGTGCGAAGCGCCTGGTGGAGGGAGACGTGGACGAAATCGAGACGGTCACCGCGCCGCTTCCGGCGTTCATCGTCACCGACCCCGAATACGAACCGTCGTACAGAAAGGCGGCCCACCGACTCCGGAAAAAGCACCTGAAAGCCGAGACGGAGATACGCGCCGAGGAGTACGAAGAGTACCTCTCGACGTGGGATCACGCCGACCTCAATCTCGACCCGGAGTATATCGGACTGGACGGGTCGCCGACGATCGTGTCGTCGGTTGACCCGATTCCGAAGGCTCCCGCCGAGCGGGACGCCACGATGGTCACGCCCGACGACGAGGACGCGATGGCGGAAGTGCTCGAAACGATGCGGCCGTTCGCGACGGGGGACTAATCATGACGGACGTAAACCCAGGCGATAGAACCGTCGAGGAACTCGAAGAGGACGTACAGACCGTCGAAGACCCCGGCACGCTGGACGACCTGCTCGCCGACGAGGAGAGTGGAAAAGACCGAAAAACGGCGAAGGAAGTCATCCAGGCCCGAATCGACGAACTCGACGATACGGGCACGGACGAAGCCGGAGACACGGGAACCGAGGGAGAGTACGAATCGACCGCGGAAGACGTGGAAGACCCCGACGAAGGCGAGGCAACGACTTCGGAATCGGACGTGTCCGATTCCGAAGCCGAGTCCGATGAAACGGACGAGGAGGAAGACGACGGCCTCAGTCACCCCACCGCGGACAAAAAACACGTCAGAGCGTTGGAGGACGGCGTCTACCGCGACATGTGGGTCTACTGCGAGACACAGGGTGGCGAACTCCTCGACGTATCGAAGGAGATGCTCGGGAAGGCCCGCGAGTTGATGGACGGCTACGAAGACGAGTACGGCGACGACGAACGGGTCGTGGCCGTCCTCGTCGGTGACGATATGCGCGACCTCGCGGAGGAATGTATCTCCCTCGGCGCCGACGTGGCAGTGTACCACGACGACGAGCGACTGGAACGATTCCGACACAAGCCGTACACGGAAATCGTCGCGGACATGGCTCGTGCGGAGACCGACTGGAAGGAGTACGACAAACCGCGTTACTTCCTCTTCCCGGCGACGAACAACGGACGCGATCTCTCCGCGCAGGTACAGGGTGAACTCGACTCCGGACTCGCGAGCGACTGTTCGGGACTCACCATCACCAACGAACTCATCAGCAATCCCGTCAAAACGGGAGAACCCGGCGAGAAGATCGATTTCGAGCGGATCCTTCACATGAAACGTCCCGACTTCTCCGGGTTCGAATATTCGACGATCCTCTGCATCGACAACCCGGATCGGGAGTTCCACCCACAAGGCTGTTCCGTGATTCCGGGGAGCTTCGATGCGATGGAAGCGGATCCCGAACGGGAAGGCGAAATCGTCTCACACGACATCGATACACCCGACGACTGGTATCGCGTCGAAGTATCGGAGTGGGATACGCTCGATACGGGCGTCGATTTGACCGGGCGCGAGGTTATCGTGGCAATCGGCCGCGGTATCGGCGACGACCCGACGGAGGGAATCGAGCTCGCGTTGGACCTCGTCGGCGCTTTCGACGACGCCGATCTCGGCCTTTCACGAGGCGTGGTTACGGCGTCGTACAGCGTGGACGGTCACGTCGAACAGTACGTGAGCGAGGAGCGCCAAATCGGCGAAACGGGTCAAATCGTCCAACCGCCGCTCTACATCGCGGCGGGTATCAGCGGCGCGATTCAGCACAAGGTCGGGATGGACGAGTCCGACACCATCATCGCCATCAACACCGATACGGACGCCGATATTCGGGACTTCAGCGATTACTTCATCGAGGGTGACCTCTTCGATGTGCTCCCCCGCCTCACGGAAGCGGTCGAGGCGGGCGAACTGAGTGCGGTCGTAGCGGAAGACGATGACTGATCGACGATGATAGAGGATTACGAACATTACGAAGCCGTCGTGGTCGGTGCCGGTCCCGGCGGGGCCGCGGCGGCCGCGACGCTCGCACGAAACGGAATCGAAACGCTCGTCCTCGAACGCGGTGTCGAGGCCGGGGCGAAAAACGTCTCCGGCGGTCTCATCTACGCCGAGGAGTCGGCTCCATACACCATCGACTCGTTGTTTCCCGACTTCCGCGAGGAGGCGGCGGAACGCCCGATTACGAGCTACAACATCCACAACGTGGCCGACGAGAAGGTGAAATCGTTCGATATCACCCGACTCCACGAACACGACACGGAGTGGTCCGACGCGGTGCTCCGGCGAAAGATGGACTCGTGGCTCGCCGATCAGGTTCACGAGATGACCAGCGAAACGGGCGGCGGCCTGCTAACCGGCGTTCGGGTGAACGGTCTGCTCCGCGAAAACGGGGAAATCGTCGGCGTCACCTGCGACGAACTCGACCCAATCAAAGCCGATTTCATCGTCGCGGCGGACGGCGTAAACAGCGAACTCGCACGCGATGCGGGACTGATGAACTGGGACGAACCGGAAGAGTGGTTCCAAGGCGTCAAAGCCGTCATCGACATGCCCGAGGACGTCATCGCGGATCGATTCGATGTCGGCTCGGACACGGGTGAGGCACACCTGTTCTCGGGGAACCTCTTCGACGACGTTCGGGGCGGTGGCTTCCTCTACACGAATCAGGATTCCCTTTCGATCGGGACCGTCTTCCACCTCGACAGCCTCGTTGCGGAGGAGGCGGAGCCACACCGACTGCTCGACAATCTGTTAACCCATCCGCTGCTCGCCCAATGGTTGAACGGCCACTACGACGAAGTGGAGTACAGCGCGAAACTCGTCCCCGATTCGAAGAAAGCAGCACATCCCGCGCCGCATCGCGGGCGACTCGTTCTCGTCGGCGACGCTGGTGGGCAGATGCAGGCGCAGGGGCCGATTATCAAGGGAATGAACCACGCCGTCAGTGCGGGCGCGCTCGCCGCCGAAGCGTTCGCGGAGGCGCGAATGCGCGGGGACTCCGAGAAGGCGGGCCGCCTCTACGAAAAGAAGCTGAAGGACGAAGGCGTGATGGGCAAACTCAGACCGCGTCAGTACCGAACCCTCGGCAAACTCGGCGAGAACGAGCAGTTGGCCGGCCTCACTGATTCCCTGCTTTCGTCGCCGATCGGACGGGCGGTGCTTCGCTCGGGAGCAATGGAGAAACAGCTCGAACGGTTGTACAGTTCCCCGTTCCTTTCCTCGATGATTCCGGATACGAAGACGCCCTACGTCACGCTTCCGACGGTTATCGCGGAGGAACTGGGCACCGAAATCGAGGACGAGAACGAAGTCGAACCGAAGAGCCTCGCCGACCGAATCGGTGACCTGACCTACGATACTGACGTGGGCAACCCGCACATTCGACTCCGGAACGACTCCTACGAAGCGAGCGGTGCAGCAGTGTCGGCCTGCCCCGTCAGCGCGAAGGATTTCGGCGGCGGCTGTTATCGCGAAGAAACCGTACAGATGAACGGTCACGAGGAGAAAATCGTGAGTCTCGACACCCAACCGTGCGTGGAGTGTGGAACGTGCGCCATCGTCGCCGAGACGGAGTGGGAGCATCCACGCGGCAACAAGGGCGTCGAGTTCAAACAAGGGTGAAGAGGAGGGACGGATGACCGAGTACCGCGACAGAATCGCTACCCTCGCCAAGCGAGCGAAAGCCGATCGTGAGTCGTTCGACCCGCCAACAAATCCGCCGGACGAAAAACGGGCGCTTTCGTTCCTGCGCTCGGGCGTCGGCGATGTGGTTGCCGTGTATATAGAGGGACGGACGGGCGAGTTCGCGCGGTTCGACGAATGGGAGATGACGCGATTGGAGCAGGCGCTGAACGACTGGCTGGCACTGTACGCGCGCTGTTACGGCTACGAAATAGAAACGGAGTGTACGGTCCGAGAAGTCGCGGAACTCGTCGTGAAGACACACGACATCCACGACGCCGTGCAATTGCTAACTCACGTTCCGAGTCCCGAGGCTCGCCGGACACGGAATTAGTCGAACGCGTTTTCGTTTCCGACGAGTTCGAACAACGGGTCGTACTCGTCCGGTAACTGCTGGCGGACCTGTTGAAACTCGCCTTCCGGAACGACTTCTGCGACGAGGGACATCACGCCCTTCGCATGAAAGAGTGCGTCCTGATTTTCGATACCCTCGCGTTCGGCGACGCGTGAAACGAACTCGTCGAAATGGAACCGTTGGCCTGATTCGGCCCGTTCGAGATACCAGTCGATTTCCATCGGGAGCGGCCCTGCGAGGTCTTTCGCTTCGCCGGGTTGCAATCGTTCGCCGAGCGTCGTCAGTGTGGCGCGAATGGCTCTTACGGTCTTTCCCTGTGTGTCCAACTTCAGTCGGTGCTGTACCTGTCCGATAAACTGACTGTAGTCCATGTTTTCCCCCCGATGCTCAAACGACGGGAAAGTACAAGAATCGAATGGCAGGAGTCGTGAATGCCCCATCGATCGATGATTGACGAAACGAAGTAGTGCAGGGAGCGATTGAGGGTAGTGACTGGCGAGGTGTTCCACGCCTTTCCGAATTGCATGGAACGGAGTACCGGGACAGTCGAGAGACGTACGTTGCGAGACGACGGCAGAGCCGCGTGTATGCAGGGCAGTAGTGGTTCAGTTCGGAAGTAGCAACAGTTAGCGGCGCAGACGAATCGGACCCCTTCGAATCTCCGCTACAACGCTTCACTACACCTTTCACCGCGCTGGCTAATCCGTCGGTAAAAATAAGTAGGAATACATGGTAACAGTGTGCATGGAGTTTTCCGAGAAGCTAGAGTTCGGCCACGAAGACCGCAAGCGCATCTACGAATACGTGGAACGGCACGGGAGGGCCGACGCGGACGAGGTACAGCAATCGCTCCGTATCGATCCCGGCGGCTTCCGCCACCACGTCGCCATCCTGCGGCGAGATGGCTACCTCTCGGAAGACGACGACGATGTCCTCACGGTTTCGCTCGAAACAGGCGCCGAAGAGGAGTTCATCGACGAAGACGTCGAGTTCGTCATCCGCCCCGCCCGACAGGAGGACCTCACCGGTATCGTCGGTGCGATTCGACAGGTTGCGGAGGAGGGAACCTATATCGTCGCCGAAACAGTCGCCGACGAAATCGACCATCAGGAGGCGTTGCTCCGGCACAACGAACTCGAATCACGGATGTTCTTCGTCGCCACGGTGAACGACGACGTGGTCGGATGGGTGCATCTGCACGCCCCGGAACTGGATAAACTCAGTCACACCGCCGAGTTGACGGTCGGCGTCCTGGACGAGTACACCGGCCACGGAATCGGGAGCCATCTGCTCGAGCGTGGCTTGGAGTGGGCCGGGTCGAACAACTACGAGAAAGTCTACCAGAGCGCTCCCTCGACCAACCAGAACGCCATCGAGTTCCTCAAGGCCCACGGGTGGGAGACCGAGGCCGTGCGTGAGGACCATTACAAAATCAACGGTGAGTACGTGGACGAAGTGATGATGGCGGTGAAGTTGTAGCGATTCGTTTCACCGTCGCCCTCAGTTCTTTCGAACCGTTCCGGAACTCGAACACTCACACGCCGAGTAGCGCGGCGAAGGCGACGAAAATCCCGGTAAGAACCGCTGAAAGGCTGATGGCTGCCGCGGTGATCTTCGCGGCAGAGATCTGGTCGGCCTGTCGGTTCGTCCGATCCGAGACGGAGCCTTCGTCGCCGAACGGCGTGAAATCGTAGCGGTTTCGCAGCGCAAGCCAAACGCAGAACCGAAACCACCCCTGAATGAACCATTCGATACCGATAGCGAGCGGGATGAACAGGCCGAACAGTGCCACCGGCGGCAGCGACAGGCGGAACCAGACGGCGAGGTAGCCTCCCGCGAGAACGAACGCGATTGCGGCGACGGCGTACCGCTGACGTTGCTGTTCTCGACTGATGTTACAAACTCCCGGTCGGTAGGATGTAGTAGTCATGGCTGGCGTTTCGGTCGATGGAAACCCCGTAGAGTGCGTTCGGTGATCGATGGCTATGCAGGTGTTCTCCGTTCGGCGTTCACGGAGTTGAATATGGCGACAGGAGACAGCACTGCCGGTAGGAATAGTGGTTACTGTGATGTCGCTTCTCGAAAAATCGGATGTCAAATCGTTGGTACCCCCACTCCCTACTGGTCGTGGTGCACGGGGAACGCGACTTCGACGGTCGCCTTGTAATTCGTAATCTGTCCGTTTTCGACGTTCGCCGTCCAGTCTTCGACTTCGATACCGTGAATCTCGTCGATGGTCTCGCTCGCCTGTTCGACCGCTTCTCGGGCGGCGTCTTCCCACGACTCTTCGGAGGTGCCGAGCACTTTGATGATTTTCACTGCCGTCATGGCATACGCTCTACGCTAGCATCGAGGTAGCGTTTTGTGGCCGCCTTTGAAGAGGTGTTCGTGTGTCGATTCACCCTCGTTAGCCACGTCGTACGATCAGCATGACCCACCATCATCTCGAAAAACCGAAAGGCAATTCCCGATATCCCTGTTACCGACGGACATGATTTCCATCGCGCTCGCGGGCAAACCCAACGCCGGGAAGTCCACGTTCTACAAGTCGGCAACGCTGGCTGACGTGGACGTGGCGAACTATCCCTTTACGACCATCGACGCGAATCGCGGCGTGAGCCACGTCCGCACCGATTGCCCCTGTCTGGAACGCGACGAACGATGTGGCAACGAACATTGCCACGACGGAAAACGCTACGTGCCCATCGAACTGCTCGACGTCGCCGGACTCGTTCCGGGGGCACACGAAGGAAGAGGGCTTGGCAACCAGTTCTTGGACGCTCTGACGAACGCGGACGCTATCGTCAACGTCGTGGACGCATCCGGTGGGACGAACGAGGAAGGAGAACCCGTCGAAGTCGGAAGCTACGACCCCGTCGAGGAAGTCGATTTTATCGAGGAGGAGATGGACCAGTGGCTCGCAGGGATCATCGAGCGTAACTGGGAAACCGTCGAACGTCAATCCCGTTCGCCCGGATTCGACATCGACGAGGCGCTCTCGGAGATGCTGACGGGGTTCGGTGCGACGGAACACGACGTGGGGGTAAGCCTCCGTGAACTCGAATATCCTCCCAATCCGGGTGAGTGGACGGACGAGCATCGTGAGGCGCTCGCCCGCGACGTCCGTGCCAGAACGAAGCCGATCATCCTCGTGGCGAACAAGGCCGATATCGCGCCCGAGGAGAACATCGAGCGACTGCGAGAAACGGGCAAACCCGTGATTCCCGCAACCGCGGAGGGTGAACTCGCCCTCAGACAGGGAGTCGAGGCTGGGGTCGTGAATTACGATTCCGGCGACGATGATTTCGAAATCATCGGCGACCTAAGCGGCCAACAGCGGGCCGGACTCGAGCGAATAAGCGAAGTCATGAATGAGTGGGGCGGAACCGGCGTGCAGGAGGCACTCGACACTGCCGTCTACGACCTCCTCGACCGAATCACGGCCTATCCAGTGCAGAACGAATCGAAGTGGACCGACGGTCAAGGTAACGTCCTTCCCGATGCGTTCTTGCTTCCGGACGGTTCAACCCCCGTTGACCTCGCGTATGCGGTTCACAGCGACATCGGTGACGGCTATCTGCATGCGGTGAACGCGAAGACGAACCGCGATATCGGCGATTCGTACGAGTTGGAGGAGGGCGACGTGATAAAAATAGTCAGCACGGCGAAGTAGAATCTCGGCTGTCGTGGTCTTCCACCAGTCGCGCGAAGTTTTCGAACACCAGTTCGCCAGTGACGTCGGCGAACGACTCGTCGGTTTCCTGCCAGCCGAAATCCCTCCCGACTCGTGGGCGCAACGAATTCGTCAACTCCGGGTGGAACTGCGTCGTCCACAGCGGCACGTCTCGATGTCGGGTGGCGAAGTGCTCGTTGTGTTCCGTCGAGGCGATCGTCTCCATTCCCTCGCCGGTTTCGACGACGTGGTCGCCGTGGACTGCCGGAAGCACCGACGAGACGCCGTCGAAAAGCGGGTCGTCCGCGAGGTCAGCGCGGACGAGTTCGTTGGTCAATCCGCGATGTTCGACCGACCCACCGAGCGCGTGGTTGACGATTTGGTGTCCGAAACAGACGCCGAGGGTCGGTATCTCGCGTTCGACCAGTTCGCGGACGAATTCGATTTCCTCGTTCATCCACGGGTACTCCGCACGCTCGTACACTCCAGCAGTGCTTCCCGAGATGATGACGCCACTCACTTCGGACAGCGACGGATGGCCCCCCTCGTTCGCGAAGTCGTGGACCGTATGCTCCGGAAGATACGACCGCATCTCGCGGCCGAAGTAGCGTAACTCGGGATCTACCTCGTTTTCCAACACGAGCAACATCGGCCGACTATCGGGGGGTGCCGATCAAAAAACTATGCCCGATAGGATCAGTCCTCGAAGAATTCGACCAGCAGTTCGTTCACCCTTTCCGGTTCGTCGTTCTGGACCCAGTGGCTCGCGTCCGGCAGTCGTTCCACCCGAATGTCGGGTACCCATCGTTCCAACCCCTCGGTCAGTTCGATTCCGAGTGCGGTGTCCTCTTCGCCCCAAATCAGTAGGGTTGGGACGGAAACGTCGGAATCGTCCCGAGAACCGCTGACTACCGTCCGGAGTTCCTGTGGTACGCGCTCACGAAAGAGAGCGCGATAGTAGTTGATGGCACCCGTCAGTGCACCCGGTTGTGCCGCAGCCTCGACATACCGTTGAACCTCGGACTCGCCGAACGCGTCCGGGTTTTCCGTGCCATCGCGGAATATCTCCTCGATCGTCGTGTAGTCACGGGCGGAGAGGAACAATTCGGGAAGCCACGGCAGTTGAAAGAAGAACATGTACCACGACCGGCGCAGTTGTTCGGGCGTGCGAAGCACGTCACGAAACCGGTCGGGATGCGGTGCGTTCAGTATGGCGAGTCGTTCGACGCGGTCCGGGTGACGGCTGGCGACTTCCCACGCGATTGCGCCACCCCAGTCGTGGCCGACGACGTGAGCCTCCTCCGCATCGAACTGGTCGATGAGTCCGACGACGTCACCGACCAGTTCGTCGAGTCGATACGCTCCGACTCCTCTCGGTTTCTCGGAGGCGTTGTACCCGCGCAGATCCGGTGCGACGACGTGATAGCCTGCGTCTGCGAGCGCCGGAATCTGGTCGCGCCACGAGTACCAAAACTCGGGAAAGCCGTGCAAGAGGACGACCAGTGGTCCGTCTCCTGCTTCGACGTAATGGAGGCGCACGCCGTTGACGACCGCTTCGTCGTGGATCAATTCGGGCATACCCGTGTCGATGAGATTTTCGTGAA
Organism: Haladaptatus caseinilyticus; assembly: GCF_026248685.1. NCBI lineage: Archaea > Methanobacteriati > Methanobacteriota > Halobacteria > Halobacteriales > Haladaptataceae > Haladaptatus > Haladaptatus caseinilyticus. Next base: position 2,572,942 of record NZ_CP111036.1, on the reverse strand, counting down.
TAAGCGTTGAGGTATGTCCGTGTCCGAATCGTTCCTGGTTCCGATGCCGTCGGAACACCCGAGCCAGTCGTATCTCGACGAGTCGAAGCTCCAGTCCGTCATCGGCTGGTTCGATTTCGACTCGCCGAACGACGACCCGCTTCCGGTCCGAGATATCGGCGGCAAGTGGACGCTTACGGACGGACACACACACACACACACACACTCGTGCGTTCACCGCGTATCTTTTGAGGGCGGAGAAACGCCGTTTCGTTCGGGATACGGGTGAGGTTTCCATCCCCGTCTACGAACAGTGTGTCTCGTGGTGCCGGGAAGAAAACGTGACCGAAATCGCCGATTTTGCGGGCGCGTCGTCGCGAAATCGACGTTCGAGGCGGAGTGGGTAGAACGGTGTCGGTCGCTCGAATCGTCGCTATTTCCGCACCCTTTCGATGTAGTCGTCCATGTCCCGTGCGAGCGACATCGACCCGGGGCGAATCCAGAAATAGTCGTAGACGACGCCCTCGTCTTCGCCGTCGCCGGTAACCGTGTGTCGCCATTCGTCGCGGCGTTCCTCCGCGACGAGATGGAAGAAGTGACGACGGTAGGCTTTCGGCTTCTCGTAGTGGTGCCACACGTCGGTCGTCAGCGAGCGTATCGCCTCGAACTCGGTCAGCCCACTTTCCTCTTTAACCTCCCGGACGACCGCATCCCGTGGCGCTTCCCCGTCCTCGATACCACCCTTCGGAACCTGCACGCCACCCGCGGGGTCGGGATGTTCGAACACGAGCAGTTCACGCGCCTCCCGCATATCACGGGTGACGTAGGCGTATGCTTTCTCCTCGGTTGGAATTGATTCGGTCACGAGTATACTCGTTAGATGAAGGCGGACGGTGTAAGTGTCACGGTCAGGGTCGTTTCGCGAGGGTCGCTGGCAGTGTGTACGACGGGGGTCGCTGTGGTGTTGACGAAAACCATTAGGAGAGCGGCCGAAACCAAACCGCCGCGAGCAAGAGCGCGAGGAAGACGTACGACCCTCGAATCAGGAGCATCGTGGCGAGTTCAGGCCCCGCTCGATAAGCGACGGTCGCGATAACTGCGAACACAAGCACCGCGAGGATTGTACTCGGCGGGAATACCTGTGCGACGGCGAAGCCGAGGACACAGAGCAGGGAAAACGCCATGAGCGCGAACGCCGTCGTTCGCGCTCGCTCCTTCCCGAGAACGACGGCGACGGTGCGCTTCGAGATGGAGCGGTCGTACTCGTAATCCTGCGCGTCGTCGATGACTTTCACGCCCGAGAGGAGGACGAGGAAGACGCCAGCGAATGCGAGTGCGATCGGGGTGAGCGTCTCGGTTTGCGTGTAGTACCCGCCGAGGATGGCGATGGCGATGCCGAGCGGATATCCGCTGGTTGCGGAAATCGGATGCATGTCGAGTTGTGGCGCGTGGAGATAGCCGATGACCCACCCCGGAAGCGTGATGAGCGCGGCACCGATTCCGACGAAGACCCAGAGACCGACGAGGCAGGCGAAAAAGACCGCAGATGCGCCGGCCAAGAGAAGTTTACAGCCCCACTGGGTGAGTGGATGGTCGTCGTCCTCGCCTCGAATGTGAAAATCGATGTAGCCGTCCTTGACGTGGGCCGTGTAGACTCCGGCGAAGATGGCGGCCATGTGAAGTGCACCCGTCACGAGTAGGAATTCTCCGGCGAGCATGCTCCCGAACCACGATGCCGCGATGGGTGGAAGCATGAACACCGGATGTATCTGCGAGATGACGGCACGAAGGGCAGGAACTGCGCCGGTACCGTGGCGCGAAATGGGCATGTCGTCGAACCACGAGGTCAAGGGAGATAAAATCTCAGGCCAGTGGAGGACGGTGTGGAACGAAGAGGGGGAGTATCGGGATGGTTTCAACCGCGTATCTCGACGGTCGGGCACCGTGTCGTTCCCGTTCGGTTGCCGTCGGTTCCGGAGGTGACCCCGCTATCCTGAGTTCCAGTAGTAAGACGCCCGTCCCGCGTTCCGGTCGTAAACTGGCCGTCCCGCGTTTCGGTCGCTATGAACCCACTATCGGTTTCCCCCGTCGTCCGGTTCGTCTCCATGGTGTCGGTCGTACCGAACGTCGTTTCGTTGCCGCCAACTGTCCCCCCGGCTACTGTTTCGGCAGTCGGGCACGGGTTCGTCGCCCCATCTTGGTTCGCATGTGCTCCTGCGGAGAACGGGAAGACGGGTATTCCGACGATACTCATCGCAACTCCGACGACGACGACCACCACGAGGGTGGCCAGTGCTGGTGATGACTGTGTCATAAGTCGCCGGGAAATCGACCGTGACGAACGTCAGTGGCCGTAGTCGTTTTTTCCGTTTATCGAACGGAAAGCGCACAACTGTTGATTCTGGAGGTGGTTTCTGTCGCTCGGTACAAATCGTGGTTCGCCGACATGCACCTCAGGATCGATTACCGATTTCGAACCCGTTCGCTCTCGGTCGGGTCGTTTCGAGCCGAAATCGGGAAATAATCCCGTAGACGCCTCGTTTCGACGGGCCGAATTTCGACCAACGACGATTACCGAATCGCGTTCGCCGCTTCACCCATCACTTCGAGCGACTCCTTGATCTCCTCGATACCTGTCGCGTAGGAGATACGGGCGTAACCGGCACCGTTCTCGCCGAAGGCGTCACCGGGAACGACGATGACCCCCCGCGAAAGGACTTCGTCTACCCATCCCTCGGGAACTTTCGGCATCGCGTAGAACGCACCGGACGGCGTTGGCGTTTCGAGGCCGATATCCGAGAGTCCATCGAGGAGCACGTCCCTGCGCTCCTGGAACGAAGCGACCATTTCGTCCACCGGGTCTTGTGGCCCGGAGAGCGCACCTTTCGCGGCGAACTGCGCCGGAGCACTCGCGCAAGCTTGGACGTACTGGTGAACCCGGAGCATGCGCTCGATTCGGCGCTCGCTACCGGCGACCCACCCGAGTCGCCATCCGGTCATCGAGTAGGTCTTCGAGCAGGCGTTGACGATGACGACGTTGTCCGATTCGGCGAACTCCATCGGCGAGTAGTGGTCGCCCTCGAAGACGATGTGTTCGTACACCTCATCCGTGATGCAAAGGACATCGTGTTCGTCCGCGATACGGGCGAACTCGCGGATATCTTCCTCGCTGGAGACCGCGCCGGTCGGATTGCCGGGGCTGTTGATGACGAACGCGGCGGTGTCTTCGGTAATCGCTTCCTCGACTGCCGCTGGGTCGATCGTCAGGTCGTCGCGGACCGGCACCGGTTTCGGCGTCCCGCCCGCGATATGCGTCAGTGCTTCGTAGGCAACGAACCCGGGGTCGGGGTAGATAACCTCCTCGCCCGCGCTCACGTGGGCTTCCATAACGAGGTGGAGGGCTTCGCTTCCGCCCGCCGTGGCGATGATGTTCTCGGGAGGTATTTCGATATCGTTGTCGCGTTCGTGCTTCGCGCTGATAGCCTCCCTCAGTCCCAGGATTCCTTTGTTCGACGTGTAGGCGTCCGTTTCTCCCGATTCGATGGCGTCGAGGGCGGCCTGTCGCGCGTGTTTCGGTGTTGGAAAGTCGGGCTGGCCGATGCCGAGGTTGATGGCGTCCTCGCCTGCGGCCTCGAACACCTTCCGGATGCCACTTATCGATACGTGTTCGACCCTGTCCGAAAAGCCGGTCATACGCCCGAAACCACGGAGCGGGGGGCGATAATTCTTCTCCTCGGCTACTCGACCTGTGCCCGTAGCGTCTCGAGATGGTCGTCCAGCACGGAGAGGGCCGCGTCGGCATCCATATAGCCGTTTTCGTACTCCGAATACACTTTGTCGACGTCGCGGAAGAACTGTTCGAGATCAACGTCTTCGCTGTCGGTCATGGTTGGTCGAACGGGGTAGGGACGCAAAAGTATCCTGCTTGCACGTCGGTCCTGGCCGTTGCCAGCTCTTCACCCCCGAGTAACAAATTAAATACAATATTCTAGAAATAAAATTTAATATGGTTCAGTTATCGTATAGAAATGGATGAAAGAGAAATTCAACAGACGTTCGTTGATAAAATCGATCGGAACCGCAGCAACCGCGATTACGGTTCCAGCCGCGATGAGCGGTTCGGCAAGCGCGTTCACGGATGGGGAACGAGTCGCCGCGACCACGAGACTGAACACGCGGGAACAACCAGGCACTGAGTCGCCCATCGTCGCTACGGTGAACGACGGCGAAGTCGGCGAAATAATGAACGGTCCGACGACCGAAGACGGCTACACGTGGTGGGGTATCCATTGGCTCGACCGAAACGTCTGGGGCTGGTCCGTCGAGCGATACCTCCAATCCACGTCCGGCGGCGGTGGCGGCGCGGATTTCGACTGGCCGATTACGGGCTACATCACGTCACCGTACGGTGCCCGCCCCGGACATTACGCGGTTGACATCGGCGCCAACGGCAATATCGGCGAGCCGATTTACGCGGCCCGTAGCGGCGTCGTTGATATTCGAAGCTACGAATCGGGTGGCTGTGGCAACTATCTGAAGCTCGGTCACGAAAACGGCTACCAGACGATGTACTGCCACCTCAACAGCTTCGACGTGGTACAGGGCGAGAGCGTCTCCCGCGGCCAGAAGATCGGCGGCATGGGCAACACCGGGAACTCGACCGGTCCCCACCTTCACTTCACCGTCGAGCAGAACGGTACCCACCTCTCGATTCCGGGCGCTGACGGGGAGAACGTTACTGCCGGTACCGCGATTCCGAAGGACTACTCCGGAATCTGAGATCGTAACGACGGGGTAATCGAAATTGAGCTCTTGTTTTCCCCGTCGATAGCGACTCGCTGCGTCGTCCTCAAAATCATACGATCAGTCAGTTACTGGGGATGTGTCGTCCTCAGAAACCAGCGGTCGACACACCGCTACTGCAAATCGTTCTTATTGGAACATTCGGAGCGGTTGCGCCTGCGAACTCTCCTCCGATTCGGCCTGTTGCATGCGCTGGGCGAGCTGTTCTTTCTGCTGTCGAATATCCTCCGCGCGTTCCACGAGATCGTCAGTGTTCACCTCGACGTCGGCGAGCGGCGCGATGCCGTCTTTGATGAGGGTTCGGGCCGCCTCGGGGTCGGGGAACTGTGGATCGGATTGGACGATGAGACCGATACTGTCCAGACCGAGTTTTCCCGCGCGATGGAGGAGGGCACCGGTCGGCCCGCTGATCGCGCCGGTCTCACTGGGGAAATCGATATTCCGATCGTCCAGTAAAGAACTCGCCTCGCCGGTCGCGACGCCATACAATTCCGGGACATCACCTGACTGTTTTTGATGGGGGAGACCGCTGAGATACAACGGTGTCGCGTCCCTCGATTGGACCCAGGAGGAGACGCAGTTCGCGAACTGCGGTGAACTCTCGGCCGAGACGGGTACGTCGCTTTTGAGTGCGACCAGATTGCGTTCTTCGTCCGCATACAGTCGAACAGGTGGCAGAAGCTCCCGACCATCACCTTCATACACCGCGATTTCTGGGATTCCGCTGCAGTCGAGACCCGCATAGTAGGTCATGTCGAACTGTTCTACGATGTGATCCGTGGCGATTTTCCCGACCAATCCGAGGCCCGGAAGTCCCTCGATCAGCGTCGGTGCATCGAGTTCGATGTCCTCCGCGACCACGGTAATATTACTCATACACCATTGTTTGGTCGGCTTCATCTTAAATAGACGGGAGCGTTCAGATATCGAACCCGTCACGTCGCTCCGAAACCCACAAACGCCTCTCGTGCACACTGACGAGTAATGGACGCACTGGAGCGATACGAACCGATCCTTGACGACTATGAGGCGTTTCTCGCCGCCTGCGAGCGCCCCCTCCCATCGGTCGTTCGGGTAAACGGCATCAAAGCGACTCCCGAACGAGTGACCGACGCGTTCGACGCCGAGGGTGTCGAATGGGAATCACGCGAATGGAACGAGAACGTGCTCGAAATCGAAGGAAAACCGGGCAACACGTGGCCTTCGTTTCACGGGTGGACACATGGACAGGAGGAAGTCTCCTCGATTCCCGCATTCGTCCTCGACCCCGAACCGGGAGAACGCGTCCTCGATTCCTGTGCTGCACCCGGAAGCAAAACGACGCAACTCGCCGCATTGCTGGACGACGACGGACTCATCGTCGCCAACGACAGCAATCTCGGTCGTCTCTCCGCGCTGCGATTTAACACCGAACGCCTCGGGGTTACCTGTACCGCGGTGACGAACCAGGACGCTCGCAACTTCTCCCTCAAACCGTTCGATTTCGAGTCGTTCGACGCTGCACTCGTGGACGTGCCCTGTTCGTGTGAGGGGACAATTCGGAAGAACCCGACAGCACTGGATGATTGGAGTCTCGACCACATCGAAGGTGTCGCAGGCGTTCAAAAGGGAATTCTCCGGCGGGCGGTTCAGGCCACGCGAGAAGGCGGGAAGGTCGTCTACTCCACCTGTACCTTTGCGCCGGAGGAAAACGAAGCCGTCCTTGATCATGTTCTCGCGCGCGAGAACTGTCGACTGGTCGAGTACGACATCGGTCTTCGATCCGAACCCGGACTGACCGAGTGGCACGGCGACGACTACGACGAGAGCATTCGAAAGGCGAAACGATTCTACCCGCATCATAACGACACGGGCGGGTTCTTCTGCGCGAAACTGGAGGTGGGCGCATGACCGACGAATCGCGGAACGAGAAATCGAGTGCGGAACCGACGAACGATGGCCAGCGATTCGACCGCCTTCCGGTGACCGCGGAGGAGCGGGAGGTCCCCGGACGCGCGAGTAGACGGGAGATACTCGACTGGTGGGAGGAACGATTTGGAATCGAACCGAAAACATTCGACGGCTACTCCTTCTGGGAGAAAGGGAAAGGGAAGATATGGATCCTCCGCGGCGATCTCGACTCGCCGGTTCGAATCGAGGCGCTCGGAATGACGTTCCTTCGCACGCGACAGCGACATTGGAAACCGACGACGAACGCAGCACAGCGGTTCGGCGGACTTGCGACGAGAAACGTCGTCCACCTCGACGACCAACGAGCTCGTCGGTTCGTCCACGGCGAAGATCAGGAACTCGACTGGGACGGCGACTGGGGATACCTCATCGTCAGTCACGAACTCGCGGGCGGTCGAGAACCGCTCGGCGTCGGCCTGTATTTGCACGGCGAACTCCAGTCGCTCGTTCCGAAGGGGCGACAGCGCGATATCTGACGGCATCCGTTCGCTACCGTTTTCGAATCGTTCCGCCACTCAGTCCCTCCCATTCGACCGTATATCCGAGCCGTGAGAGAACGGCGCTCGCATCGTCGATTTCGGCGTCGGAGAGGAGATTCCCTACTTCGGAATACCCCATCCCGTCTTCGATACCGTCGGCCAGTTCGTCCAGGACACCGGGACGAATCAGCGTCCGTCCGACTCGTTCGTGCTCCGGAAACGCCGTGTCCTCTATCGCGTCCTCGCTGACACCATGATCGGCGGCGAGGTCGGCCAATGAAACAACGTCCGCTTCAGGCACGATTTCGTCCGGAAGCGACGCCCGACTCTCGGCGACGAGTTCCTCCTCGTACCGTCGGAGCGCATCGCGAACGTCCTTGACCCGAATCCGGTCGGAATAAGGAATCGCCTTGTGGTCGCGTGCCGTGATCGCTTCCCCGACACCGAGGGATTCGTCCACAGCGACGAGCAGTTCGTCCGCCACGGTGTCGAGTTGCGATAATTTCTTCTCGACGTACTCCGGCGTCCAAAAGCCCATGATTTCGAAGAAGACGCGGAAATCAGCGTGTCGATAGTCGAACGCGAAGTCGGGGATCATTACCCGCGAACCCGCCTCCAGCGGTTCCGGTTCGCGAACGAGGTTCCAGTCCAATCCGAGCGCGTCGAACCTCGTCGCGAACTCGCGTTCGACTTCGCTGTCGAACGCGAGTTCGCTGACTGGGTCGGTTCCCGGCCCGTTCAGTGGGTCGGCGTCGGAAAGGGTGAGTTCACGCTCGGTTCCGTGATCGTCGATGGTCGCGGTCAGATGCCACTCGTCGGCTTTTACCACGGTTCGTAGGAGCCGAGCGAATCGTGTACCGTAGCGTCGTGTGGCGCGAAAGAGCGCGTCCGGGCCGGTGACGACGACCTCCCGTCCATCGCTCGTTTTACGGATTTCGTACATCAACCGCAGTCGCTTGACGGCGGAGACGAGCGCTTTCGGGTCGGCGCTTCGAACCCGAAGTTCGGTCGCATCGAACAGCGCGGTCTGTGCGAGCGAGAGGTTGTACTGGGAAACCAGTTCGTCGGGGTTCCAACGCGAATCGAAGTTCGTGAGGATCTGTCGCTCTTCCAGGTCGGCATACAGCGAACGCTCGATGTCCTCGGGCGACGCGTCGAGTCGGTCACCAGCACGACGGAGCGCGGTTTCGCGGTCGGCGTCGCACGTGACACCGACAGCCTCAGCTTCCTCGAAGGCGACGTTTCGAGCACGTTCCGGGGGAACGGGTGCTTGTGGCTCGAAGGTCGATTCGCGTTCGAGCAGTTTGGCGAACCCGCGGACGAGTTTGAAATCCGGGGCATCGGTTTCGAGGTCGGCGAGAGCGATCTGGAGTTCCGAACGCGGGTTTCCGACGTGTCCCTGATAGGTCCCGAGGACGCGTGCGGAGAGCGGGCGGTGTGTTCGCCCGGCGAACTGTGGATGATAGCCTCCCCCGGCGCGTGACACCCGGAGCAGGTCTTTCGTAAGCACGATACCACGTACATTCGGCATCTACAAAAGGCGTCGGAATGAGAAGATTCATTCCGCATGCCCTAATGGGTCTGATGTATGCGCAGACGAAAAGCCCTCCAGCGGTTCGGACTCGTCGCTGTCGCCGCTTCGTCCGGTGGCTGTGCCGCGATTCTCGGCGGCGGTAATCAGAAAGCGGACGACGGTGATCGAAGAGTTTCGGGCAATTTGGAAACCGTCAGCATAAACGGCGTTCGAGAAGGCGACAGCGGAAACCTCGTCGTAGCTGTGAGCATCAAAAACAACGGCGACGATACGGCCTCTGCGACACTCAAAGTATCTACGATCATCGGCGAAACGGTTCACGAAAAATCGCCGAAGGTAACCGTCCCCGGTGGCCAAACGAAGGAAGTGACGATTCCGTTTGAAGTCAAATATGCGAAATACGAAAACGCTTCACACACCACCGTCAACCTCGACTTGCAGTAACTACAGCACCATCACCGTGACGAGTGCGATGACGAGTATCTTTTTGACGATGATAACCGCGATAACGGCCTGTTTCGTGGACAGCGACCGTCCCCACGAGACGAATCGGCGAACGTAGCCGGGCGACCGTGCGAGCTCTCGCGCGAGCAGTTCGAGTTCCGTTCGAAACGTTTCGGACACGGAGCCTTCCCCGTCAGTGTACGCGAGGGTAGAGACTGGAACCCATCCATCGGCAGTGTATCGAACCGTCACCGAAAGGCCTTCGAGATGGCTGACTTGTGCGAACTCGAAGCCGTGTTCGTCCGTCAGCGATTCGAGTTTGCGGACGTCACGTGCGTCGTCGAGAGCGTACACGAGCCGTTCCGAATCGGTCGTCCAGTCGAATGTGAGGGTAAGTACGACCTGGGACTCGTTTACGTGAACGTGTCGGACGGTTCCCGCTTCGGTAGTACCGTCCCGTTCTTTCTGTTTGGCAGTCAGTAGCTCGTACTCCTCGGTCGTGGGGTCGGTAGTGGTTGCTCGAGTCATCGTCCTCTCCATGCTGTCACATCGTCTCGAAAGGGGGGTCCCCCGGAAGCCATGTCAGAGGTGAATGGGGTCGCCCCCGTTTGATCGGACGGCCAAGCGGGTATTGAGTACTCCCAAGATAGTATGGAAACAATACATACTATCGATACTATTGCATCAATAGAGCGTATCGAGAATGGGTCAACCGGAATGGTGTCGTTATCGCCGACGGTTCGCGACTCGAACTTCGGCGGTCTCCTCCGTCACGACTTCGTAGAGAATCGCGCGACCACCGTCCTCCTTCGACCGGAGGATTCGACCGAGTCGTTGCGTGAATTCACGTTCGCTTCCGCTTCCGGAGAGGACGACGGCCACGTTCGCGTCGGGAACGTCTACGCCTTCATCCAGCACGTTCGACGTGATGACACGCGAATACTCACCCGACCGAAATCGACCGAGAACGTCCCTGCGCTCGGCAGCCGAGGTCTGATGGGTGATGGCGGGAATGAGAAATCGCTCCGAAAGCCGGTACACCAAGTCGTTGTGCGCCGTAAAGACGATGACGCGGTCCCCCTGGTGTCGCTCCAGAATCTCCCCGAGCGTAGTCACTTTCCCTTCGCTGTTCATCATGATGTCCCGCGCTCGTTGCTTCGCGAGCAGGGCTTCGCGGGCTTTCGGGTCACTTCCGGACCGCTTGACGAGTTCCCGATAATCGCTCCCGCTCCGCATCCGGATGTTCGACTGCGCGAGGTAATCCGTGAAAACACCCTGTTCTCGTTCGTAGCGCTCTCGCTCGTCGGGCGTGAGCTCGACGGTCAGACGTTTTACGTCGTAGGGAGCGAGATAATCGCCAGCGAGGTCGTCCACGCCGATGTCGAACACCCTCGGCCCGACGAGGTCCGTGACGACTTCGTGTGCACCGTCGGGCCGTTCGAACGTCGCCGTCAGACCCATACGTTCCGGTGCGGCGAGGAGACGGGCGATTTCACGGTAGCCTTCGCCGCCGAGGTGATGAACCTCGTCGAAAACGACGAGGCCGAATCGGTCGCCGATCTCGTCCGCCCGGAGGTACGCCGAGTCGTACGTCGAAACCGTAAGGGCTTCGACGCGCTGTTCGCCGCCGCCGAGTTGACCGATCGGAACATCGAACTCGGTTTCGAGGATTCCCCGCCACTGTTCGAGCAAGTCGATGGTCGGAACGATGACGAGCGCCGGTGTTTGACATCGTTCGATAGCTTTGACGCCGATAACCGTTTTTCCGCTTCCCGTTGGGAGTTCGAGCACGCCGCGTCGGTCCGAATTTTCCCACGAATCGAGGGCACTTTCCTGATACTCACGGAGTTCGTAGGCCGAGTACAGGAGTGGAATCTCCGGCAGATCGAGCACGGAATCGTCCGTCGTGATGTCGTGTGTATCGAGATAGTGGAGAAGGGAAGCGTATCGGAACGCCGAAGCACGCCGCGTCTTCGAGCGGGGGTCGGGTTCGGTAAACGGTACGTCACGTTCGGTTTCGACCCGAAGCGTCCCGCCCTCGAACGAGATGGTCACGTCGGCCACACCGAACGTGGGCAGGCTGCGGTCTAAAAGGTGCCGAGGCTGGCCTGCAGACGACGGTCGGTCGCACCGGGTTCGAGTTCGTAGCCGACGAGATCACGCATGTCGGTTGCGTAGGCAGTCCCTCCGTGTTCGAGGACGAGAACACGACCCTGTGTGCCGATGACGGTTCCGCTGGCCAGCGTCTCGTGGACCGGAGTGGAGTCGAGCTCTAACCGGTAATCGAAAGAGAACGTGTCGATCGGGTCGAACGCCGACAGGGCGTTTTGCCACGCCGGTTCGTCCACTGATCGGTTGAGGTCTCGAATTTTCGTCGGGACGCGGACCCGGTCCGTGAAATCGCGAGCGATTTCGGCTTCGAGTTGACGGGCAATTCGACCGTCTTTTACGGTCTGGAGATGCGCGGCGCGGTCTGCACCCTGCTCCCGGAGACGGGTGTCGAGTCGCCATTCACGGGTTACGCCGACTTTGAACGTTGCCGGAGCGAACGCCGCCAGATAAATCGCGTGATCCTCGTAACAGTCCATCTCGTCCTTGAGACAGGTGCCGGTACAGCGAGCACAGATCCACGTGCTTGTGTGGGAATCACAGTAGGGCGCGCTTGGACGAGTACAAGGGATGTGGACAGAACCGTCGAACGTTCCGGCGCAGTGTCGTTGGCCTAGCGTGTATTCGAGTTTGGAACCCCGAGCCAGTTCCTCGCGTACGAGAGAATCACCGTCGCTCACCAGCAGAGCAGGTGCGCCATCTTCCGAGACACCCGTGTCGTACCCGACGATTTGCACGGTGAGGGGTTCGTCCCGGCAAAGTAAAAGTCGTGTCGTTCGCGTTCCCTAACGTGTGGAATTTTTGATTTGTTATTTTCTGTAATTAAAATTGTACAATATAACTATATTTGAATGGTTCCAGAACGCTTTAATAACCCGTGTAGTGTATTACCGTACCGTGACTGAGAGTGGCACAGGGGAATCCGGGCAAGACGTAGTCGAAGTGAACGTTGGTTTCGACGGAAGCAGTGGTCGAAAAGCGACGATGGATGTCTCCGTCTCGGTGGTCCGCGAACTCGATTCACTCGATGTTTTGACGGTGCTTATTCCGCGGGAAAAACGAACTGAACTGGAGAACCATCCCGAAATTCGATACGTCGAAACGAACGGACAGGCAGGCGCGTTCGACGACTGAATCCGTCGGTGCGCACGTGCCAGCAGTTATTAGAATCATCTAAATCAATTATTTTAATAATTATAAATAGTAAATTATTTAAATTGGTGCGAGATTGTAGCAAATACCATGGCAAGGAAAGCTAATGGCGTTTCGCGGCGGAATGTACTCAAACTCACTGGCGGTTCACTGGCAATGGCCGGTACGGCTGGTCTCGCGTCCGCGGCACCGACCGACACGGTGGAAGTCAACGTCGGGGTCAAGAGCGGACGCGGTCGTAGCGCGGCGCTGAGCGCCGCAAGCGACGTAGTTCGCGACTTCGACTCGATCGACGTGGTGACGATTCGAGTCGCCAAGAAAGCGATTTCCGGACTACAGAGCAACCCGAACGTACGCTACGTCGAGGAAAACGGCACGATGCACGCCCTCGCGGAGACCGAGCCGTGGGGTGTCGACCGCATCGACGCAGACGTTGCCCACGCAAACGGCGAAACGGGAGCAGGTGCCGACATCGCCATCCTCGATACGGGCATCGACTCCGACCATCCCGATTTGCAGGCTAACCTCGGTGCTGGCAAAGCGTTCGTCAGCTGTAAAGGAGGACCGAGCAAGTGCCGATATGACTGGGATGACGACAACGACCACGGCACCCACTGTGCCGGTATCGCTGACGCCGTGGACAACAGCCAAGGTGTCATCGGCGTCTCGACCGAGGCGACGCTCCACGCCGTTAAAGTCCTCGACAGCCGCGGCAGCGGTACCTTCTCCGACATCGCCGCCGGTATCGAGTACGTCGCCGACCAGGGTTGGGATGTCGGGAGCATGAGTCTCGGGGCATCTTCGGGATCACAAGCGCTTCGTGATGCTTGTCAATACGCCGTGAACAATGGCGTCTTCCTCGTTGGTGCAGCGGGTAACTCGGGTCCATGTTCGGACTGTGTCGGCTATCCGGCCGCCTACCCCGAAGTGATGGCCGTCAGTTCGACGAACTCCAGCGACGACCTCTCGTCGTTCTCCAGTCAGGGGCCGGAAGTCGAAATCGCCGCACCCGGGACGGACATCTACTCGACCGTTCCCGGCGGCTACGATACGTTCTCCGGGACGTCGATGGCGACTCCACACGTCGCGGGCGCAGGTGGTCAACTAATGGCCAACGGGTCGTCGAACACGGGGGCACGCGATACGATCAAACAGACCGCCGAAGACATCGGCCTGTCGAGTAACGAGTCCGGCTCCGGCCTCCTCGACGTGGCCGCCGCACTCGGTCTCGACTCCAGCGACAACTGACCGGTCGGCCGGTTTTCGACGATCCGAACGCGTATTATCCCGAGTATTTATTTAGAGTAGAAGTTTTAAGTTAATCTATAAATAAATTGTCTTATATTAATATCATAAGATATTTATTCTATGGTAGGTTCTAACAAATAGTATGGTAAGGAAAGCCAATGGCGTTTCGCGGCGGAATGTACTCAAACTCACCGGCGGTTCACTGGCGGCAGCAGGTGCGACTGGTCTCGCGTCCGCGGCTCCGACCGACAAGGTGGAGGTCAACGTCGGATTCAACAGCGAACGCGGCCGAGCGATGGCCCGAAGCAGTGCGGACGAGGTCGTTCGGGAGTTCAACTCGATTAAAGTAATGACCATCCGAGTGCCGAAGCGGACAGCAACCGCACTCGAAAAGAACCCGAACGTGCGCTACGTCGAGGCAAACGGTACGATGGAAGCCCTCGCGGAGACCCTCCCGTGGGGCATCGACCGCGTCGACGCGGAGGTCGCTCACGCGAACGGAGACCTCGGAGCAGGTGCCGACATCGCTATCGTCGACACTGGAATCGACGACGATCATCCGGACCTACAGGACCACCTCGGTTCCGGGAAAGCCTTCGTCTCCTGTGGCAACGGCGGTTACTTCGGAAACTGTGCGTTCTCCGGGAACAGCAATTCCTGTAACAACTCGTGGTCGGACGACAACAACCACGGGACCCATTGTGCCGGTATCGCAGCAGGCGACGACAATACGGAAGGTGTCGTCGGCGTCTCGCCGAACGCAACGCTCCACGCGGTCAAAGTGCTGGACTGTGCCGGTAGCGGTTCGTTCTCCGACATCGCCGCCGGTGTCGAGTACGTTGCCGACCAAGGCTGGGACGTTGCCAGCATGAGCCTCGGTGGTTCGTCCGGTTCCGCCGCACTTCACGATGCAATCCAGTACGCCTACGACAACGGCGTCTCGCTCATCGCGGCTGCAGGTAACTCCGGCCAGTGTACCGACTGTGTCGGCTACCCGGCAGCGTACCCGGAGACCATCGCAGTGGCGTCCTCGAACGAGAGTGACGGTCAGTCTTCGTTCTCCAGCCAAGGCCCGGAAGTCGATATCATCGCACCCGGGACGGACATCTACTCGTCGGTTCCGGGTGGCTACGACACGTATTCAGGGACGTCGATGGCGACCCCGCACGTTGCCGGTGCCGTCGGCCAACTGATGGCACAGGGATACTCCGCTCGCGACGCCGAGAGTCAAATCCTGAGCACGGCGAAAGACCTCGGCCTGCCGGCGAACGAGCAAGGGCAGGGACTGCTCGACGTGGCGGCCGCACTCGGTCTCGACTCCAGCGACAACTAATCGTCCGGTAACCGTTTTTGTCTACTCTTCACTGTCGCTGAGCAGCAGTGAACGTTAGTATGTTGAACGGGGATTACTCGCCTTACGAATGTATTATTATGTCAATAGATAAATTTTAGAATTTCATATGGTAAAAATTATACCGACCGATATTCTTTATGAGGGCAATGGTAAGACAAGCCAAGACACGGCGGAACGTACTGAAGGCGACAGGGGCATCGATCATCGCGCTCGGTGGAAGCGGCGTTACCGCCGGACGTGAGGAACTCCGAGAACTGAACGTTGGGTTCGAAACTGCATCCGCACGGCAGTTTGCACTCGAGGCGTCGAACGAAGTCGTTCGAGAGTTCGAATCCATCGACGCAGTGACTATTCGTGTACCGGAACGGGCGGTCGCCGCGCTCGAAAACGCGCCGGACGTCAGCTACGTCGAAGAAAACGGCCAAATGCGTGCTCTCGCCGAAACGCTCCCGTGGGGGGTCGACCGTGTCGACGCCGACGTCGCAGGGACGAACGGTTATACCGGAGCAGGAGCGGACGTGGCAGTCATCGATACGGGAATCGACGCGGACCATCCGGACCTGCAAGCGAACCTCGGGACCGGAAAGACCTATCACGGAAGTTCGTGGTCGGACGAGAACGGTCACGGAACGCACGTCGCTGGAACCATCGCTGCAGTCAACAACTACTCCGGTGTCGGTAGCATCGCACCCGGCGCGACCCTCCACGCGGTCAAAGCCTTGGACAGTTCCGGCGTCGGGTCATACTCCGATATCGCCGCCGGAATCGAATGGGCAGCGGATCGCGGCTACGACGTCATCAATTTGAGCATCGGTGGAAGCAAGTCCTCGACGGTGGAAAACGCCGTCGAATACGCCTACAATCAGGGATCCCTTCTCGTCGGTTCTGCAGGTGGTTCCGGACCGTGTAGCGGCGGTTGTGTCGGCTATCCGGCCGCGGAACCCGAAGTCATCGCGGTCAGTGCGACGAACCAAAGCGACGACCTCTCATCGTTCTCCTCGACCGGTCCGGAAATCGAACTCGCCGCCCCCGGTTCGGACATCTACTCGACGTACTACAACGATACGTATCAGACGCTTTCTGGTACATCGATGGCGGCGGCACACGTCTCGGGTGCGGCAGCACAGGTGGCCGCTGTGGGATACTCGAATACGGATGCACGCCAACGACTTCGCGACACCGCCGAGGACCTCGGCCTTTCCGGTGACGAACAGGGATACGGTCTCGTCGATGTGGCCGCCGCACTCGGTCTAAATTCGTCCGATAACTGACTACTTCGTAGGGGAGAACGTTCCACCCCCGAAGTATTAATTTAAGACTAGATATTATAAATTAATATTTTTTACAGAGAAAAGTTTAATACAATATACCCCATTGTTGCATTCGCAATGCCACGCAACAAAGATGGTGTTTCGCGGCGAAACGTACTCAAGGCAACTGGTGGAGCAGCAGCAGCACTTTCGGTTACTGGTTTTGCAAACGCGAAGCCGAACGATTTGGTGGAGGTCAACGTCGGTTTCAAAAGCGAGCGTGGACGAACGCTTGCCCGCGACGCGGCAAGCGACGTGATTCGTGAGTTCAATTTCGATGCACTGACGATCCGTGTTCCGAAAAAGGCGGCAACCGCTTTAGAGAGCAACCCGAACGTTCGATACGTCGAAGACAACGGTACGATGCAGGCGCTCGCGGAAACCGAACCGTGGGGCATCGAACGCGTCGATGCGGACGTCGCTCACGCGAACGGTTATCTTGGCGGCGGGGCTGACGTCGCGATCATCGACACGGGTATCGATTCCGACCATCCCGACCTACAGGACTATCTCGGTGCCGGTAGAGCCTTCGTGAACTGTTCTTCGTTTTATGGTGAATGTTACTATAACTGGGACGACGACAACGGCCACGGCACCCACTGTGCCGGTATCGCGGCGGCCAACGACAACAGCCAAGGCGTCGTCGGTGTCGGGCCGAACATCACGCTCCACGCGGTCAAGGTGCTCAACTACAACGGTAGCGGATCGTACTCCGACATCGCCGCCGGTATCGAGTACGTCGCCGACCAGGGTTGGGATGTCGGGAGCATGAGCCTTGGCGGCTCGTCCGGTTCCTCGGCCCTCCGCGACGCTTGCCAGTACGCCCAGAGCAGTGGCGTCCTCCTCGTGGGTGCGGCAGGTAACTCGGGTCCATGTTCGGACTGTGTCGGCTATCCGGCCGCCTACCCCGAAGTGATGGCCGTCAGTTCGACGAACTCCAGCGACGGCCTCTCGTCGTTCTCCTCGACCGGTCCGGAAGTCGAAATCGCCGCACCCGGCTCGGACATCTACTCGACGTACCCCGACGAATCGTACAACACGCTCTCCGGAACGTCGATGGCGTGTCCACACGTCGCGGGCGCAGGAGGTCAGTTGATGGCGCAGGGCTACTCGAACTCCGGTGCACGTAGCCAGCTCAAGAACACGGCCGAAGATATCGGCCTGTCGAGTAACGAGTCCGGCTCCGGCCTCCTCGACGTGGCTGCTTCGCTCGGTCTCGACTCCAGCGACGACACGTAAACTGAAAAGCCGCTGAACCTTCTTTTGGCAGAATATATCACGATCAGCGGTTCGCTACCGCCGAGGTGTGTCGTTTTCAACGTGCACTCGTCGAATCGAGAGGATGACTACCATGTGACGCAGGCCATGGTATCATCCAACAACCTATTTGGGAAATGAATATAATATTCCGTATTGAAAAAGATTCAATTAAATCAAATCGTAGAAATCCTTTATAAGTTTTCAATCGTTTATTCCTGATGGATGGTACCAAATTCCAGCGATTCCACGAGACGAGATGTGCTCAAGCTAGCCGGCGGTTCGCTCGCAGTCGCGGGCGCGAGCGGTTTCGCGGCAGCGAAGCCCAACGACAAGGTCGAAGTGAACATCGGATTCAGTTCCGAGGGTGGCCGCAAGGCGGCACTGAACGCCGCAAACGATGTCGTTCGTGAGTTCAATTTCGACGCGCTCACGCTTCGCCTCCCCAAGAAGGCGGCTACCGCACTCGAAAAGCGGAGCGACGTTCGCTACGTCGAGGAGAACGGAACGATGCACGCCCTCGCACAGACGCTTCCGTGGGGCATCGACCGCGTCGACGCGGAGGTTGCCCATGCGAACGGTGAGACCGGCAACGGTGCGGATATCGCCATCATCGACACCGGTATCGATGACGGCCATCCGGACTTGGAAGCCAACCTCGGATCCGGTCGAGCGTTCACTGGGGGAACTAGCAGCAACCTCTGGAACGACGACAACGGCCACGGCACCCACTGTGCCGGTATCGCCAACGCGGTGAACAACAGTCAAGGCGTCGTCGGCGTCTCGACGGAGGCGACCCTCCACGCCGTGAAGGTTCTCACCGCTTCCGGTTCCGGATCGACCTCGGACGTCGCAAAGGGTATCGAGTACACGGCCGACCAGGGATGGGACGTCGGCAGTCTCAGTCTCGGTGGCGGTGAGTCGAGTACCCTCAAGGATGCCTGTGAATACGCCGCAAGCAAAGGTGTGCTCCTCGTGGCCGCGGCCGGCAACGACGGACCGTGCACGGACTGTGTCGGGTATCCCGCCGCATACGACGAGTGTATCGCCGTCAGTTCGACGAACCAGAGCGACGGCCTCTCGTCGTTCTCCAGTCAGGGGCCGGAAGTCGAAATCGCCGCACCCGGCTCGGACATCTACTCGACGTATCTCGAAGGAACGTACAACACGCTCTCCGGAACGTCGATGGCGTGTCCACACGTCTCGGGCGCAGCGGCACAACTCATCGCCAACGGCCAGAGTGCGAGTCAGGCTCGAAGCCAGCTGAAATCCACTGCCGAAGACATCGGCCTGTCGAGTAACGAATCCGGCTCCGGCCTCCTCGACGTGGCCGCCGCACTCGGACTCGATTCCTCGGACAGCACGTAATTCCGTCCGAATCCGATCAGTGCGAGGACAACCTTTTCGAATCAGCCCGTAGAACGATGAACCAATGACGCTCGAAAGCGATGTGACGGCGACGTCCAGCGACGGAAACGTCGAGTTCGAACTGACGGTTCGAAATCCCGGGGACGACACAGTTGACGTTACCTTCCGGAGCGGACTCAAAGCGGATTTCGCAGTGCTAGAAGACGATGCCGAAATCTGGCGGGCAAGCGACGGACGGATGTTCACGCAAGCACTTCAGTCGGAGACTTTCGACCCCGGAGAACGAAGGACGTTTTCGGGAGGGTGGGCCGACCCCACGCCTGGCTACTACACAGTCGTTGCCACGCTCGATATCATCGAGGAAGACGTCGAAGCGCGAACCGATTTTTCGGTCTGATCCTTCGCGGTCGTCCGCGAGTCTTACTCCAGTCTTTCGTACAGCTGCTCTGCTGCCCGACGAACTGCGTCGTCGCTACTCTGGGCGGGTTGCCAACCGAGTGCGGACAGTTTTTCGATGGAGAGACGCATCTTCGGTACGTCACCGGTCCATCCGCGATCACCGCCGGTGTACTCGTATTCCGGGTCGAGTCCCATCACATCAGCCACGATGTCGGCGATGGCGTTGACCGAGGTAGTCGTTTTCGTCCCGAGGTTGTAGGTGTTCATCGCGTCGTCGGCGTTCTCTACGACGTAGCGAATCGCCTCGGTACATTCGGTGACGTGCATGTACGACTTCTCCTGCAGTCCGTTGCCGAGAATCGTGAGCACGTCGGAGTTGTCGTCCAGCTTCTCGACGAAGTCCGGGACGACGCCGGCGCCGAACCGCGGGCCGACGATGTTTGCAAAGCGGAAGTTCCATACCGTGAAATCGTAGGAGTGGGCGAACGTCGATAGGAGTGCTTCCTCCGAGAGCTTCGCCGAACCGTAGATACTGATGGGTTCAAGGGGGGCGTAATCCTCCGGCGTCGGCCGCGGAGCCTCGCCGTACACCGTCGAAGAGGAGGTAAAGACGAAGTTCGTGACACCAACCTCGTCCATTCGTTCGAGGATGTTGTACGTCATCTCGCCGTTCTCCTCGAACTGCGGGCGCGGGTCGTCCGTGTTGACGTATTTGTCCGCCGCGGCGAAGTGAAAAACGGCGTCCAAGTCGTCGGTGATAACGTCGGCGACCCGCGTTTCGTCGGTTAAATCGGCCTGTACGAACTCCGCATCGTCGGGAATGGAGGACCGGATTCCGTTGGAGAGATCGTCCGCGACGACGACGTCGTTCTCCGCGACGAGATCTTCGACCATCTGTGACCCGACGAGTCCGGCACCGCCGGTTACGAGCACTCGTTTACCGGAAAGTTGCATGCACCAATCTGTGCTGGTTGCCGGGAAGTGTTTTCCGGTCCTTCCGAACGACCGGTATCACGCCGGTGGGTCGATCGGTTATACGGTTTGTGGCCATTTTTCAATTATTGCCAACAATGTTTATATTTATAACGCGGATTTAACCAACCGATGCCAAGTGAGACATATGGATTGATAAGTCTGCTTCCGGCACTGATCGCTATCGTACTGACGCTCGTATCACGGCAAGCGCTGCTGTCGCTGTTTGCCGGGATTTGGCTGGGCGCGACGATCCTTGCCGGGTGGAATCCCATCGCAGGTGCGGCCCGCAGTCTGGAGTTCGTCGTGGCGAACGTCACCGCGTCGTTCAACGTCAAACTGCTCCTGTTTACGTTCCTCATCGGTGCGATGCTTGGAATGATTTTCCTCTCCGGTGGGATGAAATCGGTCGCCGACGCCATCGTCAAGCGGGTCCGGACGAGTCGGCAAGCGCAACTCGGCACTTCGATTCTGGGGATGACCATCTTTTTCGACTCCTACGCCAGTACGATGATTTCGGGATCGGTGATGCGCCCCGTCACCGACCGCTTCGACGTGAGTCGGGAAAAACTGGCGTACATTCTCGATTCGACGACTGCACCGACCGCGAGTATTGCCGTCGTATCGACGTGGCTGGGATTCGAAGTGGGACTCATCCAACAGCAGTTCGATTCGCTGGGAATCCAACGAAACGCATTCGTGGTGTTCATCCAGTCGATTCCGTTCCGGTTCTACAGTCTGTTCGCGTTGGTGCTCGTGTTCGTCGTCGTCCTCACCGACTGGGATTTCGGCCCCATGCAGGCCGCCGAACGCCGTGCCCGTAACGAGGGAAAACTACTTCGTGACGACGCCAACCCCCTGATGGAGACACAGGCGAGCGACATCGAAACGCCCGATCACGTGGACCCTCGGTGGTGGTACTTCGTTTCTCCAATCGTCGTCCTCGTGTTCGTCACCGTGTTCAGCCTCTGGTTCACCGGCGGCGGTATCGGAAAGACGCAGTCGACCCTCGCCAATGCGGAGGGACTGTTCGGCTACATTTCGGCAGTACTCGGGGCGTTCAGTAATTCGCTGAAGGACGCGAATACGGCAAACGCCATCCTCTGGGCGGCGTTCGCGGGGTGTGGAACGATTCTTGCTATCCTCGCCGGGCACGCTCGTATCGAACTCGACAAAGTCAGCGATTCCATCTTCGAGGGCTTCAAGATGGTGATGTTCCCGGTCGCAATCCTCTCGCTGGCGTGGAGTATCGGCTCCGTCAGCGAACGGTTGGGCGTCGGTGACTATATCGTCAGCATCTCACAGGGAATCATCACTCCCGAACTGCTACCCGCAGTCGTCTTCCTGAGCGCCGCCATCATCAGCTTCTGCATCGGAACGTCGTGGGGGACGATGGGAATTCTGTTCCCAGTCGCCGTCCCGCTCGCACACACCATTGGCTCCCCGATCGCGATGGCTATCGGCGCCATCCTGACCGGGTCGCTGTTCGGCGACCACTGTTCGCCCATCAGCGATACCACCGTCATGTCGAGCATGTTCGCCGCGAGCGACCACGTAGACCACGTCAACACGCAGATACCATATGCGGCCTTGGCCGCTGTAATCGCGACGATGGCGTTCCTCGTTAGCGGCTACACCGGTCTTCCCGTCGGTGTCACCCTCGCCCTTGGCGTTGCACTGCTGGTCGGTGCGACGTACTTCCTCTCGGAATACGTCGGTGTGACGGACGAGGTTGGCGTCGCCCAAGTGTTCGAATAGGATTCGAAACGCCCTAACGACCACGCTTCGTTTTTTCGCCCATGCAAAACGAACCCGAGGTCACCGTCGTGCGTCTCGGCCACCGCCCCGGCCGTGACGAGCGAATGACCACACACGTCGGACTGACGGCCCGAGCGTTGGGTGCGGACCGAGTGGTGCTTCCCGACAACGCGGGAAAATCGCGCGACACGATCGCGGACATCACGGAGCGATTCGGTGGGCCGTTCGATGTCGAACTGTCGGACAGTCAGAAGGCACTCATCCGAAACTGGAAGGGGGCCGTCGTCCACCTGACGATGTATGGAGAGCGAGTGCAGGACGTAGAGCGCGAGATTCGAGCGGCGCAGAGTGACGATCCGCTTCTCGTCGTCGTCGGTGCCGAAAAGGTCTCGTTCGACGTGTACGAGGCCGCGGATTGGAACGTCGGCGTGACGAACCAACCACATTCGGAGGTCGCCGGACTGGCCGTCTTTTTGGATCGGTTGTTCGACGGTCGGGAACTCGACAGGGAGTGGGCGGATGCGGAACAACGAGTGATTCCCACGGAGACGGGAAAGCGAGTCGAACCGGTCGGCGAAGAGTAAGCCATCCGGTAACGGATTTCGAGCACAAACCAACGGTGGCGGGAAGACGTGGCGACTTGGACCGTTTTCGAGACCCGTAGCCGCGAATCAGAAACCACACACATCGACTGTCTCCCGATGGTTTTAAACAGATGAACGACCCGATATAACATATCAATGGCTTTCGAGGACCTGCTAAGCGACCCGGTGATTCAGAAGTACCTCCACGAACTAGTCGGGCCGAAGGGCATGCCGGTTGCCGCCGCGCCCCCGGACGGTGAGGTCACCGACGAAGAACTCGCGGAGGAACTCGACCTCGAACTCAACGACGTTCGCAGGGCGCTGTTCATCCTCTACGAGAACGACCTCGCGACGTATCGTCGCCTCCGGGATGAGGACTCGGGGTGGCTCACCTACCTGTGGACCTTCGAATACGACAAGATTCCGGAGAACTTAGAGGAGGAGATGTACCGCCTATTGGAAGCGCTGGAACAGCGCCAGGAGTACGAGCGAAACCACGAGTTCTATCTCTGTGAGATCTGTTCCCTCCGATTCGAGTTCGGCGAGGCGATGGACTTCGGCTTCGAGTGTCCCGAATGTGGTTCCCCGCTCGAATCGATGGAGAATTCGATGCTCGTCGAATCGATGGAAGAACGCATCGAGGAACTCGAAGGCGAACTCAACGTCGAGGTACTCGGTGCATAATGGTCGTTCTCGCAACCAAAGTGTACGTGAGTGGTGACGCAAAACGTCGGGCGCTCGACGGACTCGAATCGCTCGTCGGGAACGCCCTCGGCGATTTGGACGTGGAGTACGACATCGGCGTCCGTCACGACGATTTCGTTTCGGTTACGGTGGAGGGGGACGACGAAGTCGTCGCCCGGAACGTCCTCGCCGAGGAGTGGGGAGAAATCACGCCAAATCTCCGGGACGGAGAAACCTTCATCGGAACGCTCGAATCGTGGGACGAGGACGGAATCGTTCTCGACGCTGGACAGGAGGTTCGAATTCCGGCGGCCGAACTCGGACTCGGCCCCGGAAAGCCGACGCAAATCGTCGAGCGGTTCGGACTGGTACAACACCTCCCGATGCGGTTCGTCTACGGCGAGGACGAACCATCCCGCCTGGCCGACGAGGAGCGCGACCGCCTGTTCGACTGGACGCGCGGCACCGGACGCGTGAACGTCAACAGTGCGACACGCGGTGAGGTTCGTGCGACGGTCAATCGCGCCGGACACGCCCAGGACATCGTGACGGTCGAACGTCTCGGCGTCCTTGAACAGAGCATCATCTGTACGGAAAACACCGACCCGCCGGGACTGCTCTCTAGCATCGGCGGGTACATTCCCGCCGAGATTCGCTGCGTAATTCCATGAATCGACGGCTCGCCCTCGCGTTCGGTCTGCTCGCCGTACTCGCCGTCAGCGCGGGCTGTACGTCGATATTCGGTTCGGGGAACATCAGTGACGAACAACTCGGGGAGAACGCGACGTACGGCTGGAACACAGAGCAGAACGTCACCTACAACGTGTCCAGTAATCAGTATCAGGCCGTCTACGAGATGGGGGGGAAGACGACGCTCGAAATCCATCAGGAGGAGTCGTTTGGCGAACACGCCCCCATCGAGATTTCGGCGGTGCAGTTCCGGTATCCGAACGGAACGGTCGTGGGTCACGAAGCGATTCGGGTGAAAAAGACGAAAGAGCAGACCATCATCACGCCCCCGCAGGGGAAGGGACAGTTGGCGTACACCGCCCCGCGACAAGGGAAGACGTTCTACGTCCCGACCTATCTCAAGGACAAGACCTACGAGGTCGTCATCCCGCGAGGGATGCGGGTCGATCTGTTCCTCCTGAGTGACGTGCGACCCGGAGGATATATGACCGAAACGCAGGACGGACGGGTCCACGTTATCTGGAACGAGCCGGTCGATGGGGACAGCATCTCGGTTCGCTACTATCTCGGCCGGGACAAGTTCATCTTCGGTGGCGTCGTCGGCGTCGCGCTGATCGTCGGCCTCATCGGGCTCGCGTATTTCCGACTCCAGATCCGCGAACTCGAACGCAAACGCGAAGAGATGGGACTGAACAGAGATATTACGGACGACGACTTCGGTGGCGGGCCGCCACCGGGGATGCGGTAGCTGATAGACGGCGGACTGACGATACGATAGGGCTTTTCTTCGTCGCCAACCACCATCGAGTATGCAAATCGCGCTGATTACCGTTGGAGACGAAATCCTCTCCGGCGATACGGTCAACACGAACGCGGCGTGGTTGGGGAAGCAACTGACCGAACGCGGCGTCTCGGTGGAGCGAGTGCTCGTCGTTCCTGACCGCGTCGCCGATATCGCCCGCGTCGTTAACGAATCGCTCGCCGACCACGATGCCGTCATCGTCACGGGTGGACTCGGCCCGACACACGACGATATGACGATGGAAGGTGTCGCCGCCGCAGTCGGTGTTCCGGTAGAAGAGAACACGGATGCAGTCGAGTGGATAGAGGCGCATTCCGACTACTCGAATGCGGACCTCGTTTCGGGGACCACCCATCTCCCGAAAGGGTCGCGAATGCTTCCGAACGAGGTCGGTGTTGCCCCTGGGGCGGAAATCGAGGGCATCTACGTTCTGCCGGGCGTACCTGAAGAAATGAAGGCGATGTTCGAGCGTGTGGCAGACGAATTCGACGGCGGACCGCATTTCAGGGAGGACGTCCCGGCGGACGAACCGGAGAGCGCACTGATCGACCGATTCGAAGAACTGCAGGAACGGTTCGACGTGAAGGTCGGTAGCTATCCGGGCGATCACGTCCGCGTTACCATCGAAGGCACCGACGAGGACGAAGTTCAGCGGGCCGCCGACTGGCTACGCGATCGAGTGGAACGCCCCGAATAAACGGTCCCGAGAACGGCGAGCATTCACCGGTAGAAGTACGCCAACCACGCCGCAACCGACGCAATTCCGGCGACGAGAACGACGATACCTGCGGCGTTCGTAGGAAACGTTGCGAGTGGCGCGAGATCCGCGAGTGGAATCATGTGCGGCGGTTACCGGCGAGACGGCTTAACTCTTGACAACCCGTCCCGAAGGACCGTCGTTTCGTCCTCCCTCGGTTCGTTCCGACGATGGCACGACAGCCGGTCCATGAGAAATGGACGGCGGTTTACCACTGCCCACACGCCTTTTAGCCATGCTCCCCAACCCACTGCCATGCGAATCGGCGTGGTCGTCAATCCCATCGCTGGAATGGGTGGGCGAGTCGGTCTGAAGGGAACGGATGGAAAAGTCGCGGAAGCGCGAGAACGTGGGGCGGAACAGCGCGCACCGGACAGGGCGGTTGCTGCCTTGTCCGCACTCAAAGAGCGCGCACCCGACGCGGAGATCGTGACGTACGAAGGAGAGATGGGCGCCGAGGAAGCACGACGTTCGGGGTTCGACCCGGAAGTCGTCGGCAAACCCGGCGGGAGTGAAACGACTGCGGAAGATACTCGGAACGCGGTCCGCCAACTGGCGACGGAGGGCGTCGAGTTGATTCTATTCGTTGGGGGAGATGGGACCGCCGTAGATGTCGCCGAAACGTTGTCCGAGCTCGACGGGGAAATTCCGATGCTCGGCGTCCCAGCCGGTGTGAAAATTTATTCATCCGTATTCGCAGTCACGCCGAAGGCGGCGGGCCGAGTCGCGGCAGGATTCGATCGCCTCGAGGAGCGAGAAGTGAACGATATCGACGAGGAAGCGTATCGTGAGGGTGAGGTTCGGACCGAACTGAAAGCCGTTGCCCGCGTTCCGGTGGCGGAGTCACTCCAGTCGAGCAAGCAACTCGGCGGCGGAACCGTCGAGAGCTTGGCGGATGGAGTTGCCGACGAAGTGGAAGATGGGGTTACCTACGTGCTCGGTCCGGGCAGCACGGTCGGCGCGATAAAAACTCGGCTCGGGTTCGACGGGTCACCCCTCGGCGTGGACGTGTGGCGCGACGACAAGGTCCTCGTTCGCGATGCCAGCGAGTCGGAAATCCTGTCCGCCCTCGGAGAACGAAACGTCGTCGTCGTCTCGCCGATCGGCGGGCAAGGATTCATCTTTGGGCGTGGAAACCACCAGATTTCACCCGACGTCCTTCGTCGATCCGAGGTGGAAGTCGTCGCCTCAAGAACGAAACTCGACGGAATCGGCGTCCTCCATGTCGATACCGGTGACCAAGAGATCGATGGCTCGCTCCGTGGCTGGCGAAAAGTCCGGATCGGACGGTTCGAGCGCAGACTGTTACAGGTCCGCTGAACCCGTCTCGTAATTCGAGTGAACTATCCGGAGTGAGACATCTATTCGCATATGGCGACATTTAAGGGTTCGTAGAGAAATAAAAGGGCATGGAAACACGGAAGGTTCAGCGACTGGGACCATCGACGTTGGCGATGACCCTGCCTGCGGAATGGGCACAGAACCACGGGGTCGAAAAGGGTGATGAGGTGTCCCTCCGAATCAGCGGAAAGGGGTCGCTCACCGTCCTCCCGGAGTCGGCACACGACGACGAATCGGAGGCGACGATTCATACCGAGCAGTTGGATGCGGGGGCAGTCGAGCGGGCCATCGTTGCACAGTACGTCCTCGGACGACGAGTCATTCACGTCGTCAGCGAGGACACGCTGGAGAGCAGTCACATCAACGCAGTCTACAAAGCTGAAACGCAGTTGATGGGACTCGGTGTTATCGAGGAGACGCCCGACAGTATCGCTATTCGCTGTTCCGTCGATCCGGAGGATTTCGATTTGGACAACCTACTGGAACGGCTCGAAAACACGGGCAGCACGATGCGCGGCGAGGCGGTGAAAGCGCTGGCCCACGGGAACCCGGACCTCGCTCAACGGGCGTTGAACCGGGAGCGACAGGCGAACAAGATTTTCGTCCTCCTCCTGCGCCTCATCTTTACGGCACACGAAAACCCAACGCTCGCACGTGCGATCGGATTGGACAGCGGTTTTCCACTCATCGGCTATCGCTCGATCGCGAAGAATCTCGAACTGACTGCCGACAACGCGGAGGACATCGCGGACATCGTCCTCGAAGCGAACGGCCACACGCTCGAGGTGGACAACGGCACCATGCGCCGAATCCGGGAGTTTACCGACCACGTGGACGAAATGACAGCGCTCGCAGTCCAAGCCGCGGTCGAACGCGATTACGACCTCACCCTCGAAGTCAGACGGAAGTTCCACGAACTCGGTGATCGAGAGTCGGATATCCTCTCGGATCTCCCCGAAATGTCGAATCACGACCTTCTCCAAGTCCGGGACGTGCTCGTCAGTCTCCAACAGACTGCCCAGTACGCGATGCGAAACGCGGAAATCGCGGCGAACCTGGCGTTGAACGAGGAGAGCGAACATACGACGATAAACTGAATCGAAACCGAAGCGTGCGCTTTACCATTTTTGGGATGTTTTGGCGGGGATCGTAGTGGAACTGTGTGACCGCAGTCGCATCCGGCGGTCGAAGTCGCTTCTTTCGTCGAAGAAATCGATCCATCTACGGAACGGGGACGCTCTCGAATCGACGTACCCTCAGTCGGCGCCCACCTCCGGAGTTCCATCCACGTTGCCGATTCCGTCCCCTTTCGTCGCTGTCAATGGATTTCGGGAGGAAATCCGACACGCGAAATCGGGATGCTCCGCGAAGTGGCGAACCAACAGATGTCGTCGTGACCCAGTGATACCGGTTCGACCGATTTCCTCCGCGGCAAACTCGTCTGGCAGTCGGTCGAACAGCCTGACCATCGCATCGAAGGTTTGGAACACCTTGGCGTTTCCTGCGGAGTCGGCACTCCGGCGGGACACTTCGTAACTTCCATCATCGCGGAACGTTCCCACGGTACGGAAGAACTCCCGGCGTTCGGTCAGAGCGTCGCCGACGGCGTCTTGGAGTTCCGTCGCCGTTTCGCGAGACAGCTCGTAGGACTGTCCGTCGATATCTAGTACAATCGATTCACCGTCTCTCGTTGCCGTTACGGCACTCTCATCGCCCGAGAAGAACTCGACCAGGAGAGTGAGTACTCCGTGGCATACACGGACATGGTTCGGGCAAAATAAAAACTCTATCGGTGGCGGGAATATTCAGTAACGATCGAACCCATCGACGTCGAGCATGCTTCCGAGGAGTCCGCCATCATCCGTGGTCGTCGTCCCGTCACCGGTCGTTTCGGATGTGGTTCCACCGGCCGTCGTTCCTCCGGGCGTTGTATCATCGTTTGTCGTTTCGCTCGATGACGTCCCATCCGACGTGGTCGTTTCGTCGGTCCCTGACTCCGGAGTCGTTTCCGGTGCCGCAGTATCGTTCGCGCTCTCCAAGGCTCCCTCCGCAGAGTCGTTTTCGAAGATTTGTGTCTCGATTCGTTTCTCGTAGGTGAGCTGACGGAGCGGGACGCGAACCGTATCTCCCGACGGTAGTTCGATGTTCGCGTAGAACGTGATTTTCAGGTCCGTCTTCTGGTCGTTGTTGAGGTGGCTCACCCACCATTCGTCGAGCTTCTTATTCCGGATAACTGTCCGCATGCCGATATTCTTCTCCGACTTTGCAGGAATCGTGTACGGCCGGTCGGTTTCCCCGCTTCCAACTTCGATTCCGTTCATCGTCATCTCGTAACCGATTTCAGAAATCGTATACGTGAGCGATTTCGGATTGTACACCCGCATCTGCATCCGAATCGGTGTCCGCTCGCGCGTCATGGACCCCCAGCTGGCGCTCGTCTCGTTCACGTAGAGCACCGGATCGGAAACGAGCGGTACGCTCGCGTTTACCGGCCGCGTCTCGGTCGAATTGAACTGGCTGATGATATCAGTCTCGATGGTCCGACTGTACGGGACGTTCACGGATCGCCCCACGAGCGACGAGTGAACCTTCGACTGAATCCGAAGCGTCGTCCGTTCGTCGTTTCGGATATGGGTTGTCCACCACTTCGGTATCTTTCGATTTTGCATCCCCGTCGAGAAGTCGAGCGTCGTGTTGCCGCGGCCGAGCGCGAGGTTCGACCGATTGCCGCTCGCCATCGCTACGTCGTTCATCTCGACAGTGTAGTCTACCGACGTGTTGCCGATTCGAACGCCGAAGGGATTCGGGTTTTCCACGACGAGCGCCGTTCGTATCTCCGTCCGCTCGTCCGTTACGTTGCCGAACTCGTTGTCAACGCCCGCGACACGAGGTGCACCGAGAACACCGGAGAGCACGCCAGCACCGACGAGCGCGCCGATGAGTATCACGGCGATAAACCCTCGCTTTCCGAGCGGTAACATCGTCTTGAGTTTACCTACGACCATATTCGGGTACCGGCGAACTGGTGACAAAAAACTCCCGACTCCAGTATATGTCAAACAATGGTCTTTATTCGAGTAGAATGAACTAAGTTGGTCCTGTTGCAAGTGGATCACATGGCAGGAAATCAGGCGGTCTCGACGGATATGGGGGTTGGTCTCTCCGTGCTGTTCACGCTCGTCGCAGTCGCAGGAGCAGGGCTAACGTTCGTCACATCCGGAACCGAAACTGCGGCGTGGGGCTTCGCCATCGCCGTCATCGCCGGCATCCTCGCGGTCTCCGCGAGCCACGTCTACCCGAACTGACGCGAAATTAGCACTTGTTCTGGACAGGATAATGGTTAAGGTCGTCTGGCGCGTATGGGGAGTGAGGATGACAGAGTTCAGCGACGAGGAACGGCGTATCCTCGAATTCCTACGCGAAAGCGTGTCTGGTGGTGAGCGCTACTTCCGCGCGAAAAATATCGCCAAACACCTCGGTCTCTCCTCCAAACAGGTAGGGTCTCGGCTCCCTAAGCTCGCCGAGACGGCCGACGACGTAGATATCGAGAAGTGGGGGCGCGCCCGTTCGACAACGTGGAGAGTCAGCCCGAGCTAAGTGGCTGGCTTTTTACCACCACAGCCCAATTCTAAGCTATGACTGTCCGGGTAGAGCGGA
Organism: Haladaptatus caseinilyticus; assembly: GCF_026248685.1. Taxonomy (NCBI): domain Archaea; kingdom Methanobacteriati; phylum Methanobacteriota; class Halobacteria; order Halobacteriales; family Haladaptataceae; genus Haladaptatus; species Haladaptatus caseinilyticus. The sequence goes on along the minus strand of NZ_CP111036.1, from coordinate 2,542,311 downwards.
CGTTCGAACTTCCAGTTCCACCCGAGGACGTTTGGGAGTTCATCGCCGACCCGAAGCGCAGAGCCAGTGCAATAAGCGTCGTCGCCGATTACGACCCCGGTGAAGGTCATCGTGCGACGTGGCATATCAAACTACCAATCCCGTTCGTAAATCGAACCATTCCGGTGGAGACGGAAGACGTCACCCGTGAGGAGCCACGATACGTGAAATTCATCGGACGCTCGTCGGCACTTCGTGTCACTGGTGAGCACGAAATCCGATCGACTGAAGACGGCTGTCGTCTCGCCAATCGGTTCGTGGTTGAGGGTCGTGTTCCAGGTATCGAGCGATATTTCAAAAAACATCTCGACGAGGAGTTGTCGAACCTGGAAGAGGCCCTCCGAGAGGAGGTTGGCGTCACAACATGAGACTCGCACTCGCACAAATCGCTATCGAGGGCGGGGACGTCGAGTCGAATCGCGGACGCGCCGCTTCGGCCATCGAATCAGCGGCTGAGCACGACGCTGACCTCGTTGCACTCCCCGAAATTTTCAACGTCGGCTATTTCGCGTTCGACACCTATCAACGGAACGCGGAGGCACTCGACGGGCCGACGCTCACACAAATTAGCGACCTCGCGGACGAACACGACATCGCAGTTCTCGCGGGAAGCATCGTCGAAGATCTATCGCTGACGGACGGCGAGCGACCTGCTGAAGAAGGGCTTGCAAACACGTCGGTCTTCTTCGACCGCGATGGTCGCAGACAGGCGGTATATCGAAAACACCATCTATTCGGCTACGAGTCCGCCGAAGCGGAGATGCTCGTCCCCGGCGAATCGCTCGGCATTGTCGAGCTCGAGGGCGTGACTGTGGGAATGGCGACCTGTTATGATCTACGCTTTCCCGAACTCTACCGGGATATCGCCGAAGCGGGCGCGACGCTCGTGCTCGTTCCGAGTGCGTGGCCGTATCCCCGCGTCGAGCACTGGCAGATACTTTCACGCGCACGGGCAATCGAGAATCAGTGCTTCCTCGCTACGATCAACGGTTCCGGCTCGTACGACGATGCGACCCTAATCGGACGCTCCACCGTGTACGACCCGTGGGGGACTCTGCTCGCGAGCACGGGTGACGAACCGGATATGGTCGTCCGGGATATCGACCCGAAACGCGTAGAGCAGGTCCGAAAATCGTTCCCAGCGTGGCACGACAAGCGACGCTAGCCGACGGAGAAAATAAATGGCAAGATGTGGGTATTATAGCCCGATTGCGTGACCATCCGAGAGCGTCTCGGGGACGCTATGGTGGTAAGTCATCGCACCAGAGGAGGTGACGATTTTGATCGTGAACTCCTCACGTTCCTGCAGACCGCCCGTCATCGCCGTCGTGTTGAGTACGATTCTGAATCGGTCCTTCTGACTGACGAGCACGGGAAGGGAGCCCTCTTCGTCCCGAATGGCTTCGAGACCGAACTGGGTATCAGTTGCATTCGAACCCATCGTCATGATTCGTCCACCGTCCGGGCCGAGCCATTCGATGGTAGCCTGTGACAGGTTGATGTCGCCTGCACCGGAGCCTTTCATCACGGTGAGATTGACGTAATCCACCTCGTGCGTATTGTTGCCCGCATCGTAGGTGACGTTCCCCATCGTGCTAACCACATGTACGTGGTCGGTCACTTGTACGCTACTTTCTTGACCGGTTTGTTCGGCTTTCGATTGGAGGAACCCCGCCGTGTTGATGAGTACGCCCGCCGCGATCGCGGCGACCAGCACCATCGCGATGAACACGATGAGCGTTCCGATACCGACCTGACCTCGGTCCGAACGACGGTCGTCTGTGTCATTTTCTTTCATGTTTGTATTTTGCCTATTTTTGGATTATTTTCACCAGCACAGTAGTATACAGTTCGTTAGATTCGGTATTAAATCCCACAGGCTGTTATCATGTCTGAGAACCACATATTGTCCATGATAGTACATCCTTCGTGAGACTATCGGGCGGAAAACAGCGTCGCCACTTGTCACTATAGTAACGTCGGGGACCGCGATTCGTCGCTCAGTCGGCTTGTGGTGCGACCGCTTCGCGTTCGGTCGCACGCATTTCAGTCGTTATCGCGCTGGACAATGCAAAAACAGCCGCTTTGTGGTCGGTTTTCGATTTGTGAATGGACGTTGGTCGTACCCCGAGGGATTCGTATTCGTCCAATGTAATCGGTTTCCCGTTTTTCTCCTCGAAATGATTGCCAACCTCTGCAAGCAGGCCGTGAAGGTGGATGAGCTCCTGCTTCTTCATAAGCGTACGTGACTAACAGTTGCAGGGTTATATTATTATCTTGAGTCCAGTTAGCACGCCGTATACTCAACGTTCCGTTGGTTTCCGTTCGGTAGCATATTCGAACAGCGATACCCGAAGCGATTTACTGTCGTTTTATGACCGATTACGGTGAGGATACCAGTCGAAGTTCGATGGAAACGACGCATATCCGCCCCATCGAGGCTGGAAAATCTGCTAGCTGTTCGCTTACATCGAATTACTAGACCGTGATAAAAGATCGTTTTCGTGATAGTACGGGGTCCGTAACGCGCCGGACCGTTACTGAAGCTGTTTGAGCGTCTCCAAATCGCGCTCCGTTCGCGTAAATTCCGACGTTCGTCGTGTGGCATGACAGTTCGGACAGTGGAACTGCTTGTCGGGGGTCGGTAAGTCGTCGGGACTCGACTCCCAGTGTTTTCCGCATTCCGGACACAGCAATCGAACGTACGTTTCCACCATACTCTGGATATCGAGCGGTAGGAAGAAAAATCTTGTTGGCGGAGAGGCGAAAAAGAGCGGTCGCTATCCGTCTTGCTCCACCACCCAGGTCGTTTTAGAGTCGTTGGAGGTTCGTCGCGCGTGGGCCTTTATCCGCCTGTTCGATGTCGAATTCGACCTCCTGTCCTTCCTCTAAATCCGGTCCACCGATATCCTCCATGTGGAAGAATACGTCGTCGTCCGCGTCGTCAGTCTCGATAAAACCGTAACCGCCCGTATCGTTGAAGAACGTAACCGTACCTTGCGCCATTGCAAATGAACAGAGTGGAGTGACGAAGATAAGAATTGCGGCCCCAATGGAGCCATCGCATCCCCGTCTATCGAATCTGATCGCAGAACGGTTCCTGGTGATTATTACGCCGAAAGGTATAAGTTCCATACTGCAAAACTCTGTTTTAGAGATGTCTAAAACTATCGTCGTCTCCTACCAGGGGGCGTCTATTCGATGAACGAGATATTCGAGGTTTTTCTCGCGTCGGTCCGTGATGGGTACGTACAAGTGAGCGCATTCGTCGCGATTACCGTGCTTTTGTTTGGCCTCATCCAGTATCGGACCAGCGGTGCATTGGTCGAGCGACTTTCGGAGAACGACAGGCTACAACCGTTGTTTGGCGCACTTATGGGTCTTACGCCCGGATGTGGTGGTGCGATCGTCATGATGCCATTGTACGTCCGCGGAACGGTCGGTTTCGGAACCGTGGTCGCCACGCTCATCGCGACGGCTGGTGACTCCGCGTTCGTCATCCTCGCACTCGCACCGGAAGCCGCACTCTATGCGTACGGTATCGCCTTCGCCACCGCTATCATCTCGGGATACGCCATCGACCGTTTCGGGATGGGCGTCGGCCGTATCGACGACGCGGTAGCCAATATCAGCAACACGGCGACCGACGGTGGTGTCGTCAGCACGAGTCGTGGCGGCAACCCGACGCACGAATACGACACAAGCTGTGAGACGTCCGCCGCGCGAGAATCGTCCGTTCTAACGCCCCTCAGCCATGCAGTTCACGCCGTTTGGTGGGTGGCTGCAGGTATCGCACTCGTGTTGGGTGTCGTGTATCTACTCGCCGGTGCACCCGACGTTCCGCTAGCGCTCGGACCCACCTACGCTGGTGCGTTCACGGTCGTCGGAGTCACGGGAACGGCAACGTCGTTCTATATCTACTTCGTCGGCCGCCACTACCTCGGCGACGGCCACGTCGGTCGTGCCCGTGACACGTTTGCTACCGTCTACGAGACGCTCGTTCACGCCGCACAGGAGACGAGTTTCGTCACCGTCTGGGTACTGACAGCATATCTGCTGTACGAGTACTCCGTCCTCCTGTTCAACATCAACATCGGAGAGATCGCCACTAGCGTGGGCGTGATGGCACCTATCGTTGGCGCACTCATTGGACTGATTCCCGGATGTGGCCCGCAAATCGTCCTGGCGAGCGTGTACGCTGAGGGCGGGATCCCGTTCTCGGCGCTGACCGCAAACGCGATCAGTCAGGATGGCGACGCGCTCTTCCCGCTCATCGCTATCGACAAGAAGGCAGCAATCGTTGCATCGATTTACACGACAATTCCCGCACTCATCGTCGGTATCGCACTTCACGTGCTGTTCGACTTCGGTTCGGCGACTGGGTTCGGCGTGCTGGGATAGCGCGAAAAAGCGTGTTTGAACGAGTGGCTGGACTGAGCCGGCATTACTGAACGATGAACTGTCCGGCGATCTCCGTGACTTCCTCCATCGTTTTCGCCTCGTCGAACGCGTTCGGATACGGCGAAACACCGTTGAGTGCATTGAACGACGCCGCGTGGCGCGCTTCGACGCTGTGGATGGAAAGTGCCGCCGACAGGATTTCGTCGTTCTTGATGGACGGGGCCGCACCAGCGTATGCCGCAACACCCGTGTTTTCGAGTGCCTTGGCGACTTTGAGGAATTGGGCGGGCGTCTCGTAGCCGAAGTCGTAATCAGCTTCTTGGACGGGGTCGCCGCCGAGTTGTTCGATCACGTTCGTGATCTGATCGACGTGGGCCGCTTCGTGTTCTCCGACGACGCGGACCTGCTCCGGTATCTTCGCCCGCTGTTCGTCACAGATTTCACAGCCGAGCTCTGCCTGCATGAGTTCGTCGTCGCTGAAGTCCTCCAGTCCCTTCGCATAGAAGGTCGCTTCGAGGTGTTCGAGCGTTAGCGCGTAGTTCAGGATATCGATGTCTGTAGTGTCTTCTTCCATATTTCCTCCGTCTCCGCCGCTGCCGCCGCCGTCTTGGTCGCCATCGTTGCCGTGGTCGTCCGCACCGACGATGCTCGCTCCCGTCAAACCGACAGCTCCGACAGCCGCCGAACCTGCGAGGAAACCACGACGGGACGTGAGTTGTTTCCGCGCCGTTGCTCCGAGATCACCGACTGCGTCCTGCGTATCATCTGGCATGGTTGGACGTGCGCTGTGGCGCACACCACGACCAAGGGCGAAGATATAAAAGAAAATTTACCGGACTTTCACCCAAATTCATTCGAATTTCGACCATGTTTCGTCGTAAATCGAACCGAGAACAGCTATCGTGATACTACGTCGATTATCGATTCGACCGTCTCCCACTCGCGCACGACTGGCACCACCCCGACTTCCGGAGAGCACGTACCAAAGCATCCCGTCCACCGAACTTCCCGTCCCGGAAGTCCTGGGGTTCCGACTCGATCGTTTCATATGGACCGTGCGAACCGGGACATCGGTATTAATAATGAGCTACTGATACCGTCACCATCAGATATTTGGGACGGACTGGGGGATCAGTCCCACGTCGCCCAGAGGAGAAACGACAGGGCGAAAAACTCCAACACGTGAAGCGCGAGCATCGCGTGCCACGCCACAGGTGGGACTGCAGTTGCGAACCAGGCGGTACGGATCTGGTCCCACGTGTAGACGTAAAACGCCAACGCGTTTTCCGCGAGCAGGAGCACTGAGAACACCGAGAGCCCGAGCGTCTGTTTCGAGCGAAACTGCACGTAGTTCCGGAGCCAGACGTAACTCAACCCGAGAAGTAACAGCACGTTCAGTGCCGTCGAAACTCGAGCAACGTCTATCCAGAGACCCATCTGTTCCTCCCTTGTGATCGGCGACGGTTATATGCTTTCCCAGATTCAGCCATACTTTACTCCACTTTCCCGATGATTTCCTCGACGGTGTCCCAATGTTGTCGCGTTTGTCCCGTAATCAGGTACACTGCACCGTAGTCGTCCCCGCTGTTCTCGATTACCCCGTTGTCCATCAGTACATCGAGGTGATGGCGAACCGTTTTGTAATCGAGATCCAGGTCGTCGGCCAGTTGATTGGCGTTCCGCGGACGCTCATCCAGCGTGCGAAGCAGGCGGACACGATTGGCTCCGCCACGCGTACCGGTGAGTACGTACCACAGGACGCCCTCCATTATCGCCAACCGACACACCACGGACACGTAAGAGCATCGCCCAACTATATGGTGAAGAGATGTCCTTCACGGGGGACGTCGAAGAGACCGATTCTCGCCCCCGCGTCGAGCCATGCATGTCCATACGAAAACGACGCGAGTGCGTTTACGAGGTCGTCGTCGTCGCGAAAATGTCGTCCGTCTTCGAGATACGACCGTGCCATCTCCCGACAGTCAACCGCGGCCTCGCCCATCGGCGTATCGGTTGCGGGAGCGATTTCGGCCGCATCGAGCGCCTCCGAGAGGAGACGTTCGTATCGGTCCGTCTTTTCGACGATATCTGCACCCATGTAAAAGTTCTAGCACAGGGGGAAGGTAAGACCTTCGAGGCGTTTCCAACGGTCGTCTGACCCGTTTTAGCAAAGAGACGCACGCGACTGTCGAAAGCGGAAATGACGGGAGACAGCGCAAGCTAAATACACCGCGAACTGTGATATTGCACCATGAGCGAACATCCCCACGTCGAGATTTACACGAAGGAGAACTGCCCCTACTGTGACAAAGCGAAGGACCTCTTCGACGAGAAAGGAATCGAGTACGAGACGTACAACGTGACAGGTGATGATGAACTGTTCTCCGAGATGGTCGAGCGTGCTGACGGACGAAAGACAGCACCGGAGGTGTTCATCGACGACGAACTCATCGGTGGCTGGGACGAGACGAGCGCACTGGAAGAGACTGGTGAACTCGACGAAAGGCTTGGTATCGCGGCCTCGGATGGCGGCGAAACGGCCGACCCCGAACACCGGACGCTCATCGTCTCCGGAAGCGGTATCGCGGGATTGACCGCAGCAATCTACGCCGCACGCGGGAACAACGACCCGCTCATCCTCCAAGGCGACGAACCGGGGGGGCAACTGACGCTCACGACCGATGTGGAGAACTACCCCGGGTTCCCCGACGGAATCAGCGGTCCGGAACTCATCAACAACATGCAGGAGCAGGCCGAGCGGTTCGGTGCCGAAGTGAAGACGGGCATCATCGAGGACGTAGACGACACGTCCCGCCCGTTCCGTGTCGAACTCTCGAACGGCGACGTGTACACGACCGACGCGCTCATCGCGGCCAGCGGCGCGAGCGCTCGAACCCTCTCGATTCCGGGCGAGGACGATCTGATGGGCTACGGTGTTTCGACCTGCGCAACCTGTGACGGCGCGTTCTTCCGCGACGAGGAGATGGTCGTCATCGGCGGCGGTGACGCCGCGTTCGAAGAAGCGTCCTTCCTCACGAAGTTCGCGGAGAAAGTCTATCTGGTTCACCGGCGCGAAGAGTTCCGCGCGGAACAGTATTGGCAGGACCGCGTGCAGGAAAAAGTCGATGCGGGCGAAATCGAGATCATGAAAAACACCGAGGTGACGGAGATTCATGGAACGCCGGAAGACGGCGTCGATCACGTCACGATGGTCACCAATCCGGCGGGGAAACCGTCACAGAAACTCGACGATCCGGAAACGGAGGAGTTCGACTTCGACGTTGGGGCCGTCTTCCTCGCCATTGGCCACACACCGAACACGGGCTACCTCGAAGACACGGACGTGGAATTGGACGAGGAGGGCTACATCCGCACCCTCGGAGGCAAAGGTGGTGGACAGACGAAAACCGACGTGGCCGGCATCTTCGGCGCGGGCGACGTGGTTGACTTCCACTACCAACAGGCTGTGACGGCCGCGGGGATGGGCTGTAAGGCCGCACTCGACGCCGACGATTATCTGGAAACCGCCGACCTCGGTGAGACCGCCGCCACCCAAGAGGGAGCGGCGGTCTCCGACGACTGAGGTGACCGATTGAACCTGCGGATTTAGACTGCTTTTGTTCTCCTCTCTCCGTGTATGGGACGTACGGAATCGAGGGCTGTCAATGCGGACGGTAACCACAGACCCTTAACGCTTGACGACGAAAGCGACTGTATGGCAGACGCAGACGACGTTGAGACCACGACGTACACCATCGAAGGACCGGACGGTAGCGACGAACTCGAACTCCCGCCGGGACTCATCGACCTCCTCCGCGAGGAGGACGAATCGCGCGAAACGGTCGTCGGCGACATGGCGCTCGTCTCGTTCGTTCAGCAGGCACACGCCGCGGTTCACCACACCCAGGGCGAACCGGACGAGGAAGTCGTCGCCATCGAAGAAAAGGCACGAGACCTGTTCGAAGAGCGACTCGGTATCACCTTCGAACAGGCAACCGGCCACTCGCACTAAAGCTCAGTTCGGTCACCGACTTCTACGATTTCGAGCGATATCGGATAGTCGTAGCTCCGGCTGTGTTCGTACAGCGCGGTCGGGTCCGCTGTAAGCCCTTTCCACATGTCCCAATGGCTCGGGAGAAGACGGTCGAGTTGCAGTGCGTTCGCGGCAGTGATGGTTTCGTTCTCGTCGCTGTACCATTTCGTTCGCTTTGGCTCACGGGTTTGTTTGTCCGGGATTCGCCCGACGGAACCGAACGCCAGTACACCGAGGTCGATATCGTACTTCTCGCCGATGGATTCGAGCTCGTCCCCAGGTTTCGTGTCTCCGCCGTGGAAGAAGGTTCCCGCTTCGTGTTCGATGACGTACGAAACGGGATGCGTGGAATCGGGGTCGTTCGCCGGTTCGACGTGAACGGTGAACTCACCGACTTCGAAAGTGTCTCCGTCCGAGATCGCTGCGAACTGGTCGTCCGAAACGTCCCATTCGTCCGTCCAGCGTTCGTCCTCACGTGCAACGGTGAGGCTGTCGTCGGGTGCGTACAACGTCGCATTCGTGTTTTCGAGAATCGGTGCCTGACTTGGACCATGAACGTGGTCGGTGTGTTCGTGCGTCGCCAGCACTGCACCGGCTTCGGTCACGTCTTCGGGGTCGAACGGGATCGGAACCATTCGGACGGTTCGCGGTGGGTCACCGGTTCCGAGGTACGGGTCGATGAACACGGTCGTTCCGCCGTGTCCTTTCAGAATGAACCCGTTACATCCCAGATACCAGATGGCAACACCGTCCGGTGACGCGTCCTCGACTGCACGGGGGAGCCAGTCTCCCCAGTCGCTGTGAATCGCCATACGAACAACTGCCCGGTAAACGCGCCTAAGTGTTGCGTTCGCTTCTCACCGATGGGAGTAATGTGCTATCCGAAAATCGATGAATCGATGCTTCCGAATTGTTAACCAAAGACATATATTCCGTTGGTCACATTCCAGAAACGCCTGACGATAGTAACAGCACTGTCGCAGGCAGTCGGTACTGCAATGTGTCTCTGACAGGTGCGGTCAGTACTGACCGCATCCCACATTCAAACGAAACCACGAACGACGACTGACGAAGTCGAGCGATGTTTTCAACACCACCATATCCGATCACTCGATAGTGTTCGTTCGCGTATCGCACTCGATGACCCTGAAATCCCCGTTTCGAGCCTCGTGAGTTACTGGCTTCCCCACTCCGGGTCGCGGTCTTCGAGGAAGGCGTCGATTCCTTCGTTTTTGTCCTCGGAGGCGAACAACAGCGCGAACAGTTCGGCTTCGTACTCTATTCCGCTCTCCAAATCCATTCGACTACTTGCCTTGACGGCCTTTTTGGCCAATTCGAGCGCCTTCGGACTCTTGTCCGCCATCCGCCCCGCGAGTTCGTAAACGCGGCCTTCGAACGCTTCGTCCGAGCACACTTCGTCTACGAGGCCGATATCGTGAGCTTCCTCCGCGTCGATGATTTCGCCGGAGAGGACGAGTCGCATGGCCTGTCCCTCCCCTACCAGTCGAGTGAGACGCTGGGTTCCGCCGCCGCCCGGCATGATGCCGAGGTTGATTTCCGGTTGTCCGAGTTTGGCTCGTTCGTGCGCGATGCGCACGTCGCAGGCTTGGGCGAGTTCGCACCCTCCACCGAGGGCGTGACCATTGAGCGCGCCGATAACCGGTTTTTCGAGGTCGTCCACGTACTCGTACACCCGTGGACGTTTGCTGGCGTCTCGCTGCTCCATCGCGTCGCGCTGGCGTAGTTCCTTCACGTCCGCTCCGGCGACGAAGGCTTTGGCCTCGCTCGCACCGGTAAGGACGACGACGCGAACGTCGGGGGATGCTTCGACGGAATCGAGAACGTCCTTCAGTTCGGCGCGCAGTTGTGCATTCAGTGCGTTTCGCGCGTCCGGACGGTTCAGCGTGACGGTGGCGACGTACTCCTCGACGGTCGTATCGACCGTCTCGCATTCGCTTGCGACCTGTTCGGGACTGCCGGGCGCGTCGCCGTTTGCATTGCTTTCGCCGCTCATTCGTCGTCACCCTCGTTTCCATCATACTCGCCTGAAACACCCACTATTTCGCCGTCCTCCCAAACGTAGAATCCTTCACCGGTCTTCTTGCCGAGCTTTCCGGCCCGGACTTTCCGACGAAGAATCTGTGGCGGACGGAACCGTTCGCCGAGTTCCTCGCGGAGGTGTTCGAGGATGTCCAACCGAACGTCCAACCCGACCACGTCGCCGAGTTCGATGGGTCCCATCGGATGGTTGTAACCGAGTTCCATCGCGGCGTCGATGTCGCGAGGGCTGGCGACGCCTTCTTGCAGCATTCGAACGGCTTCGACGCCCAACGCGACGCCGAGACGCGAAGAGGCGAAACCTGGTGAGTCCCGGACTTCGACGCCGACCTTATCGATACCCTCGACGAATTCGTCAGCGAAGTCGACCGTTTCGCGGTCTGCCTGTTCGGGAACGACGATTTCCACGAGCTTCATGATGTGAACCGGATTGAAAAAGTGGAGTCCGATTGCTCGTGTCGGTTCGGAAAGGGCGCTGGCGATTTCGGTCAACGACAGCGAGGAGGTGTTCGATGCGATGATGGTGTCGTCGGAAACGAGCGCCTCCACGTCGGCGAACGTCTTTCGCTTGATATCCATCTCCTCCGGCACCGCCTCGACGACCATGTCAGCGTCACCGACTGCGGCTTCGAGGTCGGTGGTGCCGGAAATTCTGTCGAGGGTTGCTTCCTTTTCGGCCGCGGTTAGCTTGTCACGTTCGACGCCACCCTGCAGGTTCGCTGCGATGCTTTCGATGCCATTGTCCACGAACTCCCGTTCGATATCACGCAAGGTTACCTCGTGACCTGCCATGGCCGTAACCTGTGCGATTCCGTGCCCCATCGTCCCTGCTCCGAGTACGCCAACTTTCATCGTCAGAAGAGGCGTGGGGGCGCACGAAAAACGTTTTTCTACGCGGCTGGATTGCGGGGGTTCGCGAGACGACTCATTACCACGGCGTCCAGTCCGTTTTGCTGATTCGTTTTCGTTCTTCGATGGCGTCGATTCGTGCGATGTCTTTGTCGGACAGGTCGAGAGTCAAACTGGCGAGGTTGTCCGCGAGGTGTCTCTCACCGCTCGCTTTCGGTATCGCAGTGACACCCTTCTCCTGAAGCCACGCGAGCGAAACCTGTGATTCGCTCACGCCGTGCCTCTTCGCCACCGCCCGAATCGCAGGTACGTCGAACACTTCGCCGTGGATCAGCGGCGAGTACGCAACGAGGCGAATACCGTGACTCGCACAGTACTCTCGCAGTTCGCTCTGCTGGAGGAGTGGATGCATTTCGACTTGATTCGCGACGAGTGGCGCGTCGATGACGTCGCGCGCCTCACCGATATGTTCGGGTTCGAAGTTGCTCACGCCGACGTGTCGAACGACGCCCTCGTCGCGGAGGTGGTCGAACGCGGGGAGCGTTTCTTCGGGGTCGTAACTGAAACAGGGCCAGTGGACGTACAGGAGGTCGATGGTGTCGATTCCGAGACGGTCACAGCTTTCGTGTGCGCTTTCGATAGTGGCCTCGTAGCCGAGACTGTCGTGCCACACTTTCGTCGCGACGACGATATCTTCGCGCGGAACGTCGGCGCGAGCGATTCCGTCACCGACCGCCGACTCGTTGCCGTAGATGGCCGCCGTGTCGATGTGTCAGTAACCGAGTTCGAGCGCGGTTCGAACCGTCTCCGCACAGTTTTCCGGGTCGTCGTTTTTCCACGTGCCGAGTCCGACGGGTGGAAGTTCTTTCCCGGTAGCCGTTACATCAGTTGAATAATCCATTACGCGACAACCCCCGGCCGTCGATGCAAATGATTTCCAGTCTATGTGATACATCGAACGACCCTCTTCGACCCAGAAGAATACCGAATTCTACATTCTGAAGGTTCATCGTGCGTGAAATTTGGCAAACCGTCCGAACATATCGATGCCACAACCGTTTACAGAAAGCTTTTACCGTAACCGACAAATCGCTTAATCGTCTCGGGTAGGGGTACACGAGACAAAAATTCTTTCGAGGCTATGATCGGAGCGACATCCATACCGGAACCGGCAGGCGATATCGAAACAGCAGTTACTTGAATAATTACGAGCAGTTTCCTGACGGTTTACTGATCTCTCGATGAAAATATTTCCGTAGGGATAAATTCCAGATTCAGCGTTCATGATTATCGAATCGATTCAGCTCCACGGCGATTACATTCGATTGGAGCCACTGTCGATCGACGACCATCTCGAAGACCTCTAAACGGCGGGTGCGCATTCGAAGATCTTCCGCTGGTTCCCCGAAGACCGATCATCTCCGGAGGCGAGACGAGAATTCGTCGACGCGGCGCTCGACGCCGAAGAGAGGCAAACCGCACTCCCGTTTGCGACGGTCTTGCAGGAGACAGGTAAAGCGATTGGTTCGACACGATTCGGGAATATCGTCCCGGAGCATCGACGCGTCGAAATCGGATGGACGTGGCTCACACCCAGTCAACAGCGTACCCCGGCGAACACCGAGGCAAAATACCGCATGCTCACCCACGCCTTCGAAGAGTGGGACTGCGTCCAGGTCGAGCTAAAGACCGATTCACGGAACTAGCGCTCCAGAGACGCCATCGAACGTATCGGTGCAACTGAAGAAGGGACGCTTCGGAATCATCTGCAAACCCATCAAGGCCCCCGTGATACGGTCTATTTTAGCATTCTGGAGGACGAATGGACCGAAGTAAAACGTGACCTCGAACGCACGTATACCGAGCAGTGACGGTTTCGGGAAGACAGTTCTTTCCTTCGGGCTTCAGTTGACCGGCCGACGCTTGAACCGCCACCAGTGCAGTGTGTTAGCCCGATGTACCATTCGACTACCGGGGTCGAATTTTGAACCCGTACCTCGTCACGCCTTCCTGCGTGTAGATCTTTCGCATCGTCGTCTCCACCGAATCTCCGATTTCGAGCGTTCCGGTCGTAGCACCAGTCACTTGTGCAGGGGCGCTTGCGGTGCTCCCATCCGGTCCATCAAGCGCGACGATAGCTACGTCGAAGTCGCCTGATTTTGACTGCTGCTCCGCGAACTCCGGTGGGGCACCGCCTTGCGAAATCGTCGTCACGGCTTCGATAGTTCCCGTGCCGGTCAATCGAACCTCGTCGTACTCGACGAGCGACTTACACCCGCTGCACGCACCCTCCGGTGGGAAGTTCAGTGCGCCGCATTCGGAACATCGTCCGGCGAGCAGTCGGTGTCGCTGGTCCAAGGTGCGCCGCCACGAGGGAACGCTGACGTAGGCACCGCCGCCGCTTGGCGGCCCGGAGGTGAGTTCACCGCGCTTTCGGAGATAGTCGGCGTAGCTGATGTGGGTGTCGCCACCGAGCGCCACCGAAGTCGGTACGTCCCCTGCTTCGATCAGCAGGGCGTCCGCACCCGCGCCGCTTCCGAATGAGGCCACAAGGATTCGTTCGTGGCCGTCAGCGAAGGCGTTCGCCAAACTCAGTGGAACGCTTGCCGCGCCCGTATCGCCGAGTTCGTGGACGAGCGCACCCGCTTGAATCACCTCGGTTCCGACGCCGAGCGACCCCGCCGCGCGATACGGCAACTTTCCGTCCGGTGCTTGGATGCAAGCAACGTCCATCTCTTCGCCCTCGAAGCCGAGTTGTTCGACCGCACCGGCGAGCGTTTCGGAGAAGGCCTGTCGGTCGTAGCCCGTGACGCCGAGTCCGTCGAGGGTTTCCTCACCGGTCCCTCTGAAACGTGTTCCGGGGAACTCGCTCGCGTACTCGGCCTGCTGTACGATGCTGGCGGGACCGCCGTCGTCGAGGACGAACGCCGCTGCCCCCGCACCTGCGCCGTGCTCTTCCGGGGAATCCGGTTCTCCCCGTGGACGATCCGCGGCAACGACCAAACCGACACCGTCGTCCCACGGGCCAGCGGACAGTCCGGCCACGAGTGCTCTGGTTCCGGCGCGAGTGCTTCCCGTAAAGACGTGACGAGTCGCCGTCTCCGACACGCCAAGCATGCCACCGAGTCGAGCGGTCAGGTCCTCCTCTTCCATCGGCGGCGTAGTCGAAGCGAACGCGAGGAACGAAATGTCGGGATTTCCGGCGGCATCGAGCGCCCGTGTTCCCGCCTCGTACGCCATCGTCAGGGCGTCCTCGTCGGCTTCAGGCACAGCCTTTTCGTTGACTCCGGCGGCGTGGAACTGTCCCCACGCGTCGCGGAACTCGTCCGCCGATATCCTGAAGCGGGGTGCGTAGGCCCCAACCGCGGTAATGTTCGCATCTGCGTTCGGGTTCGTCATGCGTCCACCTCCCGTTCCCGTTCGAGCACGTGGACGACCGCCGCCCCGCCACTGCCGCCGACGTTGTGCGTGAGACCGCGAATCGCATCCTCGACCTGTCGGTTGCCGGCTTTGCCGGAGAGTTGCTTGTAGGCTTCGACCAGTTGTCCTGCACCAGTCGCGCCGATCGGATGTCCTTTCGATTTCAACCCACCGGAGGTGTTGACGGGGCGTTCACCGCCGAGTTCGGTTGCGCCTGATTCGACGAGTTCGCCGGCCTCGCCGGGTTCACAGAAGCCGAGATCCTCGTACGCCAGCAGTTCAGCGATCGCGAAGCAGTCGTGAACTTCCGCGAAATCGATGTCTTCGGGCGTGATTCCGGCCATCTCGTAGGCCTGTTCGCCCGCGTTCCGGGAAGCCGGAACCGAGGTGTACGTTTCGCGCTGGAACAGGCCAACTCGGTCGCTGGCCGCGCCGACGCCCGCAATTCGAATCGGATCGTCAGTGTACTCGTCGACGATGTCCTCGCTGACGACGAGGGCACAGGCCGCGCCGTCGGTCGTGGGGCAGCAGTGATAGAGCGTCAACGGGTCTGCGACGACTGGTGCGTTCTGAGCGTCCTCCAGCGAGCATTCGAAGCCGAGGTGGGCATGGGGATTTTTCGCACCGTTCGAGTGGTTTTTCACCGCCACACGCGAGAGATGTTCGCTGGTCGTTCCGTACTCCGCCATGTGTGCGTCGGCCATCTGGGCGTAGACACCCGCGAAGGTCGTTCCGGAGAGGCGTTCCCACTCGGTTTCGCCCGAAACGCCGAGCCAATATTTCGTCGCGTCGCTCGACGTATCGGTCATGATTTCGACGCCTCCCGCGAGAGCTACGTCCGCCATTCCACTTTTCACGGCTTGAACCGCGTGTCTCCCCGCGAATCCGCTCGCAGCACAGGCGTTCTCGACGCGGGTACAGGGGATACCATCGAGTCCGACGTGTTCCGTCACTGCTGGTCCGGAGAGACCGAGTTGTCGCCCGCCGACACCGAGCGTGCCGACGAACGCCTCGTCTACGTCGTCCGGATCGATACCCGCCGGAACGCTGTCGCAGGCCGCCTCGAAGGCAGTCCGAAAGAGCGACCGATAACTTTCGTCGGGGAACGACCCGAAATCCGTCTGGGCCGCACCGACCAAGTAGGCGTCTCGCATGACTCGAACTCGTAGGTGAGAGGAAAAATAACTGCCGTCACTCGGTCCACGTTGCCGGGAATCGGGGCATGACCGTTCGAGAAATCATCCCTCGACGAACCGCAAAACACCGCGACCGGCCAGAAATCCCACGACCGACCCGATGAGACCCAGTGATCCGAACGCGAGTACGAGCACCGGGAGCCATACGTCGCCGGACGAAGCACCTGTTATCTGCCGAATGAATGTCACGACCCCGAACGAAATCGAGGGAACCACGCCGACTGCGAGGCTAACCAGGAGGCCACCGCCCCGGAACGCGCTCAGAGCGGAAATGATGGGCGGCGCATAAAAGAGTGCGGCGGGAAGCAACAGGTCGTAGGCGAGACGTGCACCGGAACCGGTTCCGAACAGTATCACGAAGAGAAGCGCGAAAACGACACCAGCGAATCCTCCGACGAAAACCGACCAGTGGCGCACTCTCCCCTCCTGACGACCCCACAAAAGTCGTTCCGAGACAGTTATCATCGCATCGGCATGCAACGTCAAGCAAAATAAATGTTCAGCCGGAAATCGAGAAACAGTTTTCCCGTCGCTCTTCGAAGCACCGACCAGCATGGTATACAGTGACACCGAATCGGCGTCACGCGATGAGCTACGGGAACTGCAGAACGAGCGACTCGCCGAAACGGTCGCACACGCCTACGACAACGTCTCATTCTACCGAAACACGCTGGACGAGGCAGGGGTCTCGCCCGAAGATATCGAACGTGTCGAAGACGTCTCGAAACTTCCGTTCACGACGAAAGAAGATTTCCGCGACAATTACCCGGATGGGATGTTCGCGGTTCCGCGTGAGGAAATCCAGCGGATTCACGCCTCGTCGGGAACGACCGGAAAACCGAAAATCGTCTCGTACACGGAAGACGACCTCGGCGTCTGGCGCGAAGTGATGGCCCGGTCGCTCGCTGCGGCGGGCGTCAAATCGGAACACGTCGTCCAAAACGCCTACGGCTATGGTCTGTTCACCGGCGGTCTCGGGTTTCACGATGGAGTTCAGGAACTCGGTGCCTGTGTCATTCCGGTCGGGGGAGGAAACACCACCCGCCAGATCGATATGCTTCAGGATTTGGAGAGCGACGTACTCTCCTGTACACCGTCCTACTGTCTTTATCTCGCGGAGGCCGCAGAAGAGCGCGGAATCGACCCGCGAGATCTCCCGCTCTCGACGGTCGTCATCGGCGCTGAACCGTTCACCGACCCGATGCGCGAGGAAATCGAAGACGCACTCGACGTGACCGCGGTGGACGTGTACGGTCTCTCGGAGATCATCGGTCCGGGAGTCTCCATCGAATGCGCCGACGTACAGGACGGCTTGCATATCTGGGAGGACCACTTCTATCCGGAAGTCGTGGATCCGCATACGGGCGAACCGCTTCCGGAGGGCGAGGAGGGCGAACTCGTCATCACGAGTTTGACGAAGGAAGCCCTCCCAGTGCTACGCTATCGAACCGGCGACATGACCAGCCTGAACTACGAGACGTGTGGGTGCGGCAGAACCATGGTTCGGATGGGCAACGTCACCGGTCGGGCGGACGACCTGCTCATCGTTCGCGGTGTCAACGTCTACCCGAGCCAAATCGAGGAGGTCATGATCGATTTGGATGCCGTCGCACCGCACTACCGAATCGACCTGACACGGGACGGAAATCTGGACCGAATGAAGATCACGGTCGAGTATCACGAGCAGTTCGAGGCCTCACGTGACGAACTCCGCGAGGAGATTCAGGCCCGACTCGGCGAAGTATTGGACGTGAAACCCGACGAACTCGAAGTGGTCGAACCGGGCGCTATCGAACGAACCGAAGTTGGCAAAGTAAAGCGCGTGTACGACCACCGCGAGTAACGGGGAAACCGAAGAGTAAACGTCGGTCGCTGACCGTTTCCGCAGCGTTGATGTCGGCCTTCCGGGGTTACGGTTTGTACACTCGACCACGGAAAATAGCGATGTTTTCACCGTCGGCAGTCACGTCCACCCGATACGAGGCGGTTCGCCGCGTTTCGTCCTCCCGTTCGGCGACTGCGACGAGCGTTTCACCGACCTCCGCCGCGTCGAGATACGACATGTTCGTCTCTAGCGCGAGCGCCGTGTCCCCGTCCGAGTTGGACGCCGCCGCGAAGGCAACGTCCGCGAGCGAGTAGATGACGCCGCCGTGAGGCGTCCCATGAAAGTTCAGGAGGTCGTCGGAGATGCTCAGTTCGGTTCTCGCACGGCCGGATTCGAGGGTCGTGAGTTCGATTCCGAGGGTGGCACAGAACGGGTCGTTTGCGATCTTCTCGCGGCGTTCGGTGGGGATTTTCGCCATAAATCGCATCAGTGCAGTAGTTACTTATATTCTAGCCGAGTCGGTGACGACATGGCATACAGCTACGAACCGCACTACTTCGAGGACTTCGAGGAAGGGCAGACGTTCGAAAGCGTCGGTCGAACCGTGACCGAGTACGACTTCGTCATGCACTCGGCGTTCACGGGCGACTGGACGGAGCTTCATACCAACAAGCATTACGCCGAAGACGAATACTTCGGCGAGCGCGTCGCTCACGGACCGATGACGTTCTCACTGGCAACCGGTTTCGTCTACCGCTGTGGCTTCCTGGAGCGCACCGTTCTCGCGTTCCTCGGCATGAACTATATGGACATCCCCGCGCCAGTCAAAATGGACGACAGCATCTCGCTCGATATGGAAGTCATCGAAACGAAGGAACTCTCCAGCAGGGAGGACTCCGGCCTCGTCGTTATCGACACGACGATGACCAATCAGGAGGATACCATCGTCTTCGAGGGCGACATGAAGTTCCTCATCAAACGCCGCGAATAACGTCGATCCGTCCCCTTTCTGCGATCACCTGATTCCGACGCTGTCTACGTAGATGCGCTCACCGCACCCGAGGTATGCATCGTAGCCAACGCCGCCGTCCGTCCACGTCGAATCGGTCGCCGAAACGCGAGCGATGCGAACCCCGTCGACGTCACGGAGTGTCACCATGTGGTTGCCGTCCGTGCTCCAATCAACGACGAGTTCGTACCACGACCCTTGAGAAAGGCCGTATCCAGTCGAGTCCGAGTCGAGTCGGTGTGCGGTTTCGTCCTCATATCTGAACAGGATGAGGTCGTCGTTGGCGATGTCGACGCGGACGAAGTAGCGGTCATCGTGCCCCTGCACGCCGTACGAGAGGTTGCTGTCCGCCGCGCCGTCGCCACGGATCCAGTAGTTGAACGAGTCACCTGCTTCCGGGTACGTCGGCAGCCCCGTGGTGCTGATTAGTTCCGTGCTCGTGTCACCGATTTCGAGGGCGTTCGTTCCCCGTTCGGTCGGCGACGAAACCACGCGTGCACCCGACTCACTGCGGTCGAACGTGTACTCCGCGAGCGTGCCATTCTCGAACCCATCGACCAGCGTCGTGGGGGAGTACGAACAGGACGGCGGTTGACAGGACGTTCCCGATTTGTTTCGCCGACGGATGACGTTGCTGGAGTTGTCGAGGACGACGCGGTCGTCGGTCACGTCGAACGTGCTATCTACGATGCGGCTCCCGTCACAGTACTGTAACAAGACTCCATCACGGCCCGTTCCGGTTTGTTCGATGCAGCAGGATTTGAACACGGAGTCCGGGCGGCCGTAGGCACGAAGTGCGGCGCTTCCGGGATAGCCACCGGACGTATGTGCGGCGTCCCCCGTCACTTGCACGTTTATACATCGAATCGGCGCTGGTGTGGCATCCGGAGAAACCGCGTACATCGCCGCGGTGTCGTCGGTATCGATTTCGATGTGTGTGTCACGTATCTGCGTCGTCCCGCTTCCGGCGACGACGATGGCACCGTCGCTGACCGTCTCCGCGGTGAGACTCACATCGCAATTCCTGACGATGGCGTCGTGCGCGAACAGCCAGATTCCGCGCATGTTCGTGGGAAACGAATCATCGGAGTGGGGTGTATCCACGGTCACGCAACATCCCCGAACCTCGCTTCCCGCGCCGACGAGACGGACGTTCGAGATGTTGTTGTTCCGGTACTGCCCGCCGATAACGCGGACGGGTCCGGTGCTCCGTTTCGACTGGTATAGTCCGTTGTTCGGGAACCCCTCGAGTTGACAGTTCCGGAACTCCAGTTCGCCGGTCGTGTTCATCTCGACGAACGTTCCGACCGCACCGCTCCCGTCGGGTGCACCGTCGGGTGCGTGGAGATCCTTTATCAGGCCGCTTCCGGATGACGTTCGAACCCCGAAGAGAAACGGCCCTTGTGACCCGTCGTGAGTTCCGCGATGAAGGACGTCTCGGACGAGTAGACCGTCGTCGACGATGAGTTGCATCCTCGGCGCTTCCGACGCGCCGCCGACATCGTGTCTCAGACCTTCATAAAGGAGGTTGTACGAATCCTTTCCGCCGAGGGATAGCCACGCCGCACCCGAACTCGGTGTCACGTCGTCGGTAGTATCGAGAACTATCGTCGCCCCGGGTTCGACGCCAACCATCCCGAAATCGTGGAGTCCGTTGCCGAAATCGAAGGTGAAGTCGGTGACCCGAAACTCCCCCTGTGGAAACTCCAGTTTGGTATTGCTCCGGATGTTTTCGTCCAGAATTCCGTCGATGGGTTCCTCCCCGGTCGGGTCCATTCCGAGGTCGTCGACGACGTTGTACACGGTGTCGAACTGGAAATCGTCGGAGCCCACGGCTTGTGTCGTCGTATCGTCACCGGTCCCGCTTTGCGCACTTGACGCCGTGGACGTGGCGGTGCCGAGTGTTGTACCGCCCATGAGTGAGCAACTCGCCAGTTTTAGATAGGACCGCCGGTCGAACGTAGGTGGGTCGGGAGTCGGGTTTTCAGTGGTCTCGGGCATAGTATCTACCATGCACCATTTTATTTATAAAATAAGTTCATATATAATTTACCAAAATTAATTTTCACGATGGTGGTTTTTATGATCGGTGCGAAGCCGGGTCGCCTATCTTTTTAATGTCGATGCGAGAACGGTCACGTATGCCAATCGACATCCTCGCCGATGAGGACGAGCCACGAATCATCGACACCCATGCTCACCAGCCGACGAAGGAGTTTCTGGAGGACGCGGGCGGGCAGATGATGGAAGATGCCGCGAGCAAGTTCGGCGCGAAGATGGAAACGGACACGTACGATTCGTTCGTCGAGGAGTACCGCGAGGCCGGAATCGGGAGAACGATTTTGCTCGGCTGGGACGCCGAAACCAACACTGGTAACCCACCGGTTCCGAACGACTACGTCGCCGAAATCCGCGACGAGTACGACGACTTTTTCATCGGATTCGGCAGTGTTGACCCACTGAAAGACGACTGCGTCGAAGAAGCAGAGCGAGTCGTCAACGACCTCGACCTCTCCGGGTTCAAATTCCAACAGATCGCACAGGGATTCGACCCGAGCGACCCCGAACACGCCGAACTCTTTTCCACCATCGAGGACCTCGGCGTTCCCGTCGTTTTCCACGGCGGTAACTCGACACTCGGTGCTGGCGCGCCCGGCGGACGCGGTCTGAAAATCAAGTACGGAAATCCGATGCTCATCGACGACGTTGCCGCCGAACATCCCGACCTGCAGATCCTTCTCGCTCATCCTGCCTTCCCGTGGGAACAGGAACAACTGGCCATCTGCCAGCAGAAAGGAAACGTTTACATGGATCTTTCGGGCTGGTTACCGAAATACATCGACAACCAGGTGCTTCATTACGCGAAGACGCTCCTCCAAGACAAGGTGATGTTCGGTACCGACTATCCGATGATTCGACCGAAGAAATGGCTGAACCAGTTCGAAGACCTCGATTTCTCGGACGAGGTTCAGCGAAAGATCCTTTGGGAGAACGCGGAGGAGTTCCTGGGACTGTAGCACCGAACGACCGAAAATCGCGTTCCCACTGTTTTGGTCCGTTGCTACTCGTTGTAACTCCGGAACGATTCGAAAGTGCGGAATAAGTACTGCTATCCCCGGTATTCAGGCAACGTATAACAAGGAACGGTGCGGGAGGATACGCCAATTGATGATCGGACACGACGCCGGATTCGGCCCTCTCGTGAATCTTCCTTCACCCCGGACGAAGCTGGTATACCTCTATCTACATGTCGCCAACGGAGCGACGATAGAAGAACTACACGAGGTACTGGGGATGCAGTATCTGGAACTCTACAGCGCCCTTCGCGTGCTACGAGAGCGTGATTTCGTCCGAGACGAACAGAGCACGTACCGCTGTTGCGATCCCACCGAGATCGAACTCCATTCCATCGACGGTGGATTTTCACAGATACAGTAACGTCGTCCAACGGCGCGTTTCTCCACCACATAACTATGTACGAAACTACGGAATCCAGTGTTCGTGACGCGATGTCCGTACTAAATCGAACTGCCGGAAACGAGTACACCGTCCGATGGTACGACGAGAGCGATCTGTCGGGATTTCTTTCGCTCGACAACGCCGTCTTCCGGCGACACCGAAACGAACGATGGTTTCGGTGGAAATACGTGGACAACCCTTACGTCGATCACGTCCCCGTGTTCGTCGTGGAAAACGATGGAAAGATCGTCGGTGCGCGGCCGTTTCTCGCCTTCCAAATGCGGGTCGGCTCCGAGACGACACTTGCCCTCCAACCCGCAGATACCATGGTCCATCCCGAACACCGTCGCCAAGGGTTGTTTACCCGGATGACCCGGCACGCGATCGATTATTACGAGGACGGCGAGCCGGCGTTCTTTTTTAACTTCCCGAACCAGCGTTCGAGGCCCGGATATCTCAAACTCGGCTGGCAAATCGTCGGCGAACGGGAGACGTATTATCGGATTCACGACCCGTCGGCGTTGTTCGCTAGCGAGAAGGGAGTTCACTCGAACCTTCTCGACCTTAGTAGACCGCTTGCGAGCGGTCTCCACGGGATACGTCGCTCCGGGACGAAACGCTCCGGATCGTATTCGATTACTCGACACGTCGGCATCCGCGAGTCGGTTCTAACCGACCTGTACCGAGGAAATCCACCAGGCACCGTTCACGCCCTCCGCGACGAGACGTTCTACCAATGGCGGTTTGCGAGTCCTGCCTGGGAGCGAACTACCTACGTGGCCACTCGAAACGACGAACCAGTTGCCGGCGTCGTCGTGCGAACGCGAACCACGTCCGATGGGGTAACCGTGACCCAACTCGCGGATATCGTTCCACTGGTTCGAAGCGAGGCGAGAAACCGTGCGCTCTCTCGACTCTTCGAGCGCATTATAGACGATTACGCCGACTCGGACCTTCTTTCGGTCGCGAAAGGGAATATCCCACACGAACTGCTGACTCAGTTCGGGTTCGTCGGCGACACGACGCCGCCCCTGTCGTGGTTTTCGAACTTCGACTGTCGTCTCGTGGCGCTCCCGCTGAACTGCGACGGTTGGTCCGTCGGTGGCAAACGGCTAAGTCAACGGTCGAACTGGTACGTCGGATTTGGCGAGCGCGACACCGCATAGGAACCCCTTACTCGTCTCTCCGGATGCCCATAACAAAAGCCCGAGACGGAAAATGCAGCCCATAGATGGGACACAACACACGGAACGCGGTGGCATCAATCGCTCGACTGTATCGGTTCGCGCTGTTGGCGGCGAGTATGCCGGTCGTCCTCGCGGAATATTTTCGGACCGAAACGGGTTCGGAGTACGGTGTGGGATTGGTCGATAAGCTCGTCTTGGCCGCGAAGATGGCACGAAACAACGTGAAGATACAGACCGGTTCGACGTTCTTGGAACATCTCGTCATCGCCACGAAGGTTCTGACGATTCCCCGCAGCGAGGAGGGAAGCCTGGTCGAATGTGGCTGTTACAAAGGCGGGAGTACCGCGAACCTCTCGCTCGTCGCCGGACTCTGCAATCGACCGCTGGAAGTCTTCGATTCGTTCGAGGGAATGCCGGAACCGAACGAGGTTGACCGGGAACACGTCCTCGTCAAATCGGAGCAAGTTCACACGTACGACGAAGACGCGTGGGGCGCCCCGATAGAGGAGGTGCAAGAAAACATCGCACGGTATGGCGACATCTCGGTCTGTACGTTCCACAAGGGTTACTTCGACCAGTCGATGCCCTCCTTCGAAGAACCTTGCGTTCTCGTGTTCTTGGACGTGGGACTCCGGGAATCCGCCGAAACCTGTCTCGAACATCTCTGGCCACTGCTTCAATCCGGTGGTTATTGCTTTACGCACGACGTGAAGCATATGGAGATTTCCGCGCTCTTCTTCGATACCGATTGGTGGCGGCGAACGCTCGACAGGGAACCGCCCGGACTTGTCGGCGCCGGAAGCGGTCTGGGACTGCACCCAGAACACAACGGGTTCGGAAGCCTCCTCGGGTATATCGTGAAAGACCCCCAATCCGCAGTGTTCGAGATGGTATCCGACGACGGCGAAGGCGATAGTTGCGTCGAGGTCGTCCGCAAACAACAGGACGATTGAACCGATCACCGCGAGCGAAAACAGGCGCCACGAACCTGTTCATCAGAAGTCATCTATTTTCCAATTCGCTTGCGAAACGAAGCTTCCCGTCCGGGCCACAACAATCTTCCTCGTTCGCTCGAACCGCGTAACTGAGAGACGATGCAATCGCAAACCGGGGACCGGTGGGAGTACAAGACGATCAGACCTCCCCGCGGAAGTACGAAGAAGGAGTCGATAGACCCCGTCAACGACCTGAACGAACTCGGAGAAGACGGGTGGGAACTCGTCGAGACCATCGACTACGTCGGTGGCGGAACGAAGTATCTCGTTTTCAAACGGCCGAGTTGGTGGGAGGACGAAGACGAAGATGAGTGATGGGAACAACGGAAAGATAAGCACTGCGAACACAATGCGTGAGCGTGCCGGTGAGAGTCGAATCAAACTCTGGATACTGCTCGGTGCACGCCGCCTCGTCGTAACGGGCGTCATCGCGTTCATCTTTTTCGCCTCGTTCATCGTCGCTGGAGCGGTGCTCTATCCGCCCTTGAAGGCCGAAATCGCGAAGGCGGACACTATCGAGACGATGTTCTCGACAATGATCGGGGCGAACATCACTGGGACGACGCTGGTCGTCACGATCAGCCAACTGGTCATCTCGCAGGAGAACGGACCACTCGGGGATCAGCGCCAACGAATGAGCGACGCGATGGACTTTCGGAACTTCGTCGGGGAAATGCTCGGCCACACGACGCCGTCCGACCCATCGACGTTCCTCAAGAAGATAATCGACGCGACGGAGACCAGAGCGAACGAGCTCCGTGACTCTGTCAGCGAAATCGACGAGTTATGCGAGGAGCTAGACGAGTTCATCGACAGCCTCACCGGAAACGCGGATACGGTCAAGGACCAACTCGACGGGGCGACGTTCGGGACGTTCAACGTTCTGTTCGCGGCGCTCGATTTCAACTACTCGTGGAAGATCTTCCACGTCGAGCGGATGCGGGACGAGTATTCCGACAGCCTCGACGACGAGCAACATCGGAAGTTCGAACGGCTGAAAACCTCGCTATCGATGTTCGGCCCGGCACGAGAGCACATCAAGACGCTCTACTTCCAGTGGGCACTCATCGACCTCTCGCAGTTGATCCTCTACGCTGCGATTCCGGCACTCTTCGTTGCGGGAGCGATGCTCGCCTTCGTCGGAAGTGGAACGTTCACGGGAACGACGCTCGGCGTCACGGACATCCTCTGGGTCGTTTCCGGGGCGTTCACCGTGACTCTCGTTCCGTTCATGCTCCTCGTCTCGTACATCCTTCGTATCGCCACGGTCGCAAAACGAACGCTGGCAATCGGCCCGTTGATCCTGCGGGACTCACAACGATGACAGGGAAAGAGAGGATGGACGAAGGGAGGGCGGAGGGAGGAAGAACGGGCGGAACGAGGTCACTTCGTACTTCCCGTCGAACCCTGCTCGGGAGCGCTGCTGGACTCGGCATCGCCAGTTTGAGCGGGTGTGTGACACTCGGCCCGAAGGTGAGCGTTACCGGACTCGCTGACTCCGAAATCTTCAAAAAAGTATCCGTCAGCGAACCGTGGGCGAGCGGACGCGTCGTCGCGAGCGTCAGCTTTACCTCGACTGCGACAACGGAATCCGGCGTTCGGGGGCTGACCGTGATTAGCTCCAGCGGAACGGAGTTCGATACGGCGACGGTGCAGAGCGGACAGACGAAAAAGTCGATTTTCTTCCCGGTGGGGAAATCGACCCTCACGGCGGTCGATTTCGACGGAAAGACCGTCGAGACCGTCGAAGTAGCCGTTCGCGGCGACAAACTCCTCTGAGTCGGTCACGAGTTACTTGTCGTTTCCTGTCGTACCGGCAGTGGTGACTGAACGTGGGGGACTTCGACGTCGTTGTCATCGGTGGAGGAACGGGAAACAAGGTCGCGCTCGCCGCCGCGGAACGGGGGTTGGATGTGGCACTCATCGAGCGGGGCCCCATCGGGGGGACCTGTGTCAACAGGGGATGTAACCCGTCGAAAACGCTGATTCATCGTGCCGATATCGCGGAGACGATAGCGCGAGCTGACGAATTCGGAATCGAGGGTGATGTCGGCGAAATCGATTTCGAGGGAATCGTGCACGAGGTTACGGAGACGGTCGATGGAAAGTCGGAACGGATGGAGCAAACCGACCGAGATCACGACAACATCACGCTCTACCGAGAGGAGGCGCGGTTCGTCGACGAGCGAACGTTGGAAGTCGGAAGCGGCGAGCGTGTCAGTGGGGGGAAAGTCGTCGTCGCCGCCGGAGCGCAGCCGGTCGTTCCACCGGTCGATGGACTGGACGCAGTGGATTATCTCACGAGCGCGGACGCACTCCGACTCGATTCCCAACCCGAACGGATGGTCATCATCGGCGGCGGCTATATCGCCGCGGAGTTGGGGTATTTCTACGAAGCGCTCGGTACGTCGGTCGCTATCGTCGGACGGAGCGACTTGCTTCTCTCGAACGAAGACCGCGAAGTCGCGGCGACGTTCACCGAAATCGCCCGCCGCCGCCACAGGGTTTACACCGGCCACGAGGCGACCACGGTGTCGCGAAACGGCGAAGAGATCACGGTGACGGCGGAGGACAAAGACGGTCGGGAAATTTCGGTCACTGGTGACGCCCTCCTCGTCGCGGCAGGACGACGTCCGAACACCGACTCGCTCGACCCCGAGGCGGCTGGAATCGACGTCGACGATCGTGGGTTCGTGAAGACGAACGAATATCTGGAGACGAGTGCGGAAAACGTCTGGGCACAGGGCGACATCGCGGGCAACTATCAGTTCAAACATGCCGCGGATAGGGAAGCAAAGTATATCGAAACGAACGCGCTCGACGGCGAACGAGAAGCCGTCGATTATTCGAGTATGGGTCACGCCGTCTTCACATCGCCACAAGTCGCAGGGACGGGAAGGACGGAAGCGGAACTTCGAGGTGACGGGCGTAAATACGTCGTCGGTCGGTGCGCCTATGCTGACACGGTGATGGGTAAGGCGCTGAAAGAGCAAGACGGGTTCGTGAAGGTGCTCGCCGCTCCTGATGAGGGGACGATCCTCGGCTGTCACATCATCGGTCCGGATGCCTCGACCCTGATTCACGAGGTCCTGCTCTCGCTGGCGAGTGGGTCGGGAACCATCAGCGACGTGACCGACACGATTCACATCCATCCGACGTTGAGCAAGGTGGTGCTGAAAGCGTTCGAAGACGTGAATCGAACCGATTCGGTCGAAAACCCGTAGCGGACGAACGGGCGAAGGAAATCAACTCAGTCGTCGTCGGATGGGTCGTACGATTCGCAGGACCGATTTTCGATGGCGGTACCGACGGTACTGAGACACGATTCCGGTCCCGACGAGAAGGAACCAAAGAACGTGGCTCGTTCCGAGACTCGTCCACATCTCCGAGTGGAAGACCGGAAGCAACCCGCTCCAGTGACGTACGATTTGTTGCAGGATACTCGCACCCAGGAGACTCGTCACGACGGTCAGGAACGGGAGATAGAACTGCCAGACGAGAACGCCGGTGATTCCACCGACGACCACTGACCCGATGAGGGGGTCAACTATCCCGGAACCGAACGATGGGAGGGATATCGAGTGCAGGATGCTGGGATGCCCCAGCATCGAGTACGTGACCGCGGACGCGAGTGCGAAACAGAGTGCGACGATAGCAAATTGTTGCGTGGCGCGGGCGACCTGACTGCCGATGAGGCTTCCGACGATGGCGCCGACAAGCGAGACGAGCATCACATCGGGCGAGGCGACGCCGACCGGGGGTGCGACGAGGGTTCGCGCGACGAAGCTGCCTGCCAGAGCCCCGCCAAGTCCGCCGACCAATGACGTGAGTCGCGTCACGAAGGAGTACCCGAAGTACGTGAACGCGACACCGACCCCCGTCGCCAGAACGACGAGCGTCGTCGCGAGTAAATCTGTGACCATTGGATTCGAATCATACACACGTATTCCACTCCGTTAAATCGCTCGATACCCTCGAAACGAGACGTGGTCGATAGTCGCTACGGCTCCGATGCCTCACCAGTCGGGTTTTCTTCGAGCCACGTCTCTAATTCGTCTTCATACGCCTCCCACTCTGCGAGCAGGCGGTCGTACTCCTCGCGGGCCGCATCAGCACCCTGGTAGCTGGCGAGCGATTTCAACCGGTTTTTCATCCCCTTTTGACAGGCCTCGGTTTCGCCGTACCAGTCGTAGCCACACTGAACCATGGCATCGTGATACATCGTCCAGAAACCGATTCCGGGGTGATTTTCGTCGGTTTGCTCGGCGACGGCTGGTAGTTCCTCGTCGAACTCACGGAGATACGAGAGCGCGAACCGCGCCGTAAGTGGTTTCAGGCGACACTCCCACTCATCGCCGACTTCGCCTTTCGCATCCCGCTGTTGTTCGAGTAGGCTTCCATACCCTTCGTCGGTTTCCTCGTACCGGCGAAGCGTCCACGATTCGAGGCCGTCGAATCGATTCCAGTGGTCGGTCTCGCTTTCGATGAGTGCATCCGGGTCGCCCTCGAAGATGATTCGAACCAACCCGTAGTCCGGCCCCGATTCGTATTTGGCGAACTGTCGATACGCCCAGAACCAACCGGCCTCCCAGAATCCGCTCGCTTCGAAGCGAGGCCACGCGCCGGTGAGATATTCCCGGACGAACTGTTCTTCGTCTTCGCACGATTCGAACCGAAATTCGACATCTGCACCAACCATGTCTCGGGGTTCGGAGAGGGCTGAAAAATCGTTTCCGCGAAACATCTTTCTGTATATTTTTTAATGATTTCCAAAAAGTATGTCACGGAGACTACCGGATGGGCACACATGCCTCCAACGGATTCGGCCGGAATAGACGATGAAATCGCTGACGCGGCAGTCGATGCGCTCGGAACGCTCGCAAGTGAACATCGAATCGCGATCCTCCGCGAACTGGCGACGGCGGAGGAACCGCTCGCGTTTTCTGAGCTCAGAGAGCGGGTTGGAATCCGGGACACCGGTCGTTTCAACTACCATCTCACGGAACTCCGTGAACGATTCGTTCGAGAGAGTGACGGTGGCTACGAACTCGGCCACGCCGGGGAGCGCGTGATACTTGCGACTGCCGGTTTGGATGCGGAAGACGCTACCGCGCTCGCGGATGCCTACGATAGCGAGGAGAACGGCAATTGTGCCGTCTGTGGAGAGGAAGATTGCAACCGAGTGATTCACGTTCATCTCTCGGAAGTTTGAGATTGCATCTCCAACGGTAGAGTCTACGGCCTGGAGCGTCGGTCGAAAAATCAGTTCCTCATCGTATATCCGTCGGCTAGGATGAACAATATTTCGTAGTCGTTTGGTTATGTAAGCCGTAGCCCCGCCTTCCGACGGCGAGGAGAGGGTTTCGAACTAAGGATGTAGACACATCTTCACAAATATATTACAAAGATTTATTGATTACAAATTAAATCGTATATTCCATGGAGAGAAGAAATTTCCTCAAAGCAAGCGGCGTTGCAGGCATCCCGTTCTATCAGAATCGGAATACAGAGGGCGAATGCGGGGGCGAATCTAAAAATCAACAAGGGGGGAACGGACGATACGCCACCGAAATACGGGACGATTTGGAGAACCTCGACGAATATCGTCCGAAAAAGAACGCCAAATTTTTCGCTCTCGATACGGGCCAAGTTTTCATCGGAACGGGGCAAGAGTGGGTCGAGGTCGAGACGACCGGTGAGGAACCGAGATTCGAATCGGTTACTACGACTGAACTGAACGGCATCAATTATGCACCCACATCGACCGACATTCAGGCAGAAATCGATGCAGCGGCTGGTGGGGGAACAGTCCAGCTGTCACCTGGTGTCTACACCATCTCCGAACCGCTCGTAATGCGACAAGGGGTTCGACTAGTCGGGGCGGGAAATCAAGCGACGATACTCCGCCTTTCGAACGGAACAAACGACGACGTGATTCAGATACCTGCCAACGAACTGGAGTGTGAAATATCGAACCTCTACATAGACGGTAACAAAGCCAACAACACCAGTGGGTTCGGCATCCGAATCACGGGGTACAACTGGCGACCGAAGCTGTTCAACCTCATTATTCGAGATACTGCCGGAGCAGGTATTCAGTTCGAAGGAGGGACCGATAAGCTCTACGAGCCCATATTGCAGAACATCGACCAAGGCTTTGCGAACTCACATGGATTAAATACGAACGTCTGTTACGATCTCTCACTCTATAACTGTTATTTCCACGAAAACGCTGCTCAAGGAATGCGAGTACAGGGTTCAGGTCACGTCTGCCAACATCTCCACACGTTCGACAACACGAACGGTCTCTTGGTCGACGGTGCAAACGATTGCTGGTTCTATGGTACCTTCTTGGATACAAATACGAGAAACGGAGCACTCCTTCGAAATGCGACGCGAATTTTCTTCGAAGGAAGTTACGCATTCAACAACAGTACGGCAAACGCGGGAACCTACGATGGAATACAGCTCACCAATTCCCAAGACAATTATATTTTCTTCAGCACCTTTGCGGACAATCAAGGTTCATCGACACAGCGGCATGGATACTCGGAGGCGAACGGGTCTAAGGTAAACAACATTGCGTTCTGCACTGGCTACGGGAATGTTCAAGAATTGATCGGCAACCGGGACCCATCGACGATTCCGTTCCGTGTGAACGGCTATAACACGCAAACTTTTGCAAGCACGACGTTTAGCGGGGACGGGGCGACCAAGACGTTCACGATTTCGTCACACCAGTTGGCGGAAAACCCGTGGCGACAGAACATCCTTGCCTGGGCGTCACCGGTGAACGACGCTGCGAAAGAAGCGGGCCCGATAAGCATCTCTCCCGCGGATTTGAATGGCGATTACGCGTACGAAGCTCTGGAAGTACGGTTCTCATCTCCACCGCCACAGGGAACCGACAACGTCGAAATTTCGTGGTCGGCACGACTGATATAACTACACCTCACAACTCCACGAACGGGTCGTGTTTTACGGAGCGAACCTGCCAAACAGCCGAAACGAATATGTAGGATACCGTGGTAACTCGCATGTTCACCGGAGCGGTACGAAGATGGCGAGCTAATAGATTAGTCGAATGTCTATCGATGGAAAGTAGGAAATCGTACGAGGGATTGGTTGCTGGTATCATCACCGCCGTTGCTGTGTATGCGGTGTTAATTCTCAGTACCATATACCACCTCGGGATCCGACGAATTTTAGCGGTAGTAACTATCAGTATCTTTATTGCCGTAGTCGCTGCGGCGTTGTGGGAGAAGTTGTCATTCATCGGATGATCGGATTCGAATCGGACTGCTGGTTCGATAGTAACGCACCTAGTCGTCGGAGGCGAGCTCCGAGATCTTTTCGGAGCTCGGATCGACTTTTTCGGTAACGTTGAACTGCTTGACCGGAGAGAAAAATCCCCAGAGCGCCCCGACGGAGTGCAACGAGCTCAGAACGGGTCCGAGGAGGATGAGAAGGATCGAATCTTTCACATTTGCATCGTAGTAATAAATACCGAGCAAGCTCCAAACCGCCAGGAACGACGAGAGAACGATCGATCCGAATCGATAGATGAACGACGTCGGAGTGATTCCCTGAAAGAACAGAGAATTGAGCAGGAGCAACGGTATCAGCGGTGATGCACCCCAACTCGCATTTCGAGCGACGAACAGTATTCGATATCGATTCGGAAGAAGACTGAGCTGTTCGCGGGTACCTGATGCCCAACGTCGTCGTTGACGGATCATATTTCCGACCGACGGCGGCGCCTGATTGTAGAGGTGTGATTTTGCGAGACAAAACGACGCATCCCGATAATGGATCGCAATCCAGGTAAACCGGGTATCTTCGATCATCGATTCGAAATTCCACGTGATCTCGTCTTCGAGTTCCTTTCTCACGGCGAGACCGCCTCCCCACGCATAGAGTGGAATCGAGAGCTTACTGAACGCCCGTTGCTCGATTTGGAATCCCTGGCGGAATATTTCACAGAGATACGCGAGGTACGAGTCGGTTCGGACGGGATGTTCGGAATACTGGACGATGTCCGCATCAGGGATTCCCTCCAACCCCGTAGCGATAGTGTCCTCATCGAGATACAGCACGTATTCTTTCTCACAGGGAACGTGCCGTCTGGCCCATTCGACGGCTCTCGCTTTGTATCGTGCATTACACGAGAAGTCGGAAGGAACGACGTGTACGTCAGCACCTGATATCGTCATCTCCTTTTCCGCAACGACGATCCTCTCGGTAAGTTCGTCAGGTATGGAATCGACCGTGTTTTGGACGACACCTTCCGATCCGATGGTCAGTATCCGAACTTGTATTTGATCCAGTCCATGCTCTATTTCCTTCTTTTTCCAGTCTCTAGCGAGGAAAACGATTTCATAGATCCAAAATGAGGTAGTAAGTGCAAATAAAATAAGTATCGGCCAAAAAACAATATATCCGATGAGAGACCCGATTTGTACCATCGTCTGTCGAACAACCGATTAGCCAATAAACATATAGTCCGTTATCGTATGTGTGCTATTATCAATGAGACTATAGAAGACAGTAATTCTAGCAACTCACCGCTAAAATAGGTCCGACCGTACCGTGCACCGGAGCAACTCATATCAGCGACCCCGACGTATCGTTTGATCCACGGTTCCCCGAGACGAACCGAGAGACGAATATACCGTCACTACAACACCGACGAGAACATGCCTGCCAAAAGAAAAAATGTACTTCTTGGAGTTTTCCCCGGTGATCGAACAGAAGATTTGACGTCACTCGACCGGTTCGAGACTTGGTTGGGCACGCGACCCACCGTCGTTACGTTGTTCATTTCAGGGCTCTCCGACCCGAACCGGGTCGAGGCGTTCGTCGATAGTTGGATGACCCGCACATGGAATCACAGTCACGTTCCGCTAGTGACGTGGGAACCGCGGACGGAAACGGAGTCCAACGAACTCATCACGCAGCAGATCGCACGTGGAATGTACGACGAACAGATTTCGAGATTCGCATCACTGTTAGAATCGTGGATTTTTGAGCCCCCTGAAGGGCACGAGCGCAGGTTGTTCTTCCGGCCAGCACACGAAATGAACGGAGATTGGTATCCGTGGAGCGCTCGGGACGGTCGTATAACACCCAGCGATTATGTGCGGATGTGGCGCCATCTCCGTGAAATCTTCGCCGAGACGGTGATGATAGGCGAACACATACAGTGGATGTGGTCGGTGAACTGTGAAGACCGACTGGCCTACCCCGCTGAATCGTTTTATCCAGGGGACGAATACGTCGATTGGATCGGTATCGACGGGTACAATTGGGGTGACAGCCAGAAATGGTCCGAATGGAAGTCTCCATCGGAAATCTATGATCCGATGCTCGACCGGATGAAACGGTTAGCCGACAATCCGATCGCGTTTCCCGAGCTCGCCAGCAGTTCGTGCTATCGTGGCAGGTATCGAGCGAGCGAGAAGAACGCCTGGATAACGGAGTTCGGCCGCTACATCGCTTCCACTGACGTGAATTTGATAAGTTGGTTCAATATGGATAAAAATACTGATTGGGCAGTGTTCGACGGTAAAAACGGCACGAAGACAGTGACGGTAGACGGGTCTACGTGTTCGACGTATCCCGCGTACAGAACCCTTGTTACGACGGAACTGAATCCACTTGGCGGAGCGGCCCCGCGTATCTTGACGGATGAACAGTTTCTGGGAAAGTTCTAATTTCGAACGACATTGTACGTAGTTACCGTATCCAGAGACAGTAGTTCGATTATCAATGCCGTGTAGAGATTAATTCAGGACAAATACACGATATATGTTTATACCTGTGGGCGACGTATCATACTGCCATGGGAAAGAGTAGTTCACTTCGTGACCCACTGGTTCACCGGGATCAGGAGGGTACTGAGCCGCTGCTGAAGGGATATTTGGATTCTACCAAATGGTACGCGTACATAGTCAATGCGATATATGCACTTCTCACGATTATATTTGTAGTAGTCATATTTCAGAGTGCATTGAACATCTATCGAAGTCCGAGTCCGCCCCTCTTTGGTATGGATAACAGCCCAGTTTTTGGAGGCGCTCTTCTCGTTAGCACCCTTGTTATGTGGTATCTTATCAGAGACTGATATCCCGCGTTCATGGGCGGTTATATCGGTGTGACGTTTGAACTCTTTCCCTTTCTCGAATTACAGGAATCGATGAACCTGCCGCATCGTATTCGCCGACGGCCGATTCGAATCGGCGGACATGTCGTCCTTCTCGATCGATGTAAAACCCGATTGCGGTGTACTGTCGTTCGTGGACGTCGTTTGTTGCTTCGAACTTCCCTCCCTCAGTCGAACGAGCGGCGTGAGCGAACGACTTCCCGAACGACCTCCACTATCCAGTGAACGTGTGGAGGGATTCCATCTGGACAACGTCAGGTCGGGAATTTCATAGATCGAAATATTGTTTATGAGTGCAGTGTTCGACAGCATGCTCGGGTGAAAATGAAATTTAACTTTCAAAAAGATATCACGGCGTTCGATTTTTCACACCAGGGCGATTCGAAGTTCGCTCACTCGAATTCGGGCTTCCGTCCTTCGAGGAACGCAGAGACACCTTCTCTGTGAGCGGGCATGTCGTAGGCCTGTGACTGAACCATCGTCTCGTAGTCGAGTGCTTCGCGCCAATCCTTTCCGAGGTTTTCGTGCAGAGCTTGCTTGCCGAGTGCGATGGTATGGGTCGGCTGTTTCGCTAGCGTGTCGGTCAGTTCTTCTACCCGAACGTCGAGCTGTTCGTCGGGAACGGCTTCGTTGATGACGTCCAACTCGGC
This sequence comes from Haladaptatus caseinilyticus, assembly GCF_026248685.1. NCBI lineage: Archaea > Methanobacteriati > Methanobacteriota > Halobacteria > Halobacteriales > Haladaptataceae > Haladaptatus > Haladaptatus caseinilyticus. The sequence goes on along the minus strand of NZ_CP111036.1, from coordinate 2,507,028 downwards.
CGCTTCCTCGGCCGAAATCAACTCCCCAGTGAACGCGAGTTCCTTGGCCGTGCGCAAACCGACGAGTCGCGGGAGCAGGAACGTCCCCCCCATATCTGGAATCAGACCGACGTTGATGAACGAGGCCGCGAATCGGGCGGATTCGGCGGCATATGCGAAATCCGACGCCGTGACGAGTGCCATTCCGGCACCGACCGCATCGCCGTTGACCTTCGCGACGACGGGGACGGGTGCGGAAAGCACTTCGTGAACGACTCGTGAGAGCGTGTCGCGAACCCGTTCGTAGGCCTCCCGGACGTTCTCCTCGCGCTCCGCCATCGACTCGATGTCGCCACCCGCGCTGAACGCTTTTCCCTCTCCAGTCAGCACGACCGCATCGATGGATTTGGGGTCGCTCTCGGACAGGATTTCGGCGAGTTCGCCCGCGGCTTCCGGTGTGAATGCGTTTCGTACGTTGGGGCGGTCGAAGGTAACCGTTCGAATTCCGTCGTCGTCGGAGACGTGCATACGGAGAGGTCACTGCATGCACATTTAATTACTCCCCACGTGCAGTCGAGGTATGGACATCGAAGCGTTCTTCGAAGGGATGCCTTTTGCCGACCTGCTCGGCGTCGAAGTGACCGAAGCTGAAGACGGACACGCGGAGGGAACGGTCGAGATGAGAAAGGACCTGTCGTGGAATCAAGACCAACTCATGGCCCACGGCGGCGTCACGTTCACGCTCGCGGACACGGTCGGCGGCGCTGCACTCGTCTCGCTCAACGACCAGCCAGTACCCACGATCGATATGCGAATCGACTACCTCAGTGCCGGAACGGGCGACCTCTTCGCTGAGGCGGACGTAGTTCGAAACGGAAGCGACGTCGGAACCGTCGATGTCAGCGTGTACGATGAAGACGGCGAGCACATCGCGGAGGCCCGCGGTGTCTACAAAACCGGGTGACAACGCGTGAAACGACAGTTGATTTTCGTTCTCGTGGCAGCGCTCCTCGCGTCCGTGTTCGTGTTCGTTCGTCGAAAGCGGAAAAACACGGAGCTCAACCCGCCGTTCTGATCTATTTATCAACGAATTGGTCACAACCTTTTATCGCTCTGATGTGCCAGTTACTACCAGATGGGAACTGCTGAGGAAACCGTTTCTGACTCCCCGGTTCTTCGCGTTTCTGGTGGGGTTGGAGGAGAACGTCTCGCCCGCGTACTCGATAGTGCGCGCGACGAAGCGGATACGATATCTGTTGTCGGTGTCGGTCCAACAGGAATCGACGCACTCGAACCGCTCGTTTCGGTTACGAAAGAAGGGACGACTGCTATTCACTCGAACTGCACGCCGGAGCAGGTTCGACCCCTCGTGGCGGAACTTGAATCAGGGAGCATCCCTGAATCGGGGGCGGACGCTGTCGTCTCACACGAGGCCGGTCAAGCCGACTTTCCAGTGCCGGACGAAGGAACACTGTCGGTCGGTCGGCGAAACGTCCTAGCACGCTGTGGCTGGACCGACCCAACGCGCGTTTCGGACGAGGAGACACTCGTCGCCGAGAACGGGCGAGACGACCCCGAAAAAATCGTTTCTGCGGTCGAGCGGGTCGGGTTGCTTGGACGAGGCCGAGGCGACGTCCGGATGGACGAACCGATCACCGAAGAATGGAGAACCGCCCGGAAAACCGATGGCGACCCCGTGGTCGTGATCAATGCGGGTGAAATCGACGGTCGAAACCGGACCGACAGGCTCCTGTTGGAAGGCGATCCGATTTCGGTGCTCGACGGCGCGACGACGGTCGCACATGTCGTTGGTGCAGAGGATATCGTCGTCTACTGTCCGGAGTCTTCGGTCGGACTCCGACAGCACGTTCGAGATACGATCCAGGCGTTTCGGAACACGACCGCCGCCGAGAACGTAGCGATACAGGTGTTCGCGTCGCCGAGCCAGTACATCGGGTCCGAACCGACGATGGCGCTCGAAGCGCTGGAAGGCAACGACCGATTGGAGGCGAGACTCAGACCACCGACACCAGCGCAGCACGGGTTGTACGGGCGACCGACCATCGTTCATACGCCCAGAACGTTCACACAGGTTCGTCGGTTTCTCTCGTTTCCTGACGAGTTCGATGCCGACGATGCCGACCCCGGAACTAGACTCGTCACCGTCACCGGCGACGTGGCTGAGCCTGCGACGCTCGAACTGCCGACCGGAGGGTCGCTTGCTGTCGTCCGGGATGCAGTTTCGGAGGATGGAAGCTTCAAGATGGCCTGCGTCGGAGGGCAGTTCGGCGGCCTTACCTCGACCCTCGACCACTCGGCGAACGCGCCCGCGCTTGCGGGTGCACACCTCGGCACCGATGGCGTGGTCGAACTACTGAACCGATCTCGGTGTGCGGTTGCAACCGCGGGAAGGCGTGCGAAGTTCGCCGAGGACGAGAACTGCGGACGCTGTGTCCCCTGTCGAGAGGGGTCGAAGCAGCTGACGTCGATGCTTCGCGAGGTGTATTCTGGCGAGTTCGCGGACGACGCGCTCCGTGAACTCGCCCGGACGATGCGTGAGTCGAGCATCTGTTATTTCGGTCGGTCCGCATCCCGCCCCGTAACGACCGCGATGGACGAATTCGAACCGGAGTTTCACGCACACGCGGAGGGACGATGCCCGAGCGGTGCGTGTGAGGAGATCAAATCATGAGTTCAGACGAACAATCAGGAATCGAAGACACCGCTCCGGCATCGCCACAACCCGGCGTTCCGGAAATCGACGACCCGCGACCGAGTACGCCGCTGACCGAGGATTTCGTCACCGGCACCGCAAACGACCCCGAGGTCGGCGTGGAGAGCGACGGAATGAACAACGTCACGGTCGATGGTCATCCCATCGCCGTGCCGCCGGGAGCAACCCTCATCGACGCCATCGAGGCGGTCGAAACGGAGGAATATGTCCCGGCGCTTTGTTACTACGACCGCGATACCGAACAGGGTGAAAACATCGGTCCGCGGTCGGAATGTCGGACCTGCATGGTCGAAACCGACGAACACGGACTCGTTCCATCCTGTAGCTTCCCCGCGGAGGACGGCCTATCGATTCGAACCGACGCCGAGTCAGCAACGGAAGCACGGGACGTCAACCTCGATCTGGTGCTGTCGAATCACAATTTACGGTGTACGACCTGTGGGCAGAACGGGCGGTGTGAACTGCAAGACGCATCAATCGACAACGACGTGGAGGAACCGCGGTACGGCGTGCTGGAAGACCGCGACGAGTACGAACCGATAGACGATACTTCCTCGGCCATCCAAATTGACCGCAACAAATGCATCCTCTGTAACCGCTGTGTGGAAGCCTGCAACGATGTGCAGGTCGAGGGCGTCCTCCGAATCGAGGGACAGGGAGCGGACACCCGAATCGGTTTCCAGAGCGATGCAGAAACGATGCGGGACTCGACCTGTGTTTCCTGCGGTCACTGCGCGACGGTGTGCCCGACCGGTTCGCTGGTCGAACAGGGACTGACGGATTCCGCGACGCTCCCGATTCCGGGCTTTACCCAGAAGAACTCGATCGGGAAATCCATCGAGAGCGAGCACGCGGAAACCGCAGACACCTCCGATGCGCCGAACCGAAACGTGCCCGGCGAGCGCGAGGTCGAGGAGAAATCCGGCGTCGCCCGATTCATGGCGAAGGCACGAGCAAAAGCACGGGACGCGACAGAACGGATGACGGACGGGGCATTAGCCGAGTTCGAACACGTCGCCGAAGAAACCGCCGCGAGTACGATGAACGTCGGTCAGATGTTCGACATTGCGGGGGTCGTGAGCGATGCCCGTCTCTCCCGGGTCACGAAAGCCGAAACCACCTGTAACTACTGCGCCGTCGGGTGTCGGTTCGATCTGTACGGAAAGGACGGCGAAGTGTTGGGGGTTCGTCCCGCGGACGAGGACGCTACGCCTGCGAACGACTTTTCGACCTGCGTAAAAGGCAAGTTCGGGTACGATTTCGTCAACAGTCAGAATCGCCTGAAAACGCCGCTCATCCGCGAGGGAGACGAGTTCCGCGAAGCGACGTGGGATGAAGCGCTGGACAGAATACACGAGGAGCTGTCCCGAATCCGGGAGGAGAACGGCGACGACGCGGTTGCCGTCACCTCCTCGTCGAAATGCACGAACGAGGAGAACTACCTCGCCCAGAAGTTCGCCCGGCAAGTACTTCACACGAAACACGTGGACAACTGCGCCCGTCTCTGTCATTCCTCGACGGTGGCCGGACTCCAACAAACCGTCGGCTACGGCGCGATGACGAACCGAATCAATGAGGACATCGGGAAGGCCGACTGTTATCTCATCACTGGGTCGAACACGACCGAGAGCCATCCCGTGCTCGCAACGCGAATCAAGCAGAACGTTCGCGACGGTGCCGACCTGTTCGTGTTCGACCCGCGCAAAATCGGACTGGCTGGGCATGCGACTCAGTACACTCGGACGAAACCCGGCGAGGACATCGCGTGGCTGAACGGCATGGTTCGTCACATCATCGATACCGACCTCCACGACGAGGAGTTCATCGAGGAGAACACCAAGCACTTCGATCAGCTGAAGGAGAAGGTCGAACCGTTCACTCCCAAAAAAGTCGAAGAGTTAACCGACGTCTCGGCGGACGAATTGACGCACGCCGCGGAGACGATTGCGAAGGCAGACACCTGCATTTTCGGCTGGGCGATGGGGATGACCCAGCACGCCCACGGGACGAGAAACGTCCTCGCTATCACGAACCTCGCGCTCGTAACCGGCAACCTCGGCAAGCCGCGGGCAGGGCTGTCGCCCTTCCGCGGCCAGAACAACGTCCAAGGTGGGGGCGGCGACATGGGACCGGCACCGCACACCCTCCCGGGATATCAGGACCTCACCGACGACGCGATTCTGGACAAGTTCGAGGAGTCGTGGGGCGTTCGCCCGCCGGACGAAACCGGCCTTCGACTGCCCGAACAGTACGAGGCCATGAAGGAGGGCCACATCAAGGGGATGTTCATCATGGGCGAAAATCCCGTCCTCTCGGAGCCCGATATTCGCGGGGCCGAAAAGGCAATCGAAGAGTTAGATTTCCTCGCCGTACAGGACATCTTCCTCACGGAAACCGCGGAGTTCGCCGACGTGGTGCTCCCCGCCGCCTCCGCCGCGGAAAAGCATGGCACCTTCACGAACACGGAGCGTCGTATTCAGCGCGTCCGACCGGCAGTCTCGCCACCCGGCGAGGCAAAACCAGATTTGGAAATCCTTTCCGACCTCGCCGGACGGTTTGGCTTCGACTGGGACTACGACGGTCCGGCGGAAGTGATGGCCGAAATCAACGACCTCGTGCCGATTTACGGGGGGGTCACGTACGACCGCCTCGAATCGACCCCGGACGGGTTGCAGTGGCCGTGCGAGGACGAATCCGACCCCGGTACGCCGTACCTCTACGAGGAGGAGTTCAACTTCGACGACGGAAAAGCTCGGTTCGTTCCCGCGGATTACGCTGGTCCGGTCGAACTTCCCGACGAGGAGTACCCGCTGATGCTCACCTCCGGACGCGTGCTCTACCACTGGCACACCGGGACGATGACTCGCCGGGTGAACGTACTGATGGACCACGTCCCCGAGAGCTTCGTCACGGTTCATCCGGAGATGGCCGACCAACTCGGCGTGACGGATGGCGAATACGTCCGCGTCACCTCCCGTCGCGGCGACATCGTAACGAAGGCGAACGTCGAGGAAACCTCCGACCCCGGTGTCGTCTTCATCCCGATGCACTTCGCCCACGGTGCGATCAACGAACTCACACAGCACGAACTCGACCCGACATCGTACATTCCGGAGTACAAGGTTACGAGCGTTCGAATCCAACCCCTCGGACCGAACCCGGACGAGGAACCACTTCCCGTCGAACCGCCGACCGGAGCGGTCGAAGGGCGGCCTGAAGACGAAACGACGGGCGACGACTAGTCGTTTCCGACCGGTGTTTGTCGGTCGACCACGTCGTTCAGGTCGAGACGGGAGAGCAGAGATGCGATCGGACGGCCTCTCGCGTCCCAATCACGAATGTCATAGTACACGGATAGCAATCGATCGAACTCCGCGGAATCGATCCGTGTCCCCTCGTTCGAGCCATCGCAAACCGGGTTTTTGAGTGCTGACGGCAGTGCGTCGTCTTCACGCGAAAGCCCTTCCCGAACGTTGAACAGTCGCGTCAGCGTCCACACCCGTTCGCCGATTCGAAGGAGCTCGTCGCGAGAGCGCTCGATACCGAGTACCCGCAGCCACTCCTGGTCACCGTCCTTCCACAGTGCTTCACCCGCGAAATCGTCCACGACGAGACACCAGAGAAACGACCGGAGGTTCTGCTCAGCGACGACCGCCGCCGCGCGGCGGCGATCACTCCATTCTTCCGTGGCAAACACCTCTTCGAGAACCGGACGCGCCCGACGGTGGCACGCACCGCGGTCGCTGGTCGCGTAGGCCAGCGACATCGACGGCGAACGTCTGGGGTCATAGGTCGGTAAATCCATCCCTTTTACTGTCGGGATGAGTTCGTCGCCGCCGTATTTCCTCACCGCCCGATCGATACCTTCCGCGAGTACGTCACCGAGCGGTGACGAACGATGAGCGATTTCGTCCAGTAGACCACGTGCCGATTCGACGTCACCGAACTCGATATCTCGCACCAGCAGTCCGTCCTCGGCAGCACGAATCGTCCACGCGATCGCGTTGCCCGCGCTGATGAGATCGATACCGAGATCGTCGCAAGCGGAGCCGAGAACCGCCACCGCATCGAAATCGTCGATGCCAAGACCGGCACCGAGCGAGATCGACGTTGCACCCCGCGGAACCGTTTCGCCTTCGTCACTCTCGACTCGGAAGCCACCGGACACAGCAGCATCGGGACGTTCACGCCCGACGGCAGCCTCACGAATAGACTCGATTCCAATGTTATCTGCACCCTCGAACGAGCCTTCTTGCCACCCCCTCGTCGGGAGGACGCCGACTTCGTTCGCGAAATCTATCGTCTCGACGGTCTCGCTCGTGGCCTGCCAGTTTCCGATATCGGTCGAGCGATAGCGAGCCTCGGCTTCAGCGGTTGCCGTACCTTGCCCCGACTCCTCACCGTCGGCGACGACCGCCTTGAGGTTTTTCGATCCCATAACCGCACCCACGCCGCCACGGGCAGCGTGGTGGTCGCCCCCATCGGATGCGATGGTCGCATATCGAACGAGTCGTTCACCGGCGGGCCCGATGCAGGCGGTCGGGTGGTCGAAGGCTGAACACGTTTCCGTAACCGTCCCGCCCCATAGGTCCGTCGCCGACTCGATCGTCGCATCGTCGTCCTCGATTCGGAGCGTAACGGGGTCGGGGGATGTTCCAGTAATCAGAACGCCGAGATGGTCGGAAAGTGCTCGGTCGAGGGATTCCGGAACGGAACCGCCAGTGTAGGAGTCGAGGAACGTTCCGGTAAGTGGCGATTTAGTCACGATAGCGTGCCGTGATTCGCCGGGTGTCTTACCGGTCAGTGGGCCGAGCATGAACAACAGTACGTTTTCGGGACCCAGCGGGTCGATTCCCGGTTCGAGCTCTCGATAGAGGTATCGGGCGGACAGTCCTTTTCCCCCGATAAATCGTTCCAACCACGATTCGGGGATCTTTTCGCTCTCGATATTTTGAGTCGAAAGGTCGATACGGAGAAGCCTGTCGGCGAGAGCCATTCGCTAGAACGGACGGAGCGAATGGCAAAAACACTCGCGGCCATAGGCTCTTACCGACCGAGTCCATAGGGTCGGACGATGCCAGCAGCAGTCATTCTTGCGGGGGGTCGTTCGACGCGGTTTGGCGAGAAAGACAAAGCGGTTGCCGACCTCGCTGGCGTTCCGATGCTCCGCCGAGTCGCGGACAGAATCGAGGGTGTCATCGACGATCTCGTCATCAATTGTCGGGAGGATCAGCGCGAATCGATTGTCGATGCGATGCGCGACTACGCCCAGCCGATTACGTTCGCCATCGACCGTGACCCCGATCGAGGGCCGATGGCGGGAATCCGAAGCGGACTCGCGGCCTGCGACGCCGAATACGCGTTCGTCGTCGCTTGCGACATGCCGTTCGTCGATTCCGAACTGGTGAGCTACCTGTTCGAAACGGCGCACGGTTACGAAGCCGCGGTGCCCCAACTCGAAGACGGATGGTTTCAGACGACACACGCAGTCTACCAACCGAACGTGATGGTCGAAGCCTGCGATATCGCGCTCGAGCAAGACGAACGAAAAATCATCGAGCCGTTGTTCGAACTCGACTATCGAGTGGTCGACGCGGAGGACCTACGCGAGCATGGGTCGCTCGAATCGTTCGAAAATATCAACACTCGCCGGGAGTTCGACGCCGCAAGTCAACGGTTTCGTCCCTGAATTATATAACTGAAGACGCGGCCATCGCCGCCATGCGATAACCGTTGCAGTGAGGCGACTCGCGGGAGCGCGGTACATCGCTTCACGCCGTAAATCGTCCATCGTTGGTGCCGCCTGTTCGTAATTCATTTGACTACTGCTACCACAGGATTCCGAGCCGTCATCTTCGTGAGCACGACACGAGGGACGTCCGTCTCCGACAGCACCTGCTCTGCGATTTCCCTTCCGACGTTCTCCAGTCGATCGTCGTCCACCATGTTCACGACCGGAATCGCAGTCGCGCCATCGGGAACGTCCTTCAAACCTCCGTGTTCGCTCGCCAGCACTGCGGCAACGTCCGATGCGTGGATTTCTTCACCCATCTGCAGTTCGGTTAGTTTCGAGACTCGTTCGGGCCGATGGACGAACTCATCAGTCAGCGGTTTGCCGACTGCGCGAGCACTCGCAATCGGAACTACGACGTCCGCGTTCGACGGGAGCTGTGGCTCTTGCTCTTTCGGGGCTTTCAGCAATCGAGTTCGAGCACCGTCAGCTTTGACGAGAATCGAGTCGACATCGGCGTCGGAGTCGGCTAGTTCCGCCACCGTTTCCGGGTCGTAACCTCGATAACGATCGAAACGTTCCTGTTCCGGCACGACACCAACGGGCCACTCTTCGACCGATTCGAGCGCATCCTCTGGAGTTTCGGTGACGAACACGTCCGCGACCTGCTCGTCGAAGATGGGGATTCGAACCGTCGCAGTGACGACTGCGTGGTCGATACGCTGCGCCAGCGCATACAGTGTCGATTTTTTTCCACCCGCGCCGACGACACAGATGAGGTTCGAGTCGGCTGCGAGTGCCCCCACGAGGTCCATATGTCCAATTGCGAGCGTGAGCTATTTTGTCCTATTGGTCGGTGAAATCGAATCGGGAGTGTCTACTACGAGAATCGGGATCAAAACGAGAAGAAAAAATCCAAGCACGTACCCCATTACTGAGAGGCCATCCGGAAGATACTGTGCTTGTGCGACAGCCGAGTAACCGAGAACGAGGAGTGTTATTTCGGGATGTGGAGGGATATCCGTAAAGACCACGATATTGAATTCGAGAATGTCGGTTAACAATAATCTTCCGTAGCGCTATGTAGTTCGTTTTGGTATATCCGACTCGTCCGCAACTGGACGGTAACGACCGGTCAGGCAAACATCTGTGTAAACAGCGACCGCTCAGCACGATGAATTCGTTCCAAAAATGCCGACTTACTGATGCCGAGCTCGTCGGCGACTTCACTCGCAGTCGTCTCGCGAGGGACGCCGAAGTATCCCATCTCGGACGCGGTTCGGAGGGCGCGTTCTTGTGCCGGCGTGACGTCCCATTGCTGGGCAACCACCGTTTCGTCCTCGGAACCGAGTTGATGGACGCGCTTTAGCTGCATCCCGACAGTCTCCCCTGCAGCTTCGAGAACACCCTGTAGCACATCGTGGCCGACGACTGCACCGGTGAACGTCGCGCTACCATCGCGGTAGCGAAGCGATTCAGCCATGAACCCTACATCGGTCAGTTCGTGGACGACACAGGGATGTTTCGAAAGACATCTGAAATTTTGCCGACCGTCAGTCGTCGAAACGTGAAGGTATCTGATTCGGTCATCTCCGTCGAGAACTTCCACGAGACCATCGCTTTTATCGGAGGCACTGAATCGCAGGAGGGCGTATCCGTCGTCTCGATGCTGTGGGGGTTGACAGTCGATATGAACACCCGTCGTTCTCGATGCCTCGGCGAGTGGACAATCGTCCCCGGTGACGGCGAACTCGACGACGAGACACTCATCGATCATTAGAGGCTTGTTTGTATGCAGAGTATTTAAACCCCGTCTATGAGCGGGTGAAATGGTATGGGACGGGGAATATAAGGTATGAATATGGACTTAGACACCGTCAAAGAGCGGGCGGGTCCCCGGCAGTTCAGTCCCAAGGACGAAATGCCGAAGGAGTACCGCAAAGCCGCAACCCGCATGATTCAGTTCCACGCGAACTCTGAAATCATGGGAGCGTACCTCGAACGGCCGTTCATCCGACAAGCGCCGAGTCTCGACCGCAAGTTGGCATGCAGTGCAAAGGTACAGGACGAAATCGGCCACGGTCAGTTGCTCTACCGGGCCGCGGAGTCGCTCGGTATCAAAACCCGTGAGCAGATGCTCGACGAGTTAGCGAACGGCGAAGGCAAGTTCCTGAACTGTTTCCACTACAAGATGGAGAAGTGGTGGGAGACCCCGATGATCGCGTTCTTCGTGGACGGCGCAGCGATGCGCCGGCAGGCGACTCTGAAGCGGACGAGTTGGGAACCCTACGCACACGCGATGGACAAGGTGTGTTTCGAGGAAGGATTCCACGTCAAACACGGCGAGGATATCATGCGCGAACTGGCGATGGGATCGAAAAAGGAGCAGGAACTCATGCAGGACGCCTTCGAAGAGTGGTGGCCACGTATCATCCAGTTCTTCGGACCGACAAACGACAAAAGTACCCATCACGACTTTTCCGCCAACGTCGGGTTGAAAACGATGTCGAACGACGACCTTCGAAACGCGTTCCTCAACGCCTACATCCCGAAGGCGAAAAAGTACGGATTGGAGATTCCGGACGAACCCCGAATCGAGCATGACGAGGAAACGGGCACGTACAAGGTTCGTGAAGATGACCTCGACTGGGACGAGTTCTTCCAGATCGCGAAGAACAGCTACGAACCCGGTGTCGGGCAGATAAACGGCCGCAAGAACGCACAGGACGCGGTCGAATGGGTTCGTGACGTACTGGACGACTGGGAAACGGGCAGTTCGAACACGCCGGTGGCAGCTGATTAAGATGATCTGGGAAGTATTTCGGCAGGACGAGGCAGGTAAGTACCACACCCACTGCGGAAACGTTCACGCGCCGGACCGCGACATGGCGCTCATGTTCGCCCAAATTCAGCACGGACGACGCAAACCGACGAACAGTATCTGGGTCGTTCCGAAGGACGAAATCGCCGAAGTCGATGCCGACGAAACCGCTTTCGGCGGCACGACGGACAAATCCTATCGCTGGGTGATGGCGTACAACCGTATCGACACCAGTTTCGCGGAGGAAATCGAGGATTCGGAGGCAGAGCAGGAAGAGGCTGACCGCCAGCGGGGTGAGGCATAATGTCAGCACTTGCCGGACCGGACGAACTAAGCGACGAGGAGCAGGCCGCGGTCGAATCGTTGCTCTACCGCCTCGCGGACGACGAACTCGTCCTCGCGGAACGGTACACCGAATGGCAGGTTCGCGCGCCGACGCTCGAATCCGATCTCGCCATCTCGAACATCGCGCAGGACGAACTGGGCCACGCCCGACTCTGGTACGACCTCTTGCAGGATTTCGGCTACACGGAGTCCGAACTCATCTTCGAGCGCGACCCGAGCGACTTCCGACACTCGACGCTCGTGGAACTCCCGTTCGAGTCGGGCGACTGGGCCGACGCCATCGTTCGCGGATACCTCTACGATGTGGCCGAACAACTTCGACTCGAGGCGCTCGAAGATACGAGTTACCCGCGAATCGCGGACCGTGTCGCGAAAATCCGCAGCGAAGAGAACTACCACCTCGAACACGCCCAGAACTGGCTCGAACGACTAGCGAGCGACGACGACGGGAGGGACCGCGTGCAGGCGGCAGTTGACCGACTGTTCCCGTATGCCTTGACGCTGTTCGAGAATGGCGATGCGAGTACGGACATCGACGACCTCGGTATCCGAACCGAATCGCTGGAGTCGATGCGCGAACAGTGGCTCGACACCGTCGTTCCGTTCCTCGCGTCGTTGGGCATTAGCGTAGCGGATGAAATCCAGAACGGCAATCCGAACCAACTACTCCCCGAGGACCTCGGACGGGACGGGAGCCATACCGACGACTGGGACGATTTGCACGACGAGATGACGCGGTCGTACCGTGAACTCGGACGAAATGAAGCCCACCGGATCATGCCGGACCCCGACGAGGAGTAAAGATCTACGCAACCACTGGAGCACAACATGAGTAACGAACCACAAAAATACGATATCGAGTCGGAACCGACGGCTTGCGCGTACACCGACTATTCGAAGCGGGGGCAGTCGCCCGACGAGCTACCCGCAACCGGCGAGGAAGCAACCGGACTCGAAAAAAGAATCTGGGACGCCCTTTACGACATCGAAGATCCGGAGATGCCGATCAGTATCGTCGATTTAGGCCTGATCTATGGGGTCGAGGTCAAGGGAGACACGGCGACGGTCGTTATGACCCTCACGTACACCGGGTGCCCGGCGCGGAAAATGCTGACAGAGGAAATCGAGGACGCGGTTGCGGGCGTCGAGGGTGTCGAGGATGCTGATCTCGAACTCGTCTGGAGTCCGCCGTGGTCCATCGAAATGGTCACCGAGCAGGGCAAAGATGACCTGCGGGAGTTCGGACTGAGCATATGAGACGACTCGACCCGAGCGTAACGACAAGCGGCGAGGACAAGGGCGCGGAGTGTCCGTACTGTGGTTCGACCGATACGCACCGCGAGCATCCAAAAGGGCCGTCGTTGTGCCGGTCGATGCACTTCTGTAACGGCTGTGAACAGCCGTTCGAGAAGTTCGAATAGCGTCGCTCGACGGTCGATGTCAGAGGGAAGGGGGGGATGATGGCGCCGCGATTTCTGTTACGAGGTTCTTTGATATAGTATTTTTGACCGCGAATTAAATATATTGGTAAGATATGACATGGCATAGACAGGAGCCACTATTGTCGGCTGGATTCTCTTCCCGGTTGAGACAGTATACCGACAAGTATCGGTGGAGTAGTATCTATTCGGGTATTTTCGTCTAAAATTCATCTGATCGAGGCCACTACTCTCTTTGCACAGAGTGATGTAGGCCGACGTATGTCTGCAGAGCGACCAACACGAGAGGAATTGCGTCGAGGAATGACCGTCGAAATCGAGCAGACGAACGCCGAGAACGCCGATGAAGCCGAACCGCTTCGGGGGGATATCGCCAAAATCCTTTCCGAAGGGGAGACCGAACCTGGCGGCGTCAAAGTCGAACTGGAATCGGGTATCACCGGACGGGTGAAAAGCGTCGTCGTGGAGTGATTTCGCGACAGCAAACCCGGCGTAGTTACCGCGATTCGAGATCGAGCAGTCGTTTTTTGAGCGTCAAACGGTCGTCGGTGCCACCGGAGTAACCACCTAACCCGTTCGCCGCCACGACACGATGACAGGGGACGATAACCGGAACCGGATTTCGGCCACAGGCCTGACCGACGGCGACCGCAGCGGTGTCGAGCGTACCGGCGATGTCGCCGTACGTTCGGGTCTCGCCGCGCGGTACGTCCGCCATCGCATCCATGACTCGTCCGGTAAACGACTCCGGAAACTCGACGTCGAGGTCGAACTCCTCGCGGTCGCCCTCGGCGTATTCGGCGATCTGTTCGCTGATTTCGTCGGGCGAGGCCGAGACGAGCGACTCATCGATTTCGACCTCCCAACCCCAGAGTTCCGTGTGCATTACTGACTCCGAAGGATCGTCATCGGACGATGGAGCGTTCCTGGTTTACACTTCGCAACCGGTTTCGAGAGGTCGAAACTATCGAACCAGCCGACGAGTTCGAAATCACTGTCTTCGGCTATCATTCGGAACTCTTGTGGTGCGAAGGTCTTAATTTCGTGCTCCTCGCGGAAGGTGTGTATTTCTTCGCCATCGTCTACTTTCGTCGTAATCCTCTGACGGGCTAACTGTTCCGCCGCGTTCGTCGGTTCCTGCTCGATACCGAATTCGACAGTCGTGTCCCCACGCGTCGTCTCCCATTCGTGTGTCGAAGAAGTCCCGCCGGGAAAGTCGATAGAGCCGTCGATGCAATACAGTGACCCAGGGGTCAGTGAATCCGCAACGGATTCGAGGTGGGTCCGAAGTGCGTCGTTCGAATCGAGATAGAGCGATCCGAGCGCACAAAAGGCGAAATCGACTCGTTCCGGGAGGTAGAAGTCGGCCATATCTCGTTTCAGAAATGTCGCCTCGATATCGTATTTGCGAGCCTTTTCGATGGAGTGGGAAATCATCTCGGAGGAGTTATCGAGCCCTGTGAATTCGTATCCACGAGCGTCGAGTTCGATGAGGTACGGCGATGGCCCGCAGGCGATTTCAAAAACCGAGTCTACATCGGTCGTTCCGTCACCAAATCGATCGATACAGTTTTCGAAGAAATCCACTTCGTCAGACACGTCCCGGAAGTCGAAGGCAATTTCGTAGTACTCCGGATGCGCGTAGAGACCGGCCATAGGTGCCAACTCTGGGGACAGGTCTTAATGACTTTCATCGGGGCGAGCGCCGTTAGATGAGCCTTTTCGACGGGTTTGATTTTGGAACAGTGACTTTCGTTTTGGATATGTCGATGTGAGAAACAGGTCCGTTTCGGTCATCGAACCGATCTCGAATAGCCGTTTCGCTCGTTCTCCGGTCTCCCGGTGCACGGTGTGATCAGAGGGAAACAGCATCTCAAAATCACGGAAGACATCGGAAACGTAGGTTTAAACGAGAAGCCGAACAACCCACGAGCATGACCGAATTAGACGCCGACGGGTGGTTTGCAGGCGTCTCGCCGGATGACGCAGATGCGGGCGCACGAGCTATCCGGGAGGGGAATGCCGATACACCGAGCGACTGGCCACAGCAAGCCGTCGAGGTGGACTTTGCTACGGACGAATCGGACTACTACGCCAAATTACGGACAGCTAGCATTCGGGCAACCCGTGAGGCAGTCACGGAACGCGAACGGGCGGACGACCGCCAACTCGTTCACGCGGTTCGTGCGATGGACGACTGCGAATCCGAGGCGAACGAACTCGCCGAACGAGTCGCTGAATGGGCCGGTACCCTCTACCCAGAGGCGAGGACTGGCATCGACTATGCACGAACGCTCGCCGATAGTGATCCGGAAACAACAGTCGAAGAGCGATTGGTATCGCTTGCTCAGCGCGTCGTGGATCTCGCGGACGAACGTGACGACCTCCGAACGTTCGTGGAGCGGCAAGCCCCCGCAGTCGCACCGAACCTCGCAGACCTCGCCGGACCGGTGCTCGCCGCACGACTCATCGCGTTGGCGGGAGGTCTCGAATCGCTTGCGAAGATGCCCGGCGGAACGGTGCAGGTTCTCGGAGCGGAAAACGCCCTGTTCGCGCATCTCCGCGGGCATGCGTCCTCGCCAAAACACGGAATCATCTACACGCACGAGTACGTCCGAAACACCGCTCACGACCAGCGCGGGTCGGCGGCCCGCACGCTTTCGGGCAAACTCGTCATCGCGGCTCGAATCGACCACTATTCGGGGGAGCACAACCCCGAACTGAAGGAGGAACTCGACCGCCGTATGGAGGCGATTCGGTCACGAGGTGATGACGAATGAGTGATAACGATCACAAATCGGACCTTCCAACAGGTGTCGAGCGCAGACAGTTCGGCGGTGAGAACCGACTCGCGACGCGAGGGTCGCCCGTGTACGGCGAACCAACCGACGGTGGCTGGCGGTGCTGGGACGCCCGGCGCTCGAAACTGGCCGCGATGATGGAACACGGCATGGAAACCGGCCTGTTGGGAGATGAGACGGTACTTTACCTCGGGGCGGCCAGCGGAACGACCGTGAGCCACGTGGCCGACTTCTCGGGTGCGACCTATGGGGTCGAATTCGCGCCACGGCCGACCCGGGACTTGCTCGACGTAGCGGAATCCCGCGAGAACCTCTTCCCGCTGCTAAAAGACGCCCGAAAACCGGCGACCTACGCGCACGTCGTCGAGGCAAACGTCGATATCATCATTCAAGACGTGGCGACTCGCGGGCAAGCACGAGTCGCCTGCGAGAACCGACAGTTCCTCAAAGACGATGGACGACTTCTTCTCGCGGTGAAAGCCAGAAGTGAGGACGTGGCGAGCGACCCGGAGACCGTGTTCGACCACGCACAGGACTCCCTCCGGGAACAGTACGAAATCGTGGAAACACGGCGGCTCGAACCGTTCCACACCGACCATCTCGGTGTCGTCGCAGTTCCCCGGTAGGGGTCGCCGTCTCCGGAAGTATTTACGTGTCCGGTTGCTAATTTCCGAGAAATGGATTTGGGTTCGGCCGAGAATTTCACGGAAATGGGCACCCTTGGCGTCGAAGAGGAGTTCTTCGTCGTCGATGAGCGAGGCGTCCCAACCGCAGGCACTGACGAACTCGTCTACGAGACCGACCCTCCGAAAATCCTCACAGACCGTCTCGACCACGAGTTGTTCAAATGCGTCATCGAAACGCAGACTCCGAAGACGACGCTCGCGGACGTCGAAGAGGACGTTCGCGCGGTCCGCGAAGCGCTCGTTGAGCACGCGGGGTCGCAAGGATTTGGCATCGCCGCGGCAGGTCTCCACCCGGGTGCGAAGTGGCGAGAACTGAAACACGCGGAGAAGGAGCGATATCGAGCGCAGCTCGAACGTATCCAGTATCCACAACACCGAAACACGACCGCAGGGTTGCACGTTCACGTCGGCGTTGACGACGCGGACGCGGCGGTTTGGGTGGCGAACGAAATCCGTTGGTATCTTCCCGTAATGTTGGCGCTCTCCGTTAATTCGCCGTACTGGGACGGTTACGACACGGGACTGCAATCCGCACGCGCAAAGATTTTTGAGGGGCTCCCGAACACTGGAATGCCAACCGATTTCGATTCCTTCGAGGAGTTCTCGGAGTTCGAGCGGATGATGGTTGAATGTGGGTCGATAAACGACCGTGGTGAACTCTGGTACGACGTACGTCCTCACTCCGGACATGGGACCGTCGAAGTTCGAACGCCGGACGGGCAGGCCGACCCGGAGCGAGTGTTAGCATTCGTCGAGTATACCCACGCACTCATCACGGATCTCGTCGAACGATACGAGGACGGCGAAACGGGCTACCGTCACCGCCGGGAACTACTGGACGAGAACAAGTGGCGCGCGATGCGGTACGGTCACGAGGCCTCGTTCATCCGTCGGGACCGCGAGGGAGAAATCTCGCTCGGGGCAGTCGTCGAGCGTGAATGTGACCGGCTTGGCATCTCCGGTATCGGGGACCTCTACGACGGCGAAAGCGGTTCGGAGTGCCAACGACGTATCCGCACCGAAAACGGATTCGAGGCGCTTTGCGAGTCACTTCTTCTGTAAGCAAGTTTTTTACCCGACACTGACTTTTGTCCTTCTGGGAACGACATGTCTGGGGATGACATCGACAACGACCGAAACGACGCCGACGACGCTGGTGACGAGATACCCGTCGATACGGGTGGGGATGAAGAGTCGAACGATGAGAAGCCACTGTCGCGCGGACGAAAACGCCTCGGAGAGGAGGCCGACAAGGCTGTCGAAGGGTTCGACCAGGGGATCGTCGATCTGCTTTCGTGGGTGCTCGATACCGAAACCCGCGCTCGGATTTACGTGTACCTTCGAAAACACCCGGGGAGTACGAGCGAGGAAATCGCCGAGGGGACGGGTCTGTATCCGAGTACGGTCCGCGAATCGTTGGCCGAACTGCACGAGGAAACAAAGGTTAGCCGTGAGAAACGCGAGAGTGCCGGAGCCGGAAACAACCCTTACGAGTATACCGCAATCGCGCCGAGCGAACTCGTCGGCAGTATCGTCGATCAGGTGCAGGGAGAACTCAACACCGTGTTCAATCTCGACAGCCATCTGAACGACGAGGCGACCGAGACGGAACCCGTGAGTATCGAAGTCGAAGATATTTCCGACGGCGCCCATGAGGGGACAGACGAGGACGACCGGGACGAGTCGGACGAAGAGTAAATTTGGGACGTTTGCAGTCGGGGATCGCGGGCGTTCACCCGTACAGGGGAGGGCAAAGTACACCATTCGCTACGACGACTAGTCCGACGAACGATGACCAACTCGGAACCGGTATCTTCGGACGGGATGACTGTCGGGCGTGTTGCCCTGCGTGTGAACGACCTCGACCGAACGAGCGAATTCTACGAAACCGTGGTCGGCCTCGAACTACAACGAAAAACAGGTGACCACGCCATTCTCGGCGCAGGGGGTGAACAGTTACTCGAACTAGCGGAGGACGTGGACGCGCCGAAACGGAAGCAAAACGAAACGGGCCTCTTTCATACGGCATTTCTCGTTCCGTCACGAAGCGCACTCGGGGATACACTCGTTCGTATCGAGAGCGAATGGGAGTTGAGCGGGGCCTCCGACCACCGTGTGAGTGAGGCGCTGTATCTATCCGATCCGGAAGGAAATGGCGTCGAGGTGTACTGTGACCGTCAGCGCGAAGCGTGGCCGACCGATGACAACGGTCGGGTTCGGATGGAAACACTACCGCTCGACACCGACGACCTCCGCAGGGAGCGGTCGGGAGCAAAAACTGTTCCGGCAGGAACGGTGGTTGGACACGTCCATCTCGAAGTGTCGTCCATACCCTCTGCACGCGAATTCTACGCTGATACGGTTGGCTTAACTGTGCGACAAGAGTATGGGCCGTCGGCGCTCTTTCTCGCCGCCGCCGACTATCACCATCACATCGGGCTAAACGTCTGGAATCATCGAACCGAACCCGCCAAGGGATGTGGGTTGGAGTGGTTCGAACTGCTCGTCCCGAATCGCGACGTATTGGGAGCGATACGGGAGCGGCTTGCGGCGCGGGACATCACGACGAACCGAATCGACCGTGGCTTCGAAGTGTCCGACCCGGATGGAATCAGTATTCATCTACTCACTGATGAATGAAATGAGAGGTATTACCGGAACGTCGTCCCTGAAATAGAATCGGATTGCATATACGACCTCTTTTTTATCCGAGACAACGCCTTTGGACCCTGTTTCACCCTCATATAGTACAAAATTATGATAATTATTCGACGAGGATATCGGCGCATGTTTTATATATCCTTTCTTGGATGTGAACTGTATGAGTGATTTCAGGAACGGAAATGAAGTAATAACGAGTTCCGAACACGGTGTCACGATCGAGAAATCGTTCGACGGCGATGAGTTTGCAGTTCCTGCAATCCGATTCGAGGTTCGTTCTGATTGTGACGAAGCGATGACCGTCCGAATAACCGACCGAATTCCGGAGGATTTCCCGATGGATAACGTCGGTTTCCATCCCGAATACGAGAACGAAAACTGGACCGCGTACAAAGACCACCGCGTTCAGTTCGATCGCACGCTCGAACCCAACGAGGAGTTGACCACCGTTTACGGAATTCGTCTCTCGGACTGGCAGGACGCCGAGTCGTTCCTCATCGAACCGACGATCAAAGAGGTCGCCCCCGTAGCAACCGATGCAAGTGACGAGACGGAGGGCCAGATAGAAGAACACACCATCACGGATATCGTCTCGGAGGATAGCAGTCAGGTCGTTCGCGACGTTATCGCCGGTGACAGTGGCCTTCCCGGACTGGATGAAAATGGGAAGACGGCAGACTCACTCGCAGATACTAACGACCCGCTTGCAGAGACCGCGGACGACTCACCATCGAATAACCCGGATGAGCCATTTGCGGAATCTACGACCGCTGACTCGGAGGGGGAAATACTCGACGACCCGTCCGATACATCTCTCGAACCGACCGACGATGTCCTCGACGAACCGGATGACGATATTCTCGAACCTCCCGAAGAGGACGACACCGTGGAGAAAATGCAACCAGCATCACCACCGCGTCCCGGAAGCGTCGCGGCGGCGTTGGCCGACGAGATCCGTGCTGGCGAGGTGAACGATGCCGACCTCAAACTCATTCAACAGGAACTCGATCTCGATACACCCGAAAGCACGAACGTCCGTATCCGCCATCTCCAGTCCCGCGTGGATGACCTCTTCGCGTACACCGAGGCGCTCGAAGAGTTCATCGATGATAACGGCACGGCTCAGTCGATCATCGACGGGTTCGAAGGCGAAGTGGAATCCCTCCGTGGTGAAGTAGAAACGATGAACGACGACATCGATATGGTAAAAGACGAAGGCGCGCAAGTCCGCGCACGCGTTGCCGACCTCGAATCGGACCTCGATGACCTCGATGGAGAGTTTGATGACGTAAACGACCTTGGCGAAAACCTCGGATCGCTCGAAACACAACTCGACGACTTAGAAGACCTCGTCGCCACGAACACACAGGAAGCGTCCGCATTGGACGACGAAATCGAGGACCTGCGCGATGACTTCGACAGCGTGAACGACCTCGAAGCGGAAATCGAGGACCTCTCTGAGAGTATCGAAGACATCGATGAACTCTCGAAAACCGTCTCCGATGTTTCCGATTCGATGTCGGAAACCGAATCACAGTTGAGCACGAAAATCAGCACGCTTCGGTCGGATATCGCCGATGTCGAAGACGATTTGAACGAAATCGAAAAACTGCAATCGGATATCTCGGATATCGAAAACGAACTGGTCGAGTTCCGTGAGTGGCGCGACCAACTCGGCTCCGTCTTCGGCGGAAACTAAACGATCGTCGCCGAGAACGAACCCCTTTTTATACACTTGCGGGTGCAGGCACGAATGACCTGACCTCGGATACGCTTGGTATTACACGAGGAAAACAAGCCATGACGCCACATTCGGTGTCCAGCCCGGTACGTAACTCGGACGACGACCATCATCTGTACGGCGCTCCACAGCACGAAGTCACCGATCCGGGAGATCCCGACGAGACGCTGTACGGAACCCCACAGCACGAAACTGACGAGTCATTGGGCGATTTCGAACTGTTCCGACTCGGATACGCCACATTCGATTACCGTGAGTTCACCGGTGGTAACCAAATCGACGGTGAGGATGTTGCGGCGGCGGCGAGTATCCACCCACACAGAGCACAGTCGTAAAATCCGATGTCACGGAATTCGGAACGGAACACGATACGGCCTCAGAAACAACCGAAAGCGTTGGTGAGCGTCGCTACCAGCGAGAGCAGCGAATAGTGGCCGTCATTCCTTCCCGTCGCCAGGACCGACCGCGAGCGCGTTTTTAACGAGGCTTCGATGACCGCGTCGGAGTCGCTCCGAAATCGCTTGGTGTGAAATGTTCAAATTGTCGGAGAGGTCATCCGCAGTTGCATCCCGCGGAACGTCGTAATACCCCGCTTCGAGCGCCATCAACAACGTTTCATGTTGTTCTTCAGTCAGACCGAACAGTCCGTGGCGTGTCTCGCTCATTTCGTAGATGTTGCGGACGTCGAGTGAAAGCCCCGACTCCTCGCAGAACTCATAGGTCGCGGACAGGGCGTCCCGGGTAGGAAAGAGAATCCGAAGTCGCCAGCGGTTTTCTTTCCCGCGGAGGTTCAGTATCGTCGCTTCCTCCTCGATGAGGATATGAATGACGACGCGAATCTGATCCACCCAGTTCATTCGGTAGAGACGCTCATCACCCAGGTCTTCGAGTATCCTGAGTTCATCGACACTCGGATCGTTTTCGAGCGCATCGTTCAACGCATCGAAATCGTCCGCAGTCGCCCAGATGTAAGGTAACACATGCTTCGAGTCGTGAGCAGCGACGCGAACGACATCGAATTCGGCGTCCGGAACCTGTTCCAACGTCTTTCTCAACGCGAATTCTTGAGCCGGTATCTCCACCTCCGCAATAGTACTCATATGAATTCAGAAGTCAGCAAGGGTGATACATGCTACGGCTACGTCATTCCGTCACAGATTGCTGAAAGTATAACACGCCAGCCATCCAGGAGTTGATATGGACGACGAAATGGCCGACGCCATCGAGAAGATAGAGGGGATGGGCGTTCCCCCGTGGCACGCGATGTCCATCGAAAGTGCCCGCAGAATCGAGGACGACGTGTTTACCGCGGACGAGCGAGAGGGGATACATTTCGTCCGTAACCTGTCGATAACCGGACCGAGGGGAGATATTCCGATTCGCGTGTATCGACCCGACGTGCAGGAAGCCCCAGTCGTCGTGTTCTATCACGGCGGCGGGTGGGTACTCGGAACGCTCGACTCCATCGACGGGGTGTGTCGAGAACTGGCGAACCGAGCGAACTGTGTCGTCGTCTCGGTCGATTATCGACTCGCACCGGAACATCCGTTCCCTGCTGGCGTAGACGACGCGTTTGCCGCGCTCGAATGGGTCGAAAGTCACGCCGATTCGTTCGGCGGTGACCCGAGTAGACTGGGCGTTGCGGGCACGAGTGCAGGCGGCAACCTCGCGGCGGTTACCGCACTTCGCGCGCACGAGTTCGATGGCCCGTCGCTCGCACATCAGTGTCTGCTATATCCAATCACGAATCACGCGTTCGATACCGACTCCTACGTCGAAAACGGGGATGGTCCGCTCCTTAGTCGGGCGGACATGGAATGGTTCTGGGACCACTACCTCCGAAGTCCCGTCGATGGTGCGAATCCGTTCGCGTCGCCGCTTCGCGCGAGTGACCTCTCGGGACTTCCACCCGCGACTGTCGTCACCTGTGGCTACGACCCGCTCCGCGATGAGGGGATCGCTTACGCCGACCGCCTTGCGGAGGCTGATGTGCAAGTGCGACACAACCACTATCCCGGGATGGCGCACGGATTTTTGAGTCTCACGGATATGGTTTCGACTGCGGATGAGGCGATGGACGCGGTAGCGGAATCGATTCAGTCGAGTCTGGAATAACGGTTGCAGCGATTCGGGTAGATACGCGATAGCGACGGATTTCGAAACCGATGTCGTACTTTCTTTCAGTTTCCCCTTCTCTGCTTTGACTCGCAGCAATCGGTCGCACTCCCCAAATAGTAGGTTCGAGTTCGACGTCTCGAACTATCGGACCCGAACAGCGCAGTGCATCACCCTGACTTTTTCGTGTCATGATATCTCGGTCCGTTTCGACGAATTCTTGGTGGGCACCGAACAGATGAAATTGGTATAGCAATATTTGATTTATTCGAGCGGTAGTTGACATCGAAACGCGAGTGAAACAACCATCTGCAGTCGAAAAATAGTCGAATAGCCACTCCTCGAATCAGTTCATGACTGAGGGGGTGGCGATGTCATCCGTCAATGACGGCTTACCGGAGAGAAATGGGTGGTTTCGCCGTAGGATTCGACTTCCGAGACGGGCTGTTGTTGAAAAGCCATCGCTCGTTCGAATCATTCTCGTAGCAGTTCACCATGAGACACCTTTTCCGTCACCGGGTCGGTATCGATATCTAAAAAGGGATAAACGAAAAAGGGAGGTCAGAAACGTTCGGACGAGTCGAATCAGTTATCGCTTTCCGCCCTTCGCAGCCTCTTCGGCGGACATCGGAACGGCTTTCGGGGGCTTCATCTTCGCTTGTTCCCCAGTTCGAGTGTTCTTGGTCTCGACTTCGCCACCCTTCGTGGTAGCGAATCCACCCTGGATGTCGGAGTTGATGACTTCCGTCGTACCGTACCACGACCAGACGCCTCGGTTGTTGACCGCGCCGGGGCTCGAACAGTTCTCACCGCACGGGGGCGTACTGTCGTCGACTTCCACCACGGTGTTTTTGACGTACGGGGTTCGGTCGCCTTTCGCGTTCATTCGGATGTTCGCGATGTTGTTCGAACGGAAGTACGAATCTTCCACGTTCGTGATACCGTAGGCACCCTGACTGCCGGGGCCTGACGCGTACAGACCGTTGTTGACAGCGTTAGCGAGATGCATTCGCTTGATGTTGATGACGCCCTGGTGCGGCAGATTGGCGTTCACCCAGACACCGCCACCGCTTTCTTTCGCCTTGATACCGTCGCCCATATAAACGTTTTCGATGAGCCCCTCGCCATCCTTGGACTCGACGCCGGGCATCATGATGAAGCTCTCACCGCTGTGCTGTCCCTTGATACCGACGTTTCGAATCGTCCAGCCGCTTCCACTCGTCGTGAACGCGACACCGGCCCCCTCTGCAGTTACGTCGATGAGCTTGTTTTCGTACGTCTGCCCATCGCCGACGGAGATGGCCTTGTGCTCGCCAGCCGAGACGGTAATCGTCTCGTACTCCTTCGCTCCTGCAACGGTGCTCACGCCCGCGGCACCGGTTGCGGCAATCGCGGAGCCAGCCAGCTTCAGATACGAACGTCGATTGAGTAACGATCCGTTGTGTGTCTTGTCGTTCTCGTAGTCGCGTGCCATGCAGGTTCAACGTGAGGTTGGTGACCTATAAGGGTAGCGATTTTCGTTCAATGTCGGACTAACAATTTATAAGTTGCCCCTGTAGAGGGGTGCAGCTGCCGATACAGCGGCATCTGAGAAACAGACCACAGCCCGGTGCACAGCATGACACAACGTCACAATAACGGCCCATCTCTCGGAGGTTTGCGGTCGTTACCCCGTCCCTACGAACACGTTACTGGGATGTATATTCCGATGGCTTCCGGGGAGTATGAGCTATCGAGTCACGTCCCCCACGTCAAGGGAAGACGACCTGTGGTAAGCGAACACTACCGAGAGCTAACGACGGAGTATAACAAAGTATCTCGGAGAGGGCGTTTTAACGGAATGAAAGACGGGACTACTGGTAGACGACCCGGACTCGATTTCGGCGTCGAAACGCCAATACTCGGTGTCACGGAACGCATTGAGGGGAAACTAGCGACCGTCGGTTCGCTTCCGGGGAACGGTCGATGAGTTCCGACGTTCCACGAACCGTCGTTCTCGGGTTCGATGCACTCGACTTCGAGTACTTGGACGAGTTCGACGCGGAGCTACCAAACTTCTCTCGACTTCGCTCCGATGGCATCGACGCACCGCTTCGTTCGACGCATCCCCCATGGACCGGAAGCGCATGGCCCTCGATGTACACGGGAAGCGACCCGACGCAACACAACGCGTTCGGTTTTTTCGATTACACGAACTCCTATCCCGACGAGGCCAGCATCATCACCCGCAACGACGTGGCCGCACCCGCCCTTTGGAACTACCTGACGGCAATAGACGAACCGTCGATCGTCCTCAACGTCCCGGTCACACACCCTGCAGAACCGCTTACGGGGGCGCTCGTTCCGGGCTACCTCGCACCTGAGGACGCCGATGGCTACCCGGAGACCATCCGAGACGAACTGTCGGACGCCCTCGGCGAGGAGTACAGCATCTACTCCAAAGGCGAGATGTCGAGCAATAAATCGGAAAAGCTCGATGGATACGTCCATGCGATCGGGCTACGCGCACGCGCGGCCAAGTATCTCCTCGAGAACTGGGACTGGCGCGTGGCCGTCGTTCAAGTACAAAAGACCGATGCTGTCTTCCACAACTTCGACGACCCAACCGCGTTCCGCAGAGTGTATCGTACGGCCGACGAGCTCGTCGGAACCGTCTTAAAAACCGCACCGGACGCGAACGTCGTCGTCTGTTCCGACCACGGAATGGGTATCACGGATGGCTACAAAATATTCGTCAACGAGATACTTCGAGAACACGGGTTCGTCGAGGCCGCCGCAAACGGCGACGACCACGGAACCGGGTTAGCGACGGTGAAGGATTCGCTCGTCGAACCGGAGGCACGTGACGACTCCGAGTCGGACCGAACTCTCACACGGACCGCGTTGACGAAGGGCGTGACAGGACTCAGCGCAGTCGGAATCACGCCCGGCAAAGTGTACACGACCGCACAACGGTTCGGATTGGGTTCCGCACTGAAACGAGCAGTTCCGCAGAACGTGATCGCAGTCGCGGATCAAACCGTCGATTGGCGTGGTTCGAAGGCGTACTGTCGCGCACTGGGCGAGCTCGGCGTTCGCATCAATCTCGAAGGGCGCGACCCCGAGGGCGTGGTTCCCGAATCGGAGTACGAGAATGTTCGGTCCGAACTCATCGAAATCCTCTCGGAAGTCAGAACCCCGGATGGAAAACCGGCGTTCGAGTTCGTGAAACGGGCCGAGGCTGTCTCCTCGGGTTCCGATCCGAAGAGCGGACCGGACGTCGTATTCATGCCGACGGAAATGAACCATCTCGTCCTCCCGAGCCTCGTCGGCGAGCGGTTCCTCCCGGTCGAGGAGTACAATCACAAACCGGACGGTGTGTTCATCGGCGCCGGGCCGAGCTTCGACGAAACCGCGACCCTCGCCGAACTCTCGCTCTCGGACGTCGCACCGATCGCTATGGCGGCGGCAGGCCTTCCCGTTCCCGAACAAATGACCGGAGCGGTTCCGGATGGATTGCTGGCCGGCGCGATAGAAACGAAAGCATACACCGACGTTGAGTTCGGCACGGATGGGAACGTGGGCACCGAAGGACAGGTCGAATCGAGACTCGAAGACCTCGGCTATCTCTAAATCATGGGTGAGCAACGAGAGCTTCGGAACCTCCTTTCGAGTGCGAGTCTCGTGTTCGTCGGTGCCGCCATCGCCTCCGTTGCGAAACTACTCGAACGGATCGTCCTCGGGCGGAGTCTATCGACGGCCGCATTCGGCGAAGTGAACATCGCGCTCACGACGATGTCGTTGGGGGTTACGTTCGCACTCGTCGGGTTCGGGCAGGGAATCCCGCGGTACATGTCCCGATACGAGGACGAGCGAGACGTTCGAGGTGCGTGGTTGACCGGCCTGCTCTTCGCCGGCGTGGTCGCAGTCGCGGTGGCCAGCGTTCTGTACTTCAAGGCCGACTTCATCACCGCGAACCTCTTCGACAAGGGTGATTCGAGCAACCTCGTCCCCGTGTTCGTCCTCGCGATTCCACTCGTCGTCGGCTATCAGGTCGGTGTCGGCGGCATCCGTGGGTTCGAGAACACGATTTACAAAACGTACGTTGGCGACCTGCTGTACCCCTTCGGCCGAATATTTCTGCTCGTCGGGTTGCTAGCGCTTGGGTTCGGTCCGGTGGCGGCGGGGTATGCGTACCTCATCAGCGCTGCCGTCGCGTTCGTCGCCGCCCACTATCTATTGAATCGATTGTTGCCACTCGTCGGGGAGTTCAGACTCCACATGCGAGAAATGGCGCTGTTTTCCGCACCGCTCGTGGTTTCGTCAGTGCTCGCCGACCTCCTCACCCGAACCGACACCGTGATGCTCGGATTTTTCAAAACCTCGCATCAGGTTGGATTGTACGCAGCGGCCTACCCGCTCGCTAACAGCCTGCTCATCGCGCTCTCGTCGTTCGGATTTCTGTATCTTCCGCTGGCGTCTCGTCTCGACGCGAACGGCGAGCGGGACGAGATATCGTCGATTTATCAACTCACGACGAAGTGGATTTTCGTCGTGACCTTTCCAGCGTTCCTCCTGTTCGTAACCTTCCCGGCGGACATCCTGACCGTCTTCTTCGGCGAGCGATACGCAGGCGGCGCGTTGGCCTTGGTCATCCTTTCGCTCGGGTTTTTCACCAACGCCGCCGGTGGTCGAAACCGTGAGACGCTTTCAGCCCTTGGCCATACGGGGATGATACTCACGGGTAACGCGCTCGCGTTCGGCCTCAACCTCGTTTTGAACCTCGTTTTGATTCCTGCACACGGGTTCGTCGGCGCCGCGGTCGCATCCGCCATCGCAAACGTCACGCTCAACGTCTTCATGTTCGCGGTGCTATGGCTGAAATTCGGTATCACGCCGTTTTCCCGGTGGACCGTCCGAACGATGACGCGCGTGCCACTTCTGCTGTTTCCTCCGGCAGTGGTCGTCTCACGAATGGTTTCGCTTTCCGTCATTACGCTTCCGCTCGCACTCGCCATCGCCGCCGTCGGGACCCTCATCGCCGTCTCCGCAGCGGATTGTCTCCAACCGGAGGACAGAGTCGTCGTCGACTTCGTCGAAAAGATCACAAAGACGAAACTGCCGTTTCTGCACGGCTACGTTCCCGAAGCGACCGACTGAGCGTTTTTCGGTCACGATGTGTGCTACATTACGAATCCTATCGGGAGAGGCGGCCGTAGCAAAAGAACGATGATGCCCGCAATCAACGAGACGGCACCTGTCGCACTCGAAAACTCCCTGCCCCACGTGGGCGGGAGTCGTTCGACCGTTACGACCGTGGTGAGCGCGACCATCCAGAAGTAGTTCATCTCGCCGAAGAAGGGCATCAGGAAGAAAAACGGACCGAGGCAGACGAGAATGCAACTTATACCGTGTTCGAATCCCTTCTTCTGGCCGTCCGCGGCACGCGCAGGCCCCGGTTCGACACGTGCACAGCAGGTTCGGAGTCGCGATTGTTTGACAGTCGAAAGTTGATACAACCCGGTCAGCACGAGCACTCCGCCGATGACTGCGTGAGTGTGTGCCCGCGTGAATCCGTAGATACCGCCGGGAAGCACCGCATGGAATCCGAGTGGAACCATCGCGGAGCGACTGCTACAATCACCCGTTCGAAAGTTCTATGAAAAGGGGGAAGATCGTGAATTACCAATTCGCCACTAGCCGCTCGACGTCGCCTCCTCCCTACACCGAATAATATAGCGAAATGCAGTATATTCGTCCTGAATCGAAAGTAAAAACGATACCAAACAATCGAAGAGTGGAAAAAGCCCACACGATCGCTGTAGCAAACTTATCGCCGGACAAAGCGCCCTGAGCGGACTGATAATGAAATGTTCGTGAGGGCCCGAACAACGAGTTTCCGTAGTAAGCCTGTGCGAACGAAGGTAACTAACCAAGCATCATTCCGGATTCCGGCGAGCATCAGTAGCTGTCACCCTGTTTTACCTCATTGCAACGCTTGGTGCAGAGATACTACAACTGATCCCCTGCAAATGGCATCAACTATCGGTCGAGGGGCCGCGTTCGAGAGTGAAAGGCTCAGAGGAACGACATCGGGAAAACCAACCAGAAGCGATATGCCACCTCCAACTATTATTGGGAGAATCGAACCCCAACCGAGTTTTTGGTGAGCAACGGCGAGAATGTTTCACTAGACCTAACCACAGTTATGTCCCGAACGACGAACCGATCAGGTGTCAAAAAACGTGGCGAGAAATATAACGATCGACTATGCATGATTTTGGCCTCTGGCTGAAAACGATATCTCGTTCGATGGTACTAAATCAGCCACGGTTACAGCCCCAGAATTGTAGATATGTACTATCTACGGGTGAGAATAGAGACACAGACAGGGAGATAAAGTCCCTTATCACTCTTTATGGGACAACTTGATATACTGGGAGTGGGACGTGCAACCATGGCCGACGAAACGAGCAGAGCTGTCGTTAAAACATACATTCCGGAGTATCAAAAGGACGATTGGCAGTCACATGCGGACGAACTCGACATGAGCCAGAGCGAGTTCGTTAGGGCCATGGTACAGGCCGGAAGAAAGGGGTTCGAAATGGATCCCGTGCAGACCCAACCCGAGGGGTCCAACCCCAGGGGTGACGAGCTGAAAACACGGTTGCTCGAAATCCTCGCATCGGAGGGGCATCTGTCATGGGACGAACTGGTCGAACGCCTCGCGGGCGATTTCGAGGACAAACTGGAAGACGAACTCAACGAGCTCCAGTCGACAAACCGAGTTCAGTATAGTGGGCGACACGGAGGTTACGAACTGGTCGGAGGTATCGATGGCCACGCGTAATTCCGACAGTCCGAATCCCGAGGACCCGGTTGGTTATTTCCTTCAGGATTTACTCTATCACGGAAAGAGCGAACGAACCAGAGCGGCATACAAACGAGTCCTGCGCCGCTTCGAAGCGTTCCTTGGTGACCCCGAGGTAAATCCTTCTGGCCGCAGTGTGACGCCAGCGTCAGCTACCCAGCGCGATTGTATGGCGTGGATTCACACCCTCCGCGGAAACCATGCCGAAAGCACCATCGCCACGTATGCGTCCTATCTCCACCGGTTTTACACGTACATGACACAGGTCGGTGCGTTCGACTCGAATCCCATGGCACTCGTGGTTGAGGAGATGCACGAATCCATCGACAAAGACCCGATGCGCCGCGAAATTTCGGTGGCGGACATGCGAAAATTCACCGCAAATGTCACCCACCCACTGGAGCGCGCTGTCGTCCTCACTCTATTGAAGACCGGAATGCGTGTCGGCGAAGTCAGCAACCTCGATCTTCGGGATGTGAATCTCGCCGATGAAAATGTGCAGCGGGCATACACTGTCGGTGATCGCCCGCAACTCGATGGCCGGCCCGACTCGATTTTCATCGCGGCGGATGCGATCAGGGGAGAAGTCGTCAACGGCGAAGAACGCACAGCCTCGAACAAGCGGAAGCGAGAGACCATCGTTCCGGTGGACAGCGAACTCAAAAAAGTACTCATCCGATGGCTTGCGATTCGTCCGGACGTCCGATCATCCGCGGAACCACTGTTCGTCAGCACAAGCGGCGATTGGGGCGCACGTCTCACGCCGAAAATGATTCGAAATATCGTCGAACGTCATGCCCGTGAGTGGGGTTGGCATCGAACCGGAGGTGGTGCCGAGGAAAACGTCACTCCCCACTATTTCCGTCACTTTTTCACGACGCATCTTCGCGACCGGACCGGTGACCGTGGAATCGTGAAATACCTCCGTGGCGACGTCGCGAGCGATATCATCGACACGTACACTCACAATTGGGGCGACCGAGTACGAGAAGTATATGAAGCGAACGTCTACTCGCTGCTGTAGCAATGAAAAGCGCGCCGAGAGTTCCGGAATCGTTCGAAATATCGATTCGTGCCTCGCCAACGGCGGTTGGAACGGTCGAAACGTCGTCAGTCGCGGTACCAAACGAATACGGGGATAGATTCCAATAACGCTATTTGCCGACCAACATTCTTCGGTAGACCAATGAATAGAACACCGGAATCGGAGACGCAGATATATCGATTGGAAAGTGAATTCCACGGTAAGAAGTGGAATTAATTTATCAGTTGCCGGACGGAGCACGTCCCACTTCGAATAAATAAATCATATGCTGCGATACCAAACGATCGTATTGCGAGCAGTCCGTGCGCTGCAAATCGTTATCCGAAATAGGGGCTGTAATCCCCATTACCGCGTAGATATGGGGGTTACCAGTATTCTGTCCCCGATAGGCTCAGTCTGATAATTTGAAAGTTCTATGCGCTTTATCAGTGGTTCCCACCTACAGGTGCGTGAGGGAGAGATGTCCGAGAACAAAAACGACGACACGAAATCGGTAGAATCGGAAGAACGACGCTCGTTCATGAAGAAGGGCGCACTCGCGACGGGTGCGCTCGCGCTGGGTCTCGGTAGTGCCGGAACCGCTGCCGCGCAGGACGGAAATTCGGTGCTGGTCTACACGTACGACTACCACCCGAACGTTCCGTTCCGCGTTACCAACAGCCTCGAAGCATCGACGGTCGTTCGGCTACTACAGCGCCCTGGCGGCGGCGACGTGCCCGAGATCAGCCAGCCTGACGACTACAGCGGTTGGGTCATTCGCTACGACCTCGGTGGTCAAGACGCCGCGATCACGACGGTCATGTTCTCGCGCAGTGCGAGCCTCAGCAGGGGCGACCGTCGTCGGTTCGCCGGTGACGCGACCATCTTCAGCAGCGAACTCAACCTGCTCAGCACGACACTGCAGGGTGGTGGAAACGGCGGGACCTCGACGACGCAGAGCGGCGGGAACAACTCGTCCAACTAAAACACGGGTCGACTTTTTTATAATAGAGTGGGAGACCTCAGTCGTCAGCAGTGGCCACTGGTTCGTGTTCGATATTGGTTCCTAGAACGTCGAGGAATTGCGCTAGCCACTCCACGTGGTCACTCTAATCGCGACCGGTTACCAGATTTCCGTCGGTCGTCACGCCGTCGTAATACTCACCGCCAGCATCCTCGACATCGGTCTTCAGCGCCGAGTATGCGGAGCACGTCCGCCCTTCGATGATGTCAGCAGCAGCGAGAATCTGGGCGGCATGGCAAATGGCGGCGATGGGTTTGTTCTCGTCATCGAACTGTTCGACGATCTCGATGACCTCGTCGTAGGTTCGCAGATACTCCGGAGCGCGACCACCTGGGATAACGAGTCCGTCATAGTCGTCGGGGTCGATATCGTCGAACGAAGCGGAGAGTACGAAATCGTGGCCGCGTGACTCGACATAGGTCTGATCTCCCCGAAACTCGTGAATCGCGGTTTTGATGGCATCATCTCCGTCTTTTTCCAGACACACTGCATCTACATCGTGGCCAACCGCCTGCAGTGCCTGAAACGGAACCATGATTTCGTAATCTTCGCCGAAATCACCGACTATCATCAGGAGTTTCTTTCCTGGCATCCGTTGGGGTACAACGAATTTGGTAAAATATATATCGGCGATCGAAGCGGCTAACACGTGTTCTGATACTGTTTTTGGCAAACCTAAAATTCAAGTACTGTCCGTGGCTATCCGAGGATAGATGCAACCCGAAGCACGGGACGGCAGCGAGTTCACGTTCGACGACGTGAGTGTCGTCATGGGAACATACAACGAGGAGGCGGCAATCAGGTCAGTGCTCGCTGATATCGATCGTGTAACGGACGGAAGGGCGGAAGTCGTCTGTGTCGATGGGTCATCCGACGAAACGCCCGAAATCGCGGCGGAACACGGTGCCCGTGTCATCCGACAACAACCGCAAGGATACGGCATCGCGGTGCGGGCCGCTCTGCTCGCGCCGGACCGACCGGTCGTCGTAACCACGGACTGCGACGACACCTATCCGATGGACCAGTTGCCCGAATTCCTCGACCTGCTGAACGAGGGCTACGACGTGGTGAGCGGCGATAGACTATACTATGGTGCGGATGCCATGCCGGAGATCAACCGGTGGGGAAATCGGGCGTTCGCCGTCCTCGCATCCGTGTTGATGGGAAAGCGCGTTCACGACACGACGACGGGAATGCGTGCCTATCGTCGGGACGTTATCGAAACGATAGACTGGACGCAGAACACCGGTCTTTCGGCGGAGTTATTGATTCGGCCGCTCATGCGGGGATATCGGGTTCGAGAGATTCCTATCGACTACGCCGAGCGAAAGGGGGAGACGAAACTCGACCCATTTTCAGGTGGGGCCGAAATCGCGGGGTCCATCGCAAAGGTCGCACTCCAAGAACGATTCCGTTGAGCCGTCAACGAAGATGGTGGGAGAATCCATCACGCTGAACCGTTCAACCGTGTTGTAAGGGAGACGTCGGGCCGGGTTTCGTCCGGAAGGTAGGTAATCCCATCATCACCGCAATTTCTCGGGACGCGACAGAGCCCTCGGTACGGTGACAGCGCCCGAATCGTCCCGTCTCGTCGTTCGACTGGGAGCCGAATAATGTAGGAAAAACCGGTTCCGTCGGCGTTTTCGACGTACACCTCGACAGCAAGCGTGTCGGTTCGACCGACTGGAATCGCCGCGTCGTTCCCCACTGAGCGAACAGTCGAACCGTCCAATCGTGCGCGTCCGTCGGAGACGACGAGACGAAATCGCGCCGAATCGTCGCCATCGGCGACGTAGTACGTATCCCCCTCGTCAGACGCCAGTCGTATCGACGCCGAATCGACTGCTTGCGGAAGTCCGACGGTCGTATGGAGAGATACCGAGTCACCGCGAACCGCTCTGACCCGCTGGAGTCGTGGTTCGACCGCGGTTCCGGAGTACGGTTCCCACTGCCCGCGGTAGACGTACCGATACAGGGTGCGATTCGGATAGCTATCGACGACGGCGAATCGTCGGGGACCGTCGAGCGCGTACACGACCTCCCCGTCGAACCCCGGGTCGTTTCGGAACGATTGAAACGGGTGGTTCAGCCAATCGCCGTGCGTCGTCGGGACGAAGACGAGAGCGTTCTCGAACGAGCGATTTTCGACGGGTTCGTACGCCACCTGATACTGGTCGGTAACCGTTGCGTTCGCCTGAAGCGGGGCCGTCGCAAGCGAAGCAGTTACACCGGCAAACACGGACGCAGAAAGGACGAGAATGGTGACAAACACCGTTCTCGTCCGGCGGGTTCGGACGAATCTATCCACCCGGTTTCGAAGCCATCGGGAAAGGGTGATGGCACCGAACGCTCCGAAAACGGCCATCGGGAGGAGGATATCGAAGTGATAGTACGGACCGAGGAAGTGAATCAGACCGTCGTTTGGATCGGAGAGCGTAGCGACGATGTTCCGGTTTCCCCAAAAGTAGACGTTGCCGAGAGGGATGGAAACGAACAGCCCTGCGAGGATCGCTCGCGCTTGATTCTGCGTGAATCGGTCCCGCCAATGGTTCGAATGGCTCCGGTGAATCCCGGCGACGAGACCGACTGCCGCCAGCCCCGTTCCGAGGATACCACCGGCAACCCACCTGGTGAACAAGGCGGCGAGAACCCCTGCGTTCGATCGCAGCGCGAGTCCAACGGTATACTGCTGTTCGTAATCGAGCAGTTTTCGGTGTCCGAAGCCCAGCCCATCGAGGGGAGCGAAGGCTTCGTACGGGAATACGAACGGAGAGCCGGTGACGATGGCATTGTATCCTAGCGTGATGCCGACACCGAACAGTCCGGTGACGCCAGTGATTGTGAGTCGTGAAACGACGTCGCGGTCGAACCATGTCGCCCGAGCCGCGTGGAGTGCGTGAACGACGAACGGCGCGGCGAACAATATCGCGGTGTACGGTCGAGAGAAAAACGAGATGCCGATGGCACTACCGGCGAGAACCGAATAGCCCCGCGATTCGAGACGGGCGGAACGGAAGTACGCGAACGCGAACAGGAGGTTCCAGAGCGTCGTCGGCGCGTAGGGAAGAAAGATCGCGGAGTCCACGATAAACAACGGTGACGTGGCAAGCAAGATGGCGGCGATCACCCCAGTCCTGCGGTCGAATGACTCGGTGGTAATCGCATACGTGAGTCCAACGTTGGCGGCGGCGATGGCGGCCAGCGAAAGACGAGCGTTTCCGGCGAGCGTTCCGAGTGCGAACATGGCCGCCGGGACGGGTGCGTACTTCGGGAAGAGCCGTCCGCCATCCCGCACGAAGAACCACGGTCGGAACGCGTCGGGAACGGGGGGATGGAGAAACAGGTTCCCCTCGATCAGCATCGCCGCTTGCTGGAGATAAACGCCCTCGTCGTGGTTGAGGGAGTGATACGGAAACAGCTTCGTTGCGATGAAGAACACGACGACCGCGGTGACGATCGAGAGCAAAGTGGCGAGAATTCGGGCGCGCCGTCGCGTCGTCATCTCACTGGGTCGGATACCACGCGAGTGTGTGATCAGCGACCAGTTCGACGTTCACGGGTTGGCCGATTTCGAAGTCCTTGACGTGATTGTGTTGACAGTAGACGACTTCGCCGGAACCGAGTTCGACATGATAGACGAAGGATGGACCGGTGTACTGCCGGTGGACGATGTGGCCGTCGGCGGCATCGCCTTCGGTTGCTCGGGCCTTGAGGTCGTCCGGTCGGACGAGAACGTCCACGATGGCCCCATCGTATTCCTCCGAAAGTCCTTCGAGTTGGTTGGTTTTGAACGTCCTGATGGATGTATCGACGTGGCCGTCACTCAGTCGTCCGGAGACGAACCCTGCCTGGCCGAGGAAACCAGCGACGAACCGTGACTCGGGGTGTTCGAAGACGATTTCGGGCCGGCCCACTTGCTCGATACGACCCTCGTTCATTACGGCCACCCGGTCGCTGATGGAGAGCGCTTCCTCCTGGTCGTGGGTAACCGAGACGGCGGTGACTCCCGCTTCCTTTATGATGGCGCGAACCTCCTCGCGCATCTCGACGCGGAGTTTCACGTCGAGGTTCGAAAACGGTTCGTCGAGCAGGAGTATTTCGGGTTCGGGAGCGAGCGAACGAGCGAGTGCCACACGCTGTTTCTGACCGCCGGAAAGCTGGTCAGGCGTTCGGTCTCGATGACTTTCCAGACCGACGAGGTCGAGCAGTTCGGTGACGCGTTTTTGTGTTGCCGCATCGTCCTCCTCCGTGAGTCCAAAGGCGATGTTTTCTGCGATAGTGAGGTGAGGAAAGAGCGCGAAATCTTGGAAGACGATGCCCACATCGCGGCTCTCCGGTTCGACGAATTCGTCGCCGGTAATTCGGTCGCCACGGAGGCGAATCTCCCCGCCGTCGGGACGTTCCAGTCCGGCCATCATCCGGAGGGTTGTCGTTTTCCCACACCCGGATGGGCCGAGCATGGTGAGTAGTTCTCCCTCCCGAACGTCGAGCGAGAGGTTCTCGACGGCCGTCTCGGAACCGTACTCCTTGGCGATATCGTCGAGTTCGAGAACCGGCTCCGCCTGGTTTTCAGTTTCGTGTGGTTCGTGTTCGGTCGATGGTGATCGAAGCGTACTATTTGACATCGTAGTCCTCCCGTTTTATGATGATGAGCAGCGACAGGCCGGAGATAGCGACAAGCACGAGCGCCGGTATCGCCGCTTTGTCGTAGAGTCCAGATGCTTGAACCTGCCAGATGTAGGTGACGAGCGTCTCGAACTCCGGTGGGCGGAGGATGAGCGTCGCCGGAAGTTCTTTCATCGTCGTCAGGAACACGAGCGCCGCACCCGCCGCGACACCCGGTGCGATGAGCGGAAGCGTCACCTTCCGGAACGCCGCCGCCGGCGAATGACCGAGCGTCTGTGCCGCCTCCGTCAGTTTCGGATCCACTTGCACGACCGACGAACCGACCGCGCCGACGGCCTGCGGCAGGAATCGAACGACGTACGCGAAGAGAAGAAGCGGTATCGTCTGATAGAGTGCAGGTGCGTAAGCGGACCCAAACGAGACGAGCGACAATCCTAGCACGACGCCGGGTATCGCGTACCCAACGTAGGTTGCACGGTCCAAGACGTTCGAAAGGGTCGAGGAGTGTCGGGCAGCGAAATACGCGACGGGCACCGCGGCGATGATCGCCGCGAGTGCTGCAAGTCCCGAAACAGCGACGGAACTCCACGCGTACTGCCACTGGAAGGTAAATGTACTCGAACCGTACGTCGGCTCGACACGCTGCATCCAGTATGCCAGCATTCCGAGCGGAACGACGAGGCAGAGAAATGCGACGACGGAACTGAACAGCAGCGCGGGATAGCGCCATGGTCCGAGTTTGA
Organism: Haladaptatus caseinilyticus; assembly: GCF_026248685.1. Taxonomy (NCBI): domain Archaea; kingdom Methanobacteriati; phylum Methanobacteriota; class Halobacteria; order Halobacteriales; family Haladaptataceae; genus Haladaptatus; species Haladaptatus caseinilyticus. The sequence continues at coordinate 2,469,708 of NZ_CP111036.1, read as the reverse complement.
ACGTCGCCGACCGGTTCGAACTTCTGGTACCGGTTTTCGCCCCGGCACTAATTCGGGACTCCAACGCGAGAATGACGACGGTGACGGCGACGAGTTGGAGCGAGAGTAACGCCGCAGGGTCGCGACCCCAAGCGTTGTACTGGACGTAGATCTGCTGGGTAAACACCTCGAATTGCATAATCATCGGCGTTCCGAAGTCGGACAGTGCATAAAGGCCGACGAGGAGCGAGCCAGCCGCGATGCCGGGGAGTATCTGGGGAACGGTGACGCGCTTGAACGCCTCCCAGCGCGAGTGGTTGAGTGTGCGTGCGGCTTCCACGAGTGTCGAGTCGAAAGACAGCAGCGACGCTCGCGTCGTCAGGAAGACGTAGGGGTAGGTGAACAGCGTCAGCACGAGCGCCGTACCGGTGAAGCCGTAGATCGATGGGATCGATTGGATTCCCAGCGGCGCGAGCGCGTCGGCGAGTTCACCCTGCGGGCCAAGCGCGGAGGCGTACGTGAACGCGCCGATGTAGCTTGGAATGACGAGCGGCAGCGCGCCGACGACCGTCCAGAATCGTCGAAATGGTAAATCGGTCTGCACGGTCAGCACCGCGAGCGGGACGCCGATCAGGATGGAACCGGCGGTCACGGCGGTCACGAGGGCAGCACTGTTCGCGACCACCGTTAGCGTCGCACCGGCGGTGAGGTTCGATACGATTGCGTTCGGGTTCATCCCGAGGACGCGAACGACTAACCAAAGGATGGGAAAGAGGACGGCTGTGGCGACGGCCCCACTGACGAGCGTCAGTCCGATTGGATACGACTCGCTGCTGTCCGTGTCGGATGCAGCCAGTCGCTGGAGTCGGTCGCGTGTCGCCATACGATTACAGCACTCCCACCTCACGCATCAGTTCCAGAGTCGGTTGGACGTTCGAGAGTTTTGAGAGGTCCATCTCCGGTGGGCGAAGCTTCTCGATCGGTGGCAGACCACCGACCGGTTTCACGCCCGAAATCATCGGGTAGCCGAGCGTAACCGTCGCGAAGAACTCCTGTGCCTCCGAGGAGAGGAGGTGGAGTGCGAAGTTGCCTGCGAGTTCTTTCTGATCAGTTCCCTTGATGATTTCGGCGCCGGAGACGTTCACAAGCGCGCCCGCGTCGTTTTTCGTGAACGCGAGGTCTATCGGAGCGTCCGGTCGCTGGGATTGTACGCGGAGGGCATAATAATGGTTGGCGAACCCGGCCGCGATTTCGCCGTCGGCGACGGCGTTCGAAACGAGGAATTCGTCCTTGTACGTCGTCGCCTTCTGGTTTTTCATCCCTTGGAGCCACGCCTTCGTTTTCTTATCACCGTTCAACACGCGCATCGCGGTGATGAACGACTGGAATGCACCGTAACTCGGTGCCCAACCCATCGCGCCATCGAACCGCTGCTGGTTCGGTAGTGCAAAGATATCGTCCGGGATGTCAGATCGAGATAGTTTATCCGTGTTGTAGGGGATGGTACGGGCTCGCCCTTCGATACCGACCCAGCTCCCGTTCGGACCACGGTAGTGGGGTTGAACCTTCTTCAACACCGTCCGTGGGAGCGAAACCGTTGCTCCGCTGTCGGCCACGACGCCGAGCGAGCCGGCGTCGATGGAGAGAAACAGATCGGCTCTGCTCCCACTGCCCTTGGTTTCTTCGATGATGGTGTTGGCCAACGATGCCGAGCTATCGGTTTTGACGAGGATTTCGAGGTCAGGATATTTGCCGTCGATGTACTCGATGAGGCGTTGATACAGGCCACCCTCTCCGCCACCGAGATAGAGCGTAAGTTTGCCTGCGAGGTTCGGCATGTCGTCCATGGAGGTCCCACCCGGTGTCGGGCGGTTTTCGACGAGGGGGCCGGAACCCATGATGTCGCTCTTGCTGACGTTGTTCGTCTCGTCCTTGTTCCCGCCAGTGCCCGGCAGTGATGTACATCCAGCGAGTCCGAAAATCATCGTCGCCGCAGTCGTAGCGAGAACCGACCGCCGACCGACCTCCATTCGGTCAGGGCCGTCGACACCGTTATCACTCATTACTAAAATTAGGCCAGCCTAAAGCGTTTATACCTACCGGTTTTCGGATCGTCTATGAGGAGAACGGGCAATTGTGGACGGTCAGTCGTCCGCCGGAATGGGTTCACGAACTGCGTCGAGTGCGTCGAGACAGGCCAACCAGTCGTGCATGTATTCGCCGATGTAGGTGAAAAACTCCCCGTTCTCGTACTCTGACCAGTCGCCCGAGACGAGAGCGTCTGCCATCGCGGAGAAGACGTCTGCATAGCAGTCCGCTCCTTCTCCCGTTCCGTCGATGATATCCCAGAGATGTTCGTTCAGTTCCAATCCGGCAACCTCGTTTTGAAGGTCGCCGAAGGTCGAACGTGGAGCCTTGTTGTGCTCACAGAGCGGCCCGCCGTTGTAAATCTGCGTGCCGAGGAGGTCACAGGCCCGTTTCAGGAATACCCCGCTCCAAATATCGTCGAACCGTCCCACGTTCCACGGGTTGTCGTCCATCGGGAGTTGGTAGAACGCCGGAACGACTTCCCGACGAAACGCGAGGTTCATCGAGCATACCGTGAGGTAGTTTCCGGGTTCCGCGACGAAATCCCCCTCGAAATCGTCCCGCGAGGTGCGGGTCTGGGCCTGTCCTTGTAGATCGCCGTCCATCAGGATTCGAACTGCATCGAGGTCGGGCACGTTCGTCCAGAGACCCTGTGAAGCGACCACGTCGGAAACCTGCGTCGTCTCGGTTTCGACGTGCTCGTCCATCGCGGCGTACGGGTATCCACGAGGGTACAGCCCGTGTTCGTCGGCGTTCTGGTAGAGCACGTTCACCCATTGCTCGTCGGAGGACACCTGCTCTATTTCGCCGTCGAACTGGAGATTACGAAGATGTCGACCGAAAAAGTCGTCCTCGGCGTGCGGAAGGGTATCGTCGTCGATGAAAAAGCCATACTCGAAATCGCCAGCCCAGAGATACAGCAGGCCGAAACTCGTCTGGGCGTGACTGGCCGCCGGAATCAGATGGCTGTACTCCGAGATTCCGTGCGATTCGAACCACTCATCCCGACGGGTTCCGTCGAACACTTCCCCGGAAACACCCTCATCATCGAGCATCGCGGCCATCTCGTTGCCGTCGCAGAAATCCTCCGTGACCAGCACCACGTGCAGTCGGTTCAGATCGAAACCGTGCTCGCGAGCGTTGTCGAAGTACTCCCGCATGCACTCGTACTCCCGAATCGTCGGGACGACGACACAGATATCCTCCTCGGTCATGCTCTCGTGTGCCTCTTGCTCTGTTCTGGTTTAGGCCCTCCTAAAAGCTTGTCTATCTGATCGGCGAGAGCGTTCTTGTCCGACCCATGATAGCAGACGACAAAATCAAATAACCGACCATCCATTGTCGAACGAATGCAAATCGACTACCAGCGCGAACTTTCGGATTTCGAGTGGGATATCCCGGAGACCTACAATCTCCCGGCAGTCATCGAATCGCATGCAGAGGCGTTCGGCGACCGACTTGCGATAAAGTTCCGCGACGACGAAGGAACGGAGGAAAGCCGGACCTATGCAGACTTGCGCGACGACATGAATCGGTTCGCAAACGCCCTCGAATCGCTCGGCATCGGCGAAGGTGACCGGATGATGCACCTCCTGCCGCGTCATCCCGACGTGTTCGCGATTCAACTCGGGGCGCTACAACGCGGTGCGATTCTGGTTCCGTGTTCGGCCATGCTGAAGCCGAAAGACCTCCAGTTCCGCGCGAACGACTGCGAGGCGACTACCATCGTTTGTCACGACGAACTCACGGACATGGTCGAACCGATTCTGGACGAGACACCCCTCGACACGATGATCGTGCTCGACGGGTCGCGGACGGGCAACTGGGAGTCGTTCGCGGCTCTGCTCGATGGCGAATCGACGCAGCACGATGGTCCGGATATCGGGGCACAGTCACCCATGTCCATCAATTACACCAGCGGGACGACGGGCCAACCGAAACCCGTCCTCCACCGCCACCGCTGGATGCACTGCTTCGAGCGCGTCAACGGACGCTACTGGTGGGGCGTCGAACAAGGGATGGATTTCGAGAACGAACTCCTCTGGGCGACGACGGGTACCGGATGGGCCAAATGGTTCTGGAGTCCGGTCGGCGTCGCGCTGACGACGGGTGCACCGCAGTTCGTATATCAGGGCGATTTCGACCCAGAAACGTTCCTTTCCCTGATGGAAGAAGAGGGTGTCACCCGACTCTGTGCGGTACCGACCCAGTATCGGATGTTTACGCAGGAAGACGACATGGCCGATTACGACCTTTCGCTGAAGGAGGTCGTTTCCGCCGGCGAACCGCTGAACCGCGAGCCGATTCAAGCGTTCGACGACGCCTTCGGCGTGACGCCGCGGGACGGCTACGGCCAGACCGAAACGGTCGCATTGGTGACGAACTATCCCGGGATCGACGTACAACCGGGAAGTATGGGCAAGCCGACGCCCGGCCTCGGAACGACCATTATCGACACGGTGGACGACGAGGAAGTCGAGCAGGGGGAAATCGGTGAAATCGCGGTGCCCGTCGATAGCCCCGCGATTTTCGACGGCTACTTCGAGAAACCGGCATTGGACGAGAAGACGTTCTCGGGTGCCTACTACCGAACCGGCGACTTGGCGAGCGAGGACGAGGAGGGTCGATTCTTCTTCGAGGGGCGAGCGGACGACATCATCATCTCCTCGGGCTACCGGATCGGCCCGTTCGAGGTCGAAGACGCCCTCGTCGGACATTCGGCGGTCGCTGAGGCGGCCGCAGTCGGCAGCCCCCACGAAGAACGTGGGAACGTCGTCAAAGCATACGTCATCCTCGCGGATGGCTACGAAGGTAGTGACGAACTCGTGGCGGAGCTCCAAGAGTACATGAAAGAAGAGACCGCTCCGTACAAATATCCGCGTAGAATCGAATTCGTGGACGAATTACCGAAGACGTCCAGCGGAAAAATCAGGCGCATCGAACTCCGTGACCAGGAACAGGCGAAGTTCGGATAGTTCACCGCACCGCTCACCACCCCTTTACGTTCCGGCTAGTTGATCGCGTACCCCTTTTCGCGGAGTACGTCCGCGACGCGTTCTCGATGGTTGCCTTGGAGTTCGATCGCTCCGTCGTGTATGGTTCCACCGGTTGCCATCTTTCGTTTGAGTTCCGACGCGAGTTCTTTCAGGTTAACCGAATCGGTGTCGAACCCCTCTACGATGGTCACCGGTTTGTCGTAGCGTCGTTTTTCGATTCGAATCGTGAGGCGTTGTTCGGTTCGCCCCAGGTCCTCGTCGATGCCGAGTTCTTCCGGCAATCCCGTGATAGATTTGAAGTCGTCTTTTGCCACGGCAAGCAAAAGTACGGTATGCATCGTCTTGGCTCTGTCTCACGTCACTCGGCGGACGGAGTCGGTGTTCTTTCCGAATCTCAAGATTCTAAACCCACCCGCGCGTCGTCTGTGCTATGAACCGAGTCGCAGTCATCGGCGCGTCGATGACGGAGTTCGGAAAGCGCGAGGGATGGATACGCGATCTCCTCGCGGAGGCCGGGCAGGATTGTCTAGACGACGCTGGCGTCTCGCCGCTCGACGTGGAACATCTCTACGTCTCGAACATGGCGAGTGGCGAGTTCGAGGGGCAAACAGGGATTCCGAACGCACTGGCACACGATTTGGGCGCGCTGCCGGCGTACACCCAACGAATCGACCAGACGAGCGCGAGCGGCGGGGCTGGAATCTACGCCTCGTGGCAATCGGTCGCATCGGGTGCGAGCGATCTGACGATGCTCGTCGGTGGTGAGAAGATGACCCACAAAACGACCGCCGAATCGACGGACGTGATCGCCTCGCTCACGCATCCCGAGGAGTACAAACACGGCGTCACGCTCCCGAGTTTTGCGGGGCTGACCGCACGGAGATACCTCTACGAGTACGACGCCCCACGCGAGAGCTTGGCGAGGGTGGCCGTAAAGAACCACAAGAACGGCGTCGATAATCCCCATGCACAGTTCCGCAAAGAGGTAGCCCTGGAAACGGTAATGGACTCACCCATCGTCGCCGACCCACTCCGACTGTACGATTTCTGTCCGATTACGGACGGGAGCGCGGCACTCATGTTCTGTCCCGAATCGAAGGCAAAGGAGTACACGGACGATTACACGGTCATTTCGGGTATCGCAGGCGCGACCGACACCCACGTCGTCCACCAGCGTACCGACCCGACGGTGATGGGTGCGGCATACGAGAGTAGCGAACTCGCGTACCAGATGGCGGAACGGGACCCGGACGACGTAGACGTAGCGGAACTCCACGATATGTTCACCATCCTCGAGTTCCTGCAGAGCGAAGCCGTCGGGTTCTTCGACCAGGGTACGGGGTGGAAGGCAGTGGAGGAGGGTGTCACCGAACGGGACGGAGAGCTTCCCATCAACACCTCCGGCGGCCTGAAATCCAAAGGACACCCACTCGGTGCGAGCGGAGTCGCACAGGCGTACGAACTCCACCAACAGTTGCTCGGCGAGGCCGGAAAACGACAGGTCGATGCGGAAGTCGCACTGGCCTGCAACGTCGGTGGATTCGGCAACTGCGTCACCACTACCATCATGGAGGCACGATAATCATGCCACTGAACGCACATCGCTGCTCGAACGGCCATCTCTCGATTCCGGGTCATCCACGCTGCCCGGAGTGTGCCGAACCGCAGAACGGAACGACCGATTTGACCGACAAAACTGCCGAAGTCGTGACGTGGACAACCAGCACCGCGACCCCGCCCGGCGTCCGTCAGCCGAATCACCTCGCAATCGTCGAGTTCGAGGTGGACGGCGAATCGGTGCGGACGATCGGCCAGTTGACGACCGGAGACGTAGAGATCGGTGACGAGGTTCGACCAGTCTACGCCGAGGAGCTCCGTGACCCGAACGCCGGTATTCGAGAGACGGCAAGCCAGGAGTGGGACGGCTATCGGTTCGAACCTGTGGAGTAAACGGAGCGACCGCTGATTTTTTGGGGAAGATAACTTCAATCACAGGGAATAGAGAACCCCGACAATCCGACCCACATATAGGGAAATCCTACTCCTCGGAATCGTCGGAACCGTCGGCAGCTGTACCCGCATCCGAGTCGTCGCTCTTCTCCGAATCGTCGTCTAACTCGGCCGCAGAATCGCCAACGTCCCCGTCCCGGACGCCGAGTTCGTCTCGAATCGAGCGCAGTTCGGCGTCCACATCGACCTGCGGTTTTTCCTCGTCGTCCTCGGTTTCCTCGGCCTCCGCGTCCGCTCCCTTCATCGCCTCGCGGCCCTCGTCCGCTTGTTCTTTCCCGGTCGAAATCTCCTCACGGATGTCGTCGCTGAGTCTGCGTGCGTCCTCGAGAATCCGCCGGGCACCTGGCTCCTGTGGCAGGCCACCTTCGGTTAGTGCGCCCTCGACTTCATCGAGCGTGGATTGGAGGCGGTCGAGCGTCGCCCGACTCGCTTGTCCGGCACGGGAACCGAGTTCGGAGCGCGCTTCGCGGGTCGAATCGTATTCGGGGTCAACGAGGCGGATGATTTGCTGGAGCGCTTTGAGGGCGCGGACGTTCGCCTCCAGCATCGTGATGAGCGTCGGGAGTGCGTACTCGCTCGTGAACGAAAGCACTTCGCGGGGCGTCGGCGGTCGTGGGAGACCGAACGCTCCTCGCGGCGGCCGTCGGAGTTCCGTTTGGAGGTCGCGCAACATCGTCTCCAACTCCTCGATTCGCTCTTCGAGGTCGTCCGGGTCGTCTGCCATAGCCGGATGTTCGCACCGCAGGACAAAAATATTGGTTGGTCAGAATCCTTCCCTGAGATACACGTTCTCACGGGGGAACAGGGCACCGAGGTGGGCGTGCGCGTCCTTGGACTCGATAATGAGGGAACCGAATCGTTCCGCATCGTCGACCGAGTAGTATCCAGCGACGAGCTGCGAGAGCGTGTTCACGTCGAGTGTCACGTCGGGGGTGGCGTCGGTGCGGTCACAGAGAACGATGTCCTCCGTATCGAGTTCGAAGGTGCCGTCGTTCCAATCCACGAGCGGGTCGGTGACGCGAAGGACGATATTCCCGGTCGCTCCGTCAGGATACGAGATAGTCTCAAGCGCCCGGGAGACATCCACGAGTCGGAACATGGCCCCGGTTCGAACATTACACTCGACATCGCGTGGGTTGGCCGCCAAGTCGAGTAGGGCGGTGCTCTCTGGTTCCTGAATCACCACGCTATCGACTTGTGAATCGTGATACCGCATAAACCGAAGCAGATGGCGGTAGGTTTCCTCGTCCGTGTATGCCAGCTCCCGGACGTTGAGTTTTCTACCGTCCTCGGTTTCTTCGATGTCGTAGACGAGATAGCCGCGCACTGCAACGTTTGGCTCGCTCTCACCGTTCGATTCCTCGTCGCCTTCCATCCACGCATACACGTATGGATCCTTGGTCCAGCTTTCGAACACTCGATGTCGCCACCACTCCTCCGTTCGATCGATGGTGAGGGCGTACCGCTCGCTGTGGGCGTCGAAGGCAGATACGAGTAGTTCCCAGTCATCGGCCTCGACACGGCGGAACTCGCCCGCCGATTCGGTATCGAGTGTGAGGGCGTCCGGTGTCGTCTCGTATCGTGTGTACTTGGTCGCCGTGCCCCAACCGTACTTTCGATAAAATTCGGACGAAAAGGGCCAAAGAGCGGAAAAGTACACCTCGTTCTCGCGGTATTCGGCAAGCGAATCGGTGAGCATCTGCTGTACCAGTCCTCTACGACGACTCTCGGGTGGTGAGGCGACGGCGGACAGGCCAGCCATTTCGTGCCATTCGCCGCGAATACGCGCGGAGAACCAATGATGCTTGCAGACACAGAGGAGATCGTCGTCGTCGAACAGTCCGCGCCTATCACCGAGTTCCGGTTTATCGCCTTCATCCTCGTCGGACTTCGGACCCTTTTCGGGCTGAAACGCGTAGTGCAAAAATTCCTCGTATTCCTGCTTTCGTTTTGCGGGAATCGGTCGATATTCGGGCATATTTGGAGGTAGATGTGAACTGAGAAATAAGTTCGTATAGAACACATAAACTCTATTTTGCGATATTAAATGCGAATATGAGTCCGATATTGATAGTGACAAACCGCCAGCGGACGCATGAGAGTTTATCTCGGCGAATAGCGTTTCTAGAGGTATGAGTCTGGACGTGAGCACGCCCGATGCGCCGACAATCGACGGGGAGCGTGAAGACCAGTACGAACCCGACGGGGCAAAGCGGAGTGACCTACAGGAGTACCTCGATGGCGAGGAAAACGCATGGGAAGAGGGGTTCAGTGAATGGGCAGCAGAGACGCCGCTTTCGGAGGAGTCCTATCGAATCATCCTCGAACTCGGTCTCCTGGACCGACTCGATTTCTTCTGGGACGCCGAAACCGAGGAAGTCAGATATGAATCCCCGGAAATCGGTGATGGGTGGCTGAATCTCCATCCATCGCTTGACTCGTGGTCGGCCGTCTCCGAGATAAACGAGGAGTTGGACGACCTAGGTGAGACGGTTGCCGGGGTCCTCACCGACTATTACGTCGCGTGGGAGGCGGAAAAAGAAGTAACGAAAACATTCGGCGACCAGTACAACGGTCGTGACGATGCGCTTTCGGAAAACGAGCGCGATCGGGACGAGTGACGGGTGCGAGTATCGGTCGAAACGCTATACTGCCCGTCGATACTGTTGTGGCCACTCGACTCGATCTTCGGCATCGAGTTCCTCAGCGGCGTGAAGCGTGAAGTACGGGTCGCGGAGGTGCTCGCGTCCGATGACGGCGAGGTCCGCGCGCTCGTTTCGGATGAGTGCGTCGGCCTGTGCAGGTTCCGTGATACCGCCGACTGCGCCAACGGGAAGGTCGGTCTGCTCGCGGATCTCCTCGGCATATGGTACCTGATAATTTGGGCCGGTAGTTGGGATCTGTTGGTCGGGATGCAGACCACCGGCACTTACGTCGATGAGGTCGGCCACGTCGGCAAGCCGGTCCGCCAGTCGAACGGAGTCCGCAACCGTCCAGGAATCACGGTCCGGAAGCCAATCGGTTGCTGAGATACGAACGAACACGGGTTTGTCGTCGGGCCATATTTGTCGAACGGTTTCGGTCACTTCGCGGACGAGACGGGTTCTGTTTTCGAAGCTTCCACCGTACTCGTCGTCACGGTGGTTCGTAACGGGCGAAAGAAATTCGTGAAGGAGGTAGCCATGAGCGGCGTGCACTTCGGCGATTTCGAATCCGGCGTTGAGGGAGTGCTGTGCCGCGGTTCCGAATGCATCCACGACGGTATCGATGTCGTCCGTCGTCAGTTCGCGGATTTGAGGCGGGTTGGTATCGTAGGGCCAGGGGGTGGCACTTGGTGCGATCGTTTCCCATCCGCCATCGTCGGATTGAACTGGCGTGCTTCCTTCCCATGGCCGGGACTTGCTCGCTTTTCGACCTGCGTGCGCAAGTTGAATCGCGGGAACGGCTCCTCGTTCGCGGATGAACCCTGCGACCGGTTCGAGAGCCGCAGCGTGCTCGTCGCTCCAAATTCCGAGGTCGTTCGGCGAGATGCGGCCACGAGGTTCGACAGCGGTCGCTTCCGTCATTACGATTCCAGCGCCACCAGTTGCGCGACTTCCGAGGTGAACCCGATGCCAATCGGTTGCCAGACCGTCTTCCGCACAGGAATACTGACACATCGGGGAAACCATCACTCGATTTCGTGCCGTGCTATTCCGAAACGAAAGGGAACTAAAGAGGTCGTCAGCCATCAACGACCCATACACGTTCATCACTGAAAACAGCTACAAACACCGCCGTGTTTGCCGATATCCATGATCGTCATACCCGAAAATTTATAATACAGAGGGATGAATGTGTGAAACAATGCAGTATCGGGGCGAAAGTAGTACCCACACGTCCGAGACGGCAGCCGTTTTTACTCGGACACTGGCGGGACTCAAACGTCGAGGAAGCGGACTTCTCCTAGTTGGACCACAACCAGTGATGGGGCCAGCCTGTGACCGATTTCTCGGTGAATCACGGACCGAGCCTCGACAGCGGTTGTTCGTTCAAACCGACGGGAAAAGGGAATGTGCCCACGGCGCGTGTGGGAACACCCATTCGAACGGCGGTCGTGTGAAAATCATCGAACGATCGACTCACACACGAAGTGCCACGACAGTGGCGGATGATTACCACGAGGAAACCGGAATCGGTGACGATCCGGACAGAGTAGTCCTCACGAGTGGGAGCCTTCCCCGGCTTGGAATCACGGTTTCCGAATGTATCGATGAGTTCGAACGCGAACGAGGCGAACTGGCCTCGGGAGAACTTCGAGTATGCTTCGATTCGCTCGCACCGCTTTTAGCGGACCACGACCAGGAGTCAGTGTTCCGATTCCTTCACATTTTGACTGCCCGCGTCCGAAACGTCAACGGGATGGCTCACTTCCATCTTCCAGGTCAAATGGATTCAGCGATCGTCAACACGCTTGCCCCCGTTTTCGACGCCGTCGTCGAAGTACGGATGAGGGGTGGACAGGCCGAGCAGCGATGGAAGTTAGTCCAACAAGACGTGACGACGGACTGGTTAGCGCTCTGAATCGCGTGACCGTGATCGAATGTCAGTCGGTCAGTAGCCACGGATGTCGGTTGGTCAAACGAGAGGCGACACGTCGCTCCTCCATTGGAGCGAACCGGTCGAGTTCTCTGAGTCGGGTAATATCCTCACCTGTTATCCGCTCGAACAGCGGTGTGTCGAGGAGATGGACGATACCAGGAAGCGTCTGCTGCCCGTGCAGTCGTTGACGGCGCCGTCGTTTGCCCTCGGCGATTCGTTCGCCAGGATCGAGCGAGTGGTCGTAGGATTCGATTATCGGATACCAACCATCCCGAACGGCGTGACTCGTATATCGAGAAACGGCCGCTCGTTTTTCTCGATGGAGGGTACCGTCCGACGCTTGTTTTCCGGTATCGGGGACCGATTCGAGAAGCCCGTCGTGAGCGCTCAGCAGTCGATGGAGCTGTTCGATGGAGCGTGAGAGTTCCTCGGTGACCGTCAACCGAAACCGTTTCTCGGCTTCCTCGTCGTAGCGATAAAACTTCCCCCGAACGTCGTGTTCGAAGGACCGGGCCTCCAAATACTGATCGTTGATTTCGCTCAGTACGTCGAGGTACTCCAGTTTTCGCTCGGGCGACGGTGAGCGAAGAGCAACAACACCCCGTCCAACGTTGACCAATGCGCTGAGGCACTGCTCGCCCCGATAATGGAAAAACCTGTATCGGCCATCACTTCGCTCGACCAAATCTCGAGACCCTCGAAAGAAACCCTTCGAAACCATGTGATAGTTGGTATTTCGTTCGAGTGATGTAGTATAAATGTTTCACCGGGATTATCACGAGAAATAATTTGCGGAGCTGGAAAGCGCTAAACAACTCCAAGGAGAGTGCTACGATGCTTCAGGCCGTATTGGGGATGGTGTTTCGACTGTGGCCAGAGTCGCGTTTCGGGCTGTATGGCAAACGACATCCCCAACTCACTCCCAAAGCGTGAGTGAATCGTGGGCGAGAAAGTGGTCCATTTCGTGTGCAAACTCCTCCAGTTTCACGAGCCGCTCGCGGAGTATCTCACCGGTGGCATGGTCTCCGACGCTTTCGGATAGGTCGATATGACTACTGACGCTCTCGATTATATCGCCGTATGCTTCGAGATCGTTTTTCATCGACGTACGCGCGTCGTAGACGTCCTCCCCCTCGAACGGAATCGGGCTGTGGTGTTCGAGCATCGCCGGACCACTTACCGGAACGCCTCCGAGTGCCTGAATTCGTTCCGCAATTTCGTCGGCCGAATACTCCGCCTCTTCCGCGGCCTCCCCCCAGAACAGATGGAGTTCACGATACTGTGGGCCGCTACCGTTCCAGTGGTGTTTTCGAAGTTGGTGATAGAGAACGTACATCGCTGCAAGATCGATGTTCAACGCTTCGACAACTAGTTCTGCCTTGTCGATATCCAATCGAATGGCGTTCTTTTCGATGGTTCCCGCCCGCTGTCGGACCTGTTGCTGTCGGCTCATCGTACCCCCAAATCCGGTACATCCGCGGCCGGCATAAAAATATTCGCTCGGAACGAACTCTTCGAGACGAACACCGTTCGGTTCAGATGTCCTCGTTTAGGGCACTGTTATTCGATTCGCTGAATCGGATTTTTTACTGTGGTACGATAGCGTTCGACATATCAGGTGCTAAAAGCAATCCAAAGTCATTAATCCAGTTGTGAGTAAATAATTTACCGACGGAGTGCTAAGGGATAGCTATGACACAGAAACGCCTCCATCGTCGGGAGCAGTTGTACATCGACGGCGAGTGGTTGGATGCCGATAACGAGCTCGAAGTCACCGATCTCGCAGACGGCGGTATTTTTGCCGAAGTCGCCGCGGCTGATGCCGAACAAGCCGAGGAAGCACTTGCCACTGCACAGCGTGCCCAGGCCGAGATGCGCGAGACGACGATACCACAACGTGCTGAATGGATGGAAACCATCGCCGACGGACTTCTCGAGCGAAAAGAAGAGTTGGCGGAGGTTATCGTCCGCGAAGCCGGCAAGCCGATCTCGAGTGCCCGTGGTGAAGTCGAGAGCGCCGCGGAGCGATTCCGCCGCGCTGCGGAGGAAGCACACGACCTCCGCGGCGAGTATCGTGAAGGAACGACGCGTGGACACGAAGGGTGGGAAGCGATCGTGAAGCCGGAGCCGATCGGAACCATCTTGGCGATTACGCCGTATAATTACCCCCTCTCAACGACCGCGTTGGAGGTAGCCCCCGCGTTGGCGGCGGGGAACTGCGTCATTCTCAAACCAGCGAGCAAAACGCCGGTGAGTGCGGCCATTCTCGCCGAGGTGATCTCAGAAATGGATCTTCCCGACGGTGCGTTCAATTTCACGCCCGGCAATGCGAGCGAAATCGGTGACCTCCTCGTCGGTGACGACCGCGTGAACATGATTACGATGACTGGTTCCAGTGCGGCGGGAAAGCACGTCGCACGGAAAAGTGGAATGGCGAATCTGCACATGGAACTCGGGGGGAACGCACCCGCCGTGGTCTTCCCCGACGCCGACCTCTCGGACGTTGCTGGGGCCTGCACGAAAGGTTCGTTCAAGTATGCTGGACAACGTTGTTCTGCCGTGAGTCGTGTCGTCGCCCACGAATCCGTTCACGACGAGGTCGTCGAACGGATCGATGCGACGATGGATGGCTGGACCGCGGGCGACCTCTTCGACGAAGACACACAGATGGGGCCACTTATCAGCGAAGAGCAGGCGGATTGGGTCGAAGAACTCGTAGAAGATGCGGTCGAAAAAGGTGCGAACCTGATTCGAGGCGGGGAGCGCGACGGTCAGTTCTTCGAACCGACTCTGTTAGCGAACGTCCCTCACGACGCCCGGATTATCCACGAAGAGCAGTTCGGCCCCGTTGCGGCAGTTACCACGTTCGAGACGGAGGAAGAAGCCCTCGATATCTCGAACGGCGGCGACTTGGCGCTCGATGCGGCGGTGTTCACCGCGGACTACGACCGTGCGCGTCGGATGGCCGACAAACTCGACGCCGGAGCAGTTCGAATCAACGGCGCACCGAGTCACGGACTCGGTGACATCCCATTCGGTGGCAACAAAGACTCAGGCATCGGTCGGCAGGGCCTCCACCTGACGATCGAAGAAATGGTCCGACGAAAGAGCATCATCCTCTAACCGATCGTTCGCGCTTATTTGTCATTTATGATTAGTTACCAGTCTAGTTAGTTATCATTAGATCAATCAGTATTTGCCAGTCTCGCTCTACGGGCTTTGCACATCGATTACTCTCTCGCGTTTGTTCTATCGTACCCCGATCCGAATGTCCATCGAGGTCGATCCCCCATCGTTCCTCTGTGTCAGACAACGTATGCGTTAGACCCCTCCGTTCCGCTGTATTTTGGTGTCCCAAATGCACACGGCAGAAGGGGGTGTGACGGTTTGAGCCCATCGTTCCACCGTTTTCTCCGTTTTCTTCGTTTTTCGGACCCCGCCGTTCCGTTGTTTTCCGCATGATCAGTCCTTCGAAAGACCCCGTCGTTCCGCTGTTATTCGTGCGTCGATCGTGGACGAGTTTGCCGTCGGGTAAAATTACCTGCTGGACGATTATGCGGGGAGCGATACGCAACCACAGAACAAGAAGTCTTGCGGAGTAGCAGTCCACCCGCCATCGATGAACGGTTTCGTAATCGCCTTCCTCCGGGACACTGTTTCTCATATCGCACACACCGTCGTTCCGCTGTCTTTGGATTGCTCGATCTCGCTTGTTCCCGGTGTTGTCTGCTTGGACGGTGATTCTGTCCGACCTCATCGTTCCGTTGTTCTCTATAGGCGTACGGATTTCTCGGAATGGGTGGGATTCCGTTGTTTCCGGTGTCTCGGTTGTTTTTATACCCACCCCCACCCCTTCGTTCCGCTGTATTTTCAGAAAGAGGGAGGGGAGGAAAGATAGAAACGACCGATAGGCGAATTATACAGCGACTATTTCGGTGAAATAGTCTATTATACCTGGTTTACGGGTACTGTTGTATCGATGGTGGCTTGAATCTTCCTATTCTAGAGCTGGCTCTTACACCCCCCGTACTCATTCTCGCTGATACAGCGGAACAGAGGGGTGGGGGTTGTACTTAAACAACCGTGTCAAAAGAAACAAACGAAACATAGGAACAGGTGGTTCCGATCGGTTTTCGGCGTAATCGACTGCCGCATAAAACCGATGAGAACACGGATAGCATCGTCATACACCCTGAGTAGCTAAAACAGACGATTCTCACGAAACTCAGGAAACATAGGAACGGGTGGTTCGGAAGGGTTATCAATCCGCCCCGTTTGCGGTGGAGTAATGGGTTCATTCGAGTTCGTCCGCGAACACTCCCCCTACAAACATCGGGAGGCACTGCTCGACGATTACACTCCGGACACGTTGGTCGGTCGGGACTCCGAACTAGCGGAATATCACGGTGCACTGCAACCAGCTATCTACGGTGAACAACCCGACAACATCTTTCTCTATGGAAAAGCCGGTGTCGGCAAGACCGCTGCAACACGATTTCTCCTCAACAAACTCGAACACAACGCCGACGACTACGACGACCTCGATATCTTCACGGAACTCGTCAACTGCGATGGTCTCAACTCCAGCTATCGTGTCGCCAGTCATCTGGTAAACACCCTTCGTGACCCAGCGAACCGCATCAGCGAAACCGGCTATTCGCGGTCGCAGGTCTACGAGCTTATGTGGGACGAACTCGACAGTCACGGCGGCATCATCCTCTTGGTGCTGGACGAAATCGACCACCTCAAAGACGATAGTATCCTCTACCAACTTTCCCGTGCACGAGAGAACGAGAACCTCACCGAAGCCCGAATCGGCCTTATCGGCATCAGTAACGACCTCACGTTCCGGGACGGCCTTTCCCCGAAGGTTCGTTCGTCGCTCTGTGAGCGCTCGATTTCCTTTTCCACTTACGACGCGAACGAACTCCGTGCAGTACTCGAACAGCGCAGGGAAGTCGCGTTCAAGGACGACGTGCTGACGGACGACGTGATTCCTCTCTGTGCGGCGTTCGGCGCGCAGGAATCCGGTGATGCGCGAAAAGCACTCGACTTGCTCCTAAAAGCGGGCGACCTCGCACGAGAGGAAAACGCGGCACAGGTGTCCGAAGAACACGTTCGTAGAGGTCGCGACCTCCTCGAGCGAGAGCAGGTCGCCCGCGGAATCGCCGACTTGAATGACCACGAACGTCTCGTCGTCTACGCGCTCGCAACGCTTGAGGCTGAGAGCGAAACACCAGCTCGCTCACGCGAAATCTACTCCCGATACAAAGCACTCTCGGAGGCAGCCCAGCGTGAAGCACTCACCGCCCGGTGGCTCCGGGAGCATCTCGATGACCTCTCGATGCTCGGTATCCTCTCGGTTTCCGAAATCAACGAAGGCTCCGCGGGTGGAAAGTACCGCGAATACGCTCTCCAGCAGGATTTGGCGGTCGTGCTCGATGCACTCGAAGAAACGCTCGAAGCAATGGGTGTTCACACGAGCGTCAAAGGCTACGTCTGACGTCGTATCGGACTCGATTGCTGCCACGAAATGTGAGCCTCCATCAGAGCTAACATGCCACCCGATGAGCAACGGATATGGACGCGAAGGTGGGATTCGTCACGCAGATCGGAATGGAGTATGAGGAAGCGTTCGACGTTGCGGCGGACCTTGGTTTTGATTACGTCGAACTGATGATGGATGGACCGACTGAGCGTCGACACCTCGACCCTGATGCAGTCAGGACACGTGCAAGCGAGTGTGACATCGAACTCGCGGTTCACCTACCGTTTACGCTCGATATCGGTTCGCCCTTCGAACACGTCCGGGAGGGAGCAATTCGAGAGATACAGCCCGCCATCGAAACGGCGAGCGAGTTCGGAGCGACGAAGGGTGTTCTCCACGCGAGTTCGAATGCGTGGAAGCCAGCATGGAACGCGGAAACCGTCGGGTCGAACATCGTCGAATCGATACGCATCCTCGATGAGTTCGCCCGCAAACGGGGATTCGAAATTTGTGTCGAGAACATTCCGCGTGGGTGGTTCACGATTCACGACTTCGACCGAATTTTTGACGAAACTGCGGCCTCGATGACGTTGGATACGGGCCACGCACGAATCGATGGGGTGGACTCAGAAGGAATGGCGACGTTCGTCGGCAGACACGGAGACCGGATTTCGCATTTCCACCTCAACGATACACGACGGGCGAAAGACGAACATCTTCCTTTCGGGTCGGGTACTATCGATTTCCGCACGATTTTCGCCGCCCTGCCGGACGACTGGGGAGGAACACTCTCACTCGAAGTATTCACACTCGATTACGGCTACATCGAGACGAGCAAAGCGAATTTGGATGAAGTGCTTCGAGGGATCGAAAGGAGGTAGGGTTCGTCACGGCTGAGATGGAGACCCTATTGTAACCACAGCGAGCTTACCGTAACACCACCCGCGAAATGCGAACAAAACCGGGTTTCTCTGCAATGTTCGCCGAATCGAGGGTTATTTCGAAACCGTGACAAACCACGTCGCGTAAGCAAATCCTTTCCTATTGGCCTCCCCACGAAGGAACTGTGACCGATACATCGACGCCGAAAATCCTTGTCTCGGGGGAAACGCTTGTAGATTTTCTGCCGGAACAACCTGGCTCTCTCTCCGACGTATCGACCTTCGAACGGAGACCGGGTGGCGCACCCGCGAACGTCGCAGTCGCGCTGTCGAAACTGGACGAAACACCGTGGTTCTGGACGCGTATCGCCACGGACCCCTTCGGTGACTTTCTCGCAGACACCATCACGAAGTCGCTCCCCGACCGGTTCATCGAACGCGACACGGACGCGAAAACGACCCTCGCGTTTGTGACCCACGATTCGACAGGCGACCGCGAATTTACGTTCTATCGTGACGAGACAGCGGACACTCGACTCCGCCCCGGTGGCGTGCCGGACGACGTGCTCGCCGACGTCGATTGGGTATACGTGGGTGGTGTGATGTTGGCCTCAAATCCCGGTCGTCGGGCCACGCTCGACCTCGCGGAACGCGCAAAAAGAGCGGGATGTTCGGTCGTCTTCGACCCGAATGCGCGGCCCGAACTCTGGCCGGAAAACGGATTTCCGAACATGATTGCGGAGATGCTGACACTCTCCGACGTGGTGAAAGCAACGCCCGACGACCTCGAAATGGCCGGATTCGACGCGGAAGACCCGGCTACCCTCGCCGAGGATGTCTGCGGTGCTGGACCACACACCTGTCTGATTACGCTCGGTGGAGACGGCGCGTACGCCCATGCGACTGAGAACGCGCCGTGGGGCGAACAGTCCGTACGCCACGATGCCTACGACGTTTCAGTTGCGGACACCACAGGTGCGGGAGACGCGTTCACTGCGGGTGCGTTGGCGGCGCTCGCTTCGGGGCGTCCGCTCGACGACGTTCTCGCGTTCGCCAATGCGGTTGCTGCTTTGACGACGACCGAACCGGGCGCGATGACCGCGCTTCCGACCCGGCCGGCAGTCACTCAGTTACGAGAATCGTAATATTCTCTGCGGAGTTCGTAACGGCACTTTTAAGGCTATTACGAGGTATCCGAACAACAGACCGCGACTGAGAAGGCATGACAGGAACGACAGGAGACACGAACGAGGAGGCGACGCTCGAGGAAGCGTCGTTCGTGGAGTACGGGATCGAAGACAAACCACCGATCGGGGAGTCGGTTCTACTCGGTTTTCAGCACTACCTGACGATGATCGGCGCGAACATCGCCGTTCCGTTGGCATTGGCGGGTGCGATGGGGATGCCGGAGGCGCAAACGGCGCGGTTCGTCGGCACGTTCTTCGTCGTCTCCGGCCTCGCCACATTGGCTCAGACGACGTTCGGAAACCGGTATCCGATCGTACAGGGGGCGACGTTTTCGATGCTCGCACCTGCGCTGGCCATCATCGGTGTCATCGGTGCTGGCTGGCAAACGACCCTTCTCGAACTACAAGGAGCCGTTATCGCGGCGGCTGCAGTCGAGGTGGTGGTCGGCTATTTGGGGTTGATGGGCCGATTGAAAAAGTACCTCTCACCGGTCGTCATCGCACCCACTATCGCGCTCATCGGGTTGTCACTGTTCGGTGTCCCACAGATTACCGATGTGAATCTCGCAACCCCTGCCCCCGAACAGAACTGGTGGCTCGTCGGTCTCACGCTTGGACTCATAATCCTCTTTTCGCAGTATCTCGACAACCACCGCGCGTTTCGTCTCTTTCCCGTTCTCATCGGCGTCGTTTCCGCGTGGACTATCGCCGCGGTACTGTCGGTGACGGGCTTTTACGCCCCCGGAACGCCGGGGTACGTGCCTCTCGGGCAGGTAGCGAGTGCGAAGCCGATTCAACCAGTGATGCCGCTGCAGTGGGGGATGCCGAAGTTCACGCTCCCGTACATCATCGGCATGTTTGCGGGGGTCGTCGCCTCGATGATAGAGAGTTTCGGGGACTATCACGCCGTCGCCCGGTTGTCGGGTGTCGGTGCGCCGAGCAGAAAACGAATCGATCACGGGATCGGAATGGAGGGAATCGCTAGCGTTTTCGCCGGAATCATGGGTACCGGAAACGGTTCGACATCCTATTCGGAGAACATCGGCGCGATCGGCCTGACGGGCGTGGCCTCGCGTTACGTCGTTCAAATCGGTGCTGGTCTCATGCTCGTCGTCGGCTTCGTCGGCTACTTCGGCCAACTCGTCGCAACTATTCCAACGCCGATCGTCGGCGGCCTGTTCATCGCTATGTTCGGACAGATCGCCGCCGTCGGTCTGTCAAACTTGAAATATATCGACTTGGATTCCCAGCGGAACCTCTTCATCGTCGGGTTCGCCCTGTTCGCGGGGCTCTCGATTCCGGCGTACATCGGCGGCGTCGATGCGGGTGCCTTCCAGCAGGGGATGGCGAACGTTGCCGTCCTCGGCCCGGTGCTGGGAACTGATCTCGTTTCACACACGCTGTACGTCGTCCTCGGAACCGGAATGGCCGTCGGTGGTCTCGTCGCGTTCGTCCTCGACAATACGGTGGCGGGTACTCGAAAGGAACGTGGTCTCGAAGCGTGGGATGCGATCACGGAAGACGAGGGCGACTTCAAAAGCGCAGTCGAACGATTCGGTTCCGGTAGCGGTTCCGACCCGACAAAGGCGGACTGACGGTCCGATTCACATCCGACTCGGGATTTTTGCCCACACGTTTTTGTTCTCCCCCGTATTGAGTAGAGATAGCACGAAACAAGGATAGATTTCTATGACGACAAACGAATCGGAGACCACGACGGATACCGCCGATGACCCACGCGCGAGCGACGATTTGCGAGAACTCCAATCGCAAGTCGAAGCACTCCGCGACGAACTCCAAGCGACGAAAGAACGCCTCCACAGCGCCGAAAAAAACCTGCGTTGGATGGCGCAGCATCAGGCGAGCGAGACCGGAAAGAGCGTCTGTCCGGAGTGTAACTCCGGCGGTTCGCTCTCGGTCGAGCGAACCGCCACAGGCAAAAAGAAAGTCGAGTGTCGGAACTGCGGCAAACGCCTCACCTAACGAGAACGCGGCGAGTTCGCGGTCCGTCACAGTCCACGAACAGAATCGATTGCCACGTCCCGAGCGCCAGCTCGCCGGATTCGACCGGAATCGAGACGTGGGACCCGAGTAACATCGCTCGGAGGTGTGCGTCGGCGTTGTCGTCCAGTTCGTCGTGTTGATACCCCTTTTCCTTCGGTACGAGCGTCGAAAGCGCGTCTTCGAGGTCGGTGAGCAGGCGGGATTCGTTTTCGTTGATAACCACGCCGGCAGTTGTGTGGGGGACGAAAACGGTACATGTTTCGGCGTTCGAGTACGTTCGTCTATTTACCTGTTCGGTGATGTCCACGACGTCCACGCGTTCTGTGGTACTGACTTCGAATTCCATACACTACCTTCGACCCGTAGGGTCTAAATCATCGGTTCGAAAGTACAACGATACGAGCGAACAACGAATCGTCGCACGGTTCCTCGCGGAACACGAAACGGACGCCCCGCCAGCTTCTCGATCGTTCGACCTCGCGGGGAAATCAGAGACGCAGGGTAAAACTGTGAATCGAGTTGTTCTCGATACCGATCGAGTCGGTTCGAAGCGGTTTTTTTGACAATATATATTTCACCTATCATTTACCACAGACAGCTATCGTCCTCGAGAAACGGGACAAAAATCCAACAAGCGTCCTGCTGATTATCACAATCGATAGGTGAATCGAAAGGATTAACCTCGATTTGCTTATCCATGAGTATATATGAATACTTATGTGTCGAGGCGCGGATATCTACGTCTCGCTAGCACGCTCCCAGCAACTGGTGCGCTCGCCGGTTGTCTCGGTGGCAGACTCGGTCGGTCACCGATTCAACTCGGTGCAGTCCTTCCGCTTTCGGTAGATGGTTTCCTCGGAACCGTCGCCGAACATCACCAACGAGCGGTCGAACAGGCAGTCGCCGACGTGAATCGAGCGGGTGGACCGCTCGGACGTGAAATCGAACTGATGGTCGAGGACACGGAACTCAACCCGAAGCGGGCACGGAAGGCGCTACAAACACTTTCCGATGCGGGAGCGATTGGATTCGTCGGCCCCGTCGTCACTGACATCTCGATGGTGCTTGCGGATGAACTTCCGAAAAAAGACATGTTCGCCGTCAGCCCGTCGAGCACGCATCCAGCGCTCGCGAGCGCGGGAATGTCCGGCGGGACGAAGTTTTTCGGTCGAACCGCGGCGAACGATATCCAGCAAGCACTCGTGATGGCGAAAGTACTCAATAGCGACCATTACGTGGGGGCAGATACGGTTGCCACCCTGTACGTGGACAACAGTTTCGGGAAGGGACTCGCGGACACCATCGAATCCAACGTTTCCGGCGATGTAGTTGCATCCGTACCGTTCCCGACGGACCGGGAAACGTATTCGATGCAAGTAGCAGAGATCGTAAACTCCGGAGCGGATGCGGTGGCGTTCGCCAGCGAACCCGGAAATACGACCGTACTCGAACGTCTGACGGAAAGTTCCTACGGAGGTGAGTACGTGCTGAGCGAGGGGCTTATTCCGACCGAGATACCCCCGCATCTCGACGGGATGTACAGTGCCTCGGTGGCCGCCACGAACACGACTGGTGCCATCGAACTTCGTCAGAAGCTCCGCGACATCGCGCCACTCGCACCCTACACGCAACACGCCTACGACGGGCTTTTCCTGATGGCACTCGCGATACATCAGGCCGGAACGGCGACCGCAACCGCGATTAGCGACAATCTCGTTTCCGTCTCGGGCGGCCGGGGACAGACCGTTTCGGTCGACGACTTCGAGCGAGCCACGACGCTCCTCGACGCTGGGCGGGACGTGAACTATCAAGGTGCATCGAGTTCGGTCGATCTGAACGCGAACCTCGAACCGCTCAATGCGTATCTCATCGGGCAAGTGGACGGGGCCACGATTGCCGAACTCGAACTCCTCAGAGCGTCCTTTTTCGAAGGGAGGATGGACTGATGTTCGAGCCGGACGGCTCCGGGGGCGATTCGTTCAGAGAACGCATCGAGGGATCGTTGCCGATGCGAATCAGGAGAAGCTATGCGGCGAAGTTCGGAGC
Source organism: Haladaptatus caseinilyticus (assembly GCF_026248685.1). NCBI lineage: Archaea > Methanobacteriati > Methanobacteriota > Halobacteria > Halobacteriales > Haladaptataceae > Haladaptatus > Haladaptatus caseinilyticus. The sequence goes on along the minus strand of NZ_CP111036.1, from coordinate 2,446,448 downwards.
GGTGTTGTTCACGATACTGGTCCTCATCTCGGCGATCGGCTTCTACATCCACTTCGACACCAAGCAACTCGTGCAGGACGAAAACCGGATGGAGATAAACAACGCCGCGAAGGGCGAGGCGGAGGCACTGCATAAATGGGTCACGAAGAAGCGTTCGACGACTCGCTTCCTTGCGGAGTCGCTATCCGCAAATCGGACCGACGCACAACGACAGGCACTCGTCGAACGGAAACTCATCGACCTTCCGAACGACGTGCAGGCGATTCACTACATTGATAAACGGAGCGGAACGGTGCTCGCCAGTACGACCGATGAATTGGTCGGAACGACACCTTCCGAAACCGACGCCGCGTGGGCGAACGAATCGCTGTCGTTCTCCGGCTCGGACTCCGTCCAACTGATGAAACCATACGAGGAGAACGGAGAACCGGTGACGGCGTTCGTCGCCCCGACCGACGAACCGAACCGGATCGTCGTCATGACGACTTCGTTGACACAGCGTTCGCACGCCCTCTCGTCCCCGATTGCGACCGGCGACATCACCGTCGTCGATGGAGACGGAACCGTGGTTCTCGACAATCAGAACGCCCGTGTCTTGACGGACTATGGCAACGTCGCGAGTGCGGCTATCGCGGATGGTCTCTCCGGAAATAGTGACATCAAGCGAGTGACCGGTGCGAACGACAAGTCGGCCGTTATGGCGTACACGCCCGTCATCGGGACGGACTGGGTACTGCTGTATCAGGTTCCGATCGATTCCGCGTTCGCACTGCAAACGCACGTCACACAGAACATCGGCGTGCTCGTGGCGATGGCGGTGCTCATGCTCGTCGTCGTTGGATTGTCCATCGGTCGGGGAACCGCACAGTCGCTTGCAACCGTCTCGAAGACGGCGGACGAGATTTCCGCCGGACGACTCGACGCCGAACTCCCGCAAACGAAACGCGAGGACGAAATGGGAACGCTGTTCGGTTCGTTCGAGTCGATGCACGAGTACCTGAACACGGTTGCCGATCAGGCGGACGCCCTTGCCAGAAAGGAGTTCGACGCACCGGTGTTCGAAAAGGAAGTCCCCGGCGAGTTTGGCGAGACGTTGGAGGAGATGCGCCACGACCTCCGGACGATGGTGACCGACATCGAACGGGCCCGCACCGAAGCCGAAACGGCGCAGAAGGAAGCGGAAGCGTCGCAGGCGAAGGCGGTTGAGGCACGGCAGGAGGCCGAGCAGCTCAACACTGCGCTTCAGCGAAAGGCGAACGAGTTCAGCACCGTGATGGGCGAGGCTGCCGACGGCGACCTCACTCGACGAATGGCGACCGAGAGCCCGACACAACCGATGACCGACATCGCCCGCGAGTTCAACCAGATGATGGACGAACTCGAAGCGACGATACACGACGTTCACGAGTTCGCGGAAACCGTCGCGGCAGCGAGTCAGGAAGTGACGGCGAGCACCGACGAGATAGAACGAGCGAGTCGCCAGGTGACGGAATCGACACAGTTGATGTCCGAAGGGGCAGTCGAACAATCCGAGCGTCTCGAACACACTGCCGGGGAGATGAGTGAACTGTCCGCAACGATAGAGGAAATCGCGGCATCCGCTGATCAGGTAGCCGAATCGGCGCGCCACTCCGAGACGCTCGGACAGGACGGCAGGGAAGCCGCTCAGGCGGCTATCGAGGAGATGGCGGCCATCGAATCGGGAACCGAAACGACGGTCGAACACATCGAAGAGTTGGAGTCGGAAATCGTGCGTATCGGTGACGTGGTCGAACTGATTCGGTCCATTGCCGATCAGACGAACATGCTCGCGCTGAACGCGAATATCGAGGCGGCGAGCGCGGATGGCTCCACCGAGGGCTTCGAAGTCGTTGCGAACGAAGTGAAGGAACTCGCCAACGAAACGAAAGAGGCGGTTGGCGATATCGAACAGCGCATCGAAACGGTTCGTACGCGGGCCGAAGTGACGGTCGAGGACATCCGGAAGACGCACGATGCCGTCGAAGATGGTGTCGTGACCGTTCACGAGGCGCTGGAGTCGCTGGAAGCGATCGTGAACAACGTAGAGGAGACGAGCGTTGGCGTCGAAGAAATCAACGAGGTGACGGACGAGCAGGCGGCGACGACCGAGGAGGTCGTCGCCATGGTAGACGACGTGAGCCGAATCGGCGACGAAACTGCGGAAGAGGCTGAGGATGTTGCGGCCGCGGCCGAGGAACAGACCGCTTCCCTCGGTGAGGTATCCCAGAGTGCCGAATCGCTCGCCCGACAAGCCGAGTCGCTTGCAGCAACGGTTGACGACTTCGAAGTCAGTCGTCGCGAGGATGCGGACGATTCGGACGATATGCTGTAGTACCGGCTCTTTACTCTTCTCCGACGCGACAGCGGTTTTGGATTACCGCCACCACCATCGATTTGAGGTTCCGAACGACACTTCTGTTATGCACGAACGAGCCAGCGAGTTCGAAGAGCGCGCCCAAAACGAGTTCGGCTTCGACGTGGACGTTCACGAGTTTCCCGAAGGGACGAAAACCGCAGAGGACGCCGCAAATGCGATCGGTTGTGACGTGGATCAAATCGCCAGCAGTCTCGTCTTTCGTACCGCTGAAGATGACCTCGTCGTGGTCGTCACCAGCGGCGGGAACCGAGTGAGCGAAGAAAAACTCGCGACGTTGCGCGACCTCCCTGAAACCAACGTCGGGATGGCCGACGCCGACGAGATTCGGAAAACAGTCGGGTGGTCGATTGGCGGCGTGCCGCCGTTCTGCCACGACACCGACCTGCCCGTCTATCTGGACGAGACGCTCACGGAGTTCGAAACGGTGTGGGCGGCGGCGGGAACGCCACAGGCCGTCTTCCCGATCATGCCCGAGAAGTTGGGCGAGTTGTCGGGAGCGACGGTTGCCGACGTGAGCGAGTGAGAAAGAGCAAGCGAAACACCGATTTTCACCCCGTCACAAATTTTCGCCATGACTCTCCTCGAAACCGGATTGCTGGTGGTTCTGGACGTTAGCCTCGGAATGTGGCTCGGGGCAATGGTGTTCTTCTCGTTCATCGGCGCGCCGACGACGTTCGACGTGTTGGACACCGATGCCGGACCGGTGGTGAACCGGGCAGGGCGGTTTCTCGCGCGTTGCACGCCACGCGCGAGTCGCGTCCGGGGAAAACGACGCTCGACACTGGCACATCGATTATCTGTTGGGTAGTTCCGAATCACGATTGGCTGACGACGTCCGAACCGCCAGGAACGACGTCGAGTGTAAGGTCGCTCAAACACTCGATACGGAAGTGCAGCGGATCTCGGGAATCGGGGCGTCGGACTGCGACTGTGCTACGCATCTCCATTTCGCACTCGAAAAAGACGCACTCGAATCGGCAGTTCGCGACGCGCATAAGATGGCAGAACACTGACCATCACGAGCGGGACGGCGGACACTACTTTTAATCCCGTTGCCGACGGATTCTCAAGCGATGGGTGACCGCGTACTTTCGAACCTTTTCTCGCCGTCGCGTGTCGCAGTCGTCGGCGCGACGGAAAGCGAGGGTTCCATCGGTCGTGCTATCGTGACGAACCTACGCGAGGACTTCGACGGGGAGACGGTGCCGGTGAACCCGAACTACGACGACGTGTTCGGGCTGGATTGCTACCCGGACCTCGCGTCCGCGCCGGACGTAGACCTCGCGGTGGTGGTCGTTCCGCCCCACATCGCGGTCGATGTAGTTCGCGACGCGGGCGAGGCGGGCGTGCAAAACGTCGTCGTCATCACCGCCGGGTTCGGCGAGACCGGGAGCGACGGTGCCGAGCGAGAACGGGAGTTACAGGAGGTGGCTGAGGAGTATACCATCAACCTCGTCGGCCCGAACAGCCTCGGGGTGATGAGCACCCCTCTCGGTTTGAACGCGACGTTCGGACCGGAGAACGCCCTGTCGGGGTCGATGTCGTTTATGAGCCAGTCGGGGGCGTTCATCACCGCCGTCCTCGACTGGGCCAACGACGAGGGACTCGGCTTCAAAGACGTCGTCTCGCTCGGCAACAAAGCCGTGTTGGACGAAACCGATTTCGTCCGGGCGTGGGGCGACGACCCCGACACGGACGTCATTCTGGCGTATCTCGAAGGCGTCGAGGACGGCGGTGAGTTCATCTCGTCCGCTCGCGAGGCGACCAGCAACACGCCGATCGTGATGGTCAAATCCGGACGAACCGACGCTGGAGCGCAGGCCGTTTCGTCGCACACCGGAACCTTGGCGGGAAGCGACCGGGCCTACGAAGCCGGACTCGAACAGGCGGGCGTCCTTCGGGTGGACAACGTCGAAGAACTGTTCGACTTCGCCCAGATTCTGGCGGGGCAACCGCTTCCCGAACGCGACGACGTGGCAATCGTCACGAACGCGGGGGGACCGGGCGTGATGACGACCGACGCGGTAGGCGATTCGAACCTCTCGCTCGCCTCCTTTTCGGAGGAAACGCTGTCCGAACTCTCCGACGCCATGCCCGAGGAGGCGAACATCTACAATCCGATCGACACGATTGGAGACGCTGACATCGACCGCTTCGCGGAGGCAATCGACCTCGCGCTTGCCGACGATACCGTCGGCTGCGCAGTCGTGCTGTCGGCACCAACCGCGGTGCTCGATTACCGGGAACTCGCCGAGGTAATCGCTGACCTGCAGGTGAAGCACGGAAAACCGGTCGCATCAGCGATGATGGGGGGCGAACGAACTGCGGACGCGAAGGAAATCCTGCGCGAGGACGGGATTCCGAACTACTTCGACCCGGCCCGTGCGGTGCGAAGCCTGGAGGCTCTTGCCACGTATCGGGACATCAGCGGACGCGAGTACGAGGAACCGACCCGGTTCGAAGTGGATACCGAGCGCGCAAATGAAATCCTTTCTCGTGCGAAGGAGCGTGGTGACAACCGACTCGGCGTGGAGGCGATGGATCTACTTTCAGCATACGGAATACCCACGCCCGAAGGTACCATCGCGGACGCACCGGAAGACGCGGTGGCTGCCGCACAGGATATCGATGGTGATGTCGTGATGAAAATCGTCAGCCCAGACATCCTCCACAAATCAGATATCGGCGGCGTAAAAGTGGGCGTTCCGAACGAGGAGGTGTACGACGCTTACGAAGACTTGGTGACCCGGGCGAGGAACTACCAACCGGACGCGACGATTCTCGGCGTGCAGGTGCAGGAGATGGTGGACCTCGATTCGGGTACGGAGACCATTATCGGGATGAACCGTGACCCGCAGTTCGGACCGCTCCTGCTGTTCGGTCTGGGTGGCATCTTCGTGGAAATCATCGAGGACACGACGTTCCGAGTCGCACCCGTGAGCGAACGCGAGGCCCGGGAGATGGTGAACGACATCGAAACCGCACCGCTGCTTCGCGGAGCGCGAGGACGTGACCCCGCGGACGTCGAGAGCATCGTCGAAAGCATCCAACGACTCTCACAACTGGTTACGGACTTTCCAGCGATTCTGGAACTGGACGTCAACCCCCTCGTTGCTACGCCCGACGGCGTGCAAGCTATCGACATTCGACTGACCGTGGACACCGACGAACTATGAACACGATACTCGTTACTGCAACCGAAGAAAGCACAGGCAAGACTGCCGTCGCCCTCGCTCTGGCGCGACTCGCACAGGAGCGGGGACTGTCGGTGGGCTACATGAAACCGAAGGGGACCCGGCTCCAGAGCAACGTCGGCAAGACATTGGACGAAGACCCGATGCTGGCCCGCGAACTACTCGGGTTGGATGCGGAGATGCACGAACTCGAACCCATCGTCTACTCGCCGACGTTCATTCAGCAAGCGATTCGAGGCCGCGAGGATCCGGACGAACTCCGCGAACAGATCCGCGAAAGTTTCGACTCGTTGGCCAAGGGGCACGATTTGATGGTGGTCGAAGGCGGCGGTGAACTCACCACCGGCGGAATCGTCGAACTCACCGACCCTGACGTGGCTGAACTACTGGATGCGTCGGTACTGCTCATCTCGCGATATCGAAATGGAAGCGACGTTGACGACCTGCTCGCCGCGGTTACCGACGTGGGCGACCGACTCGATGGCGTGCTGTTCAACGCCGTCGAGAACGCGAACTTCGACCCCTTGGATACCGACGTGATTCCGTTCCTCGAAGGACGGGGTATTCCGGTTCTCGGCGTCGTTCCGCGCCGACGGGAACTGGCGGGCGTGACGGTGGGGCAGTTAGCTACCGAACTGAACGCCGACGTGCTGACGGGGGCCGATACGGACGCCTTCGTGGAACGCTTCCTCGTCGGCGCAATGAGCGGCGACAAGGCGCTTCATCACCTCCGCCGGACGAAAGACGCAGCCCTGGTCACCGGCGGCGACCGTCCGGATTTGCAGACCGTCGCGCTGGAAGCACCCGGCGTAAAATGTCTGATTCTGACCGGTGGATTCCGCCCTCCCGGAGCGGTTATCGGAAAGGCGGAGGAGAAGGATGTCCCAATCCTGCTCGTGCAGGGCGACACGTTGACAGCCATCGAACGCGCGGAGGACGTGGTTCGCAGCGGCCGAACCCGTGACGAAGAGACGGTCGAACATATGCGGAGACTGCTTCACGACCACGCCGATGTGGATGCACTGCTCGACGACGCGGACAGCGATTCGACGGAACCCGAAGAAAGCGGAAAAAGCGGAGAGTAACATGCCCGGGGACGGGGATGGTGCGACCACTCGAGACACTGACGTGGTCATCGTCGGGGCCGGTCCGGGTGGTTGCGTGTTGAGCTATCTCCTTGCAAGAAGCGGCGTCGATACCGTCCTGTTGGAGCGTCATACCGACCTCGACCGCGAGTTTCGGGGGTACTTGTTTCAACCACTCGTCCTCCGACTGTTCGACCAGATGGGAGTTTTAGACGACGTTCGACTGCTCGACCACGACGAAGTCCGCCGACCCCTCCTGACGGTGTTCGGCCATCCCTACGAAGTCGTGGATTTTTCTCGACTACCGAAACCGTACGATTACGGCATTTTGATGGAACAACCGCCACTACTTCGTCTACTCATCGACCGGTCGAACGAGTTCGAAAACTTCGAATTCCATCCCGCGACGACCGTTACCGACCTCCTGACGGACGGTGGTGACGTGGTCGGCGTGACGGCGACCGACCGCGGACACGACGAAACGCTCGAACTGCACAGCAGCCTCGTCGTCGGTGCTGACGGGCGCTATTCGACGGTTCGAGAGGTTGCCGGAATCGACCCCGGTCTGTTCGACTCGCAGGTGGAACTGCTGTGGTTCAGGCTTCCTGCGGACGCCGTCCACTCGGCCGCACAGGGCCGTATCGAGAGCGACGGAATCGTACTCTACTTCGGACTGGGTGAGGAGGAGGCACAGGCCGGATGGTTCATCCAGAAGGGGGCGTACCCCGAAATTCGAGAGCGTGGAATCGACGACCTCCGCCGACGGATCGGTGCCGTCGAACCGACGCTCGCCCGTCATCTCGTAAGCTTCGACCAGTGCTCACTCCTCCACATCGAACCCGGACTGGCCGAGAGATGGGTGTCCGATGGCTTGCTACTGCTCGGCGACGCGGCACACGTCGCCTCGCCAGTCGGCGGACAGGGGAACGGACTGGCGATTCAGGACGCGGTCGTCGCCCATTCGACGATCGTGGGCGCACTAGATGGAGCCGACGGTGTTATTCCAGCGGCGCGACTTCGCCGGTTCGAATCGATTCGACGGCCGGCCGTCGAAGAAGTGGTGCGACTCCAGCGACGGGGTGAACGAGCGTTATCATGGTACGTCCTCAATCACGACTCGATTCCGGGGTGGGTCGCCGCGCCGTTCGCTCGGTTGCTGTTCGCGGTGGCCCCGAAAACACCCGGTTTCCGGCGGGCGTGGGAGACGTTCGCGCTCGGTGCAGAGGATGTTTCCGTGGAGGACGCGCCGTTCACGTCGTGATCATCCCTTTCACGGTGGTTGCTTCCCGTGCTCGCTCGAACGCCACGCCGATATCCTCCAACGCCCGTTCGAAATCGACGATGCCTTCGACATCGACGATGCCGTCGGCCAACAACTCGACAGCCGCGCGATACGTATTCCGGTAGCGAAACGAGCCGAACATATCGAGTTCGTTGTCGATGATTTTGCCCGTGTCCAGCGGCACTTCCGCGTCCTGCGCGAGGCCGATGAGGACGACGGTTCCACCGCGTCGAACCGCATCGATGGTCGAGCGAATCGCTGGCTCCGAACCGGAGGCTTCGATGACGATATCGACACCCTCTCCGTCGGTGTGTTCCGCGACTGCATCGATGAGGTCCGTCCCTCGAACGTCGAACGTTGCGTCCGCACCGCGCGACTCGGCTACCTGCAGCTTTTCGGGCACCACGTCGGAGATGAACACCTCGGTCGCTCCGGCAGCGCGCACTACCTCCATCGCCAGCAGACCGATTGGTCCACAGCCAGTGATGAGAACGGAATCGCCGACGCCGACGTTGCCACGGCGGGCGGCGTGAATCCCGACGCTCAGCGGTTCACAGAGCGCGCCTTCGCGCAGCGACACCGAATCGGGAAGCCGATAGGCGAAGTCGGCGGGCCACGCGACGAACTCGGCGAACGCGCCGTTGTCCGGTGGGGTCGCCATGAACGTCACGTCCGGGCAGAGGTTGTACTCCCCGCGTTTGCAGTGTTCGCAGCGACGGCAGGGGACGCCGGGTTCGAGGGCCACACGCTCACCCGGCTCGAAATCGGTGCTTTCGCCGACTGCGGCCACCTCGCCCGCGCTCTCGTGACCGAGGACGAGCGGGGATTCGACCACGTAGTCACCGATTTTCCCGTGCTCGTAGTAGTGGACATCCGACCCACAGATGCCGATTTCACGGATGTTGACCAGCAGTTCGTCCGGTTCGGGTTCGGGACGCTTGCGCTCTTCGACGCGGAGCGTTCCCGGCTCGTCGAGGACTGCGACTTGCATGGTAGTTCGATTGTAGCATTCGAAGGATACTGAACGTTGAGACTAATCCCCAGTTCCGGGCGTTTCTCCGTAAACGAAACCTACTTCCGACGTCCTGACTGACTAGTCAGTTAATGGGCCAGCGGAACGAATCGTCGGATACTCGTGAATCGATCATGCGTGCTACCTACTGCGCGCTTTGCAAACACGGGTACGCCGATTTGACGATGCAGGATATCGCGGCGGAGTTCGAAAAGAGCAAATCGCTCATCCACTACCACTACGAGACGAAAGAGGACCTCTTCGTCGCGTTTCTGGATTATCTGCTCAACCATTTCCGCGATCACATCGATTCCATCGAGAGTGATGATCCGGCGGAGCGCCTTCGCCGACTACTCGAACTCTTCCAGTCGGGGCCGTCCGACGACGAGAAGCGCGATTTCCACGTCGCGCTTCTCGAAATCCGGGCGCAGGCACCCTACAGCGATGCCTACCGCGAACAACTTCGACGGAACTCGGACGACCTTCACGAACTCGTCGCCGCCATCGTGCGAGAAGGTATCGAAAACGGCCGGTTCGACGAGATCGATCCCGACGAGGCCGCCACGGTTCTGCTGGCGGCGACAGACGGGACGCGGATTCGAAACGTGACACTTGGCGGGGATGACGACGGTGAAGCCATCGATGGGTTGCTCGCTCGGTATCTCGGCTGGGAGGACGCGGAATGAGCACGAAAAACTTCGACGTCGATCTGACCGAGGGTGAACTGCTTAAACCATTGCTCGTGCTCTCCTTCCCCATCGTCCTCTCGCAGTTGATGCAGGTCGCCTACAACCTCGCGGACACGTTTTGGGTCGGCCGTCTCGGACAGGACGCCGTGAGCGCGCTTTCGTTTTCGTGGCCGCTCGTCTTCCTCATGATCTCGGTCGGTGGCGGGTTCACGGTTGCCGGAACAGTGCTCGTCGCCCAGAACAAGGGTGCGGGCAATCACGACCGTGTGGACCACATCGCGGGGCAGACGATCGCGTTCGTCATCGCGATCGCAGTCGGCTTTTCCGTTCTCGGGTGGTTTCTCGCGCCGACGCTTCTGTCGCTCATCGGGACGACACCGGGCACGCGGATTCATACCTACTCGGTCGAGTACACGCGGACCATCTTCCTCGGCGTGTTTTTCATGTTCGGGTTCTTCATTTTTCAGGCGCTCCTGCGCGGGTGGGGCGACACGAAGACGCCGATGTATCTGATGGCGTTCGGTGTCGTCATCAACGTCGTCTTGGACCCGTTTTTCATCCTCGGATTTCAGGGCAACCCGCTGTTCGGGTATCTCGGGATGCGCGGACTCGAGACCGCGCTGTTCGATGCCACCGGTTTCACCGGGTTCGGCGTGCAGGGTGCGGCATTCGCCACCGTCCTCTCACGTGGTGTCGGTGCCGTGGTCGGGTTTGCCCTCCTGTTCTCCGGCAGAGTTGGCATTCATCTTTCACTGGACGATCTGCGACTGCGTACCGAGTCGGTTCGAAAGATCGTCGAAATCGGAGGACCCACGAGCATCGAACAGAGCACTCGTGCACTCGGTATCACGGCAATGACCGCTCTCGTCGCGCTAGCCGGAAGTGACGCGGTCGCGGCGTTCGGTATCGGCAACCGACTCACGTCGCTCGTCTTCCTACCCGCACTCGGACTCGCACAGGGAACCGAAACCGTGGTCGGCCAAAACCTCGGTGCCGAAAAGATCGAACGAGCGAAACGTGCGGTCTATCTCGCAACCGGAATCATCACCGCGGTTCTCGCCGTCATCGGCACGATAGCGTACGTCTTTGCGGAGCCTATTACGAGCGTTTTCATCACCGGTGAGGGATCGAGACGGGTCGTCGAAATCGGTGGCGACTATCTCCGAATCGTCGGTCCCACGTTTTTCGGTATCGGTGTGTTCAGAATAGTCTCCGGTGGGTTCCGGGGAAGTGGGAGCACGCGGGTGGCGATGATACTCTCCATCCTCTCGCTGTGGGTGTTCCGATTGCCGCCCGCTTACGCGTTCGTCGAGTGGTACGACAGGGGTGCGATGGGTATCTGGTACGGAATCGCGTTGTCGAACGTCTTGACCGCGGTCGTTGCCGTCGCGTGGTTCCTTCGTGGAACGTGGACCGATTCGGTCGTCGAACCGTCGAAGAAACCGACTGTCGCCGACGACTGACGTGAGCGTACTGATTTTTGTCCTACCGTGTTGGAAGGGTGTCCCGACGTTCGAAGTCAGCCTGTTTGTGCTCCGAAGGGGAAACGGAACTTACGGCCCGGAAGACGGTTTCCGGGTCGCGAGTCTTCCGCCAGTGCCAACGCGTCGTGGCGATGAGTGAGAGTTTTCGCAGGGTTCCGAGGGTCGGTTCCGTGGAGAGAACGTCGTATCCCTGTGTACGAATCACGCGATGATAATCGGCGTAGAGAACCGCCGAAACCAAGACGGCGAACTGGCAATCTTCGGGGAGGAACTGGATGCCAGCGACCCCATCACTGTATAGCGATTCCGCTCGATGGAGTTCGTCACGCATCGCGTCGGCGAACCCCTCGGAAAACTCGAAAGACCCGATTTCCCCGTCGGTGACGCCGTATCGGGAAAGCGTCGTTCGTGGCAGGTAGATTCGGTTGCGGTCTTCGATGTCTTCGCGCACGTCGCGGAGGAAGTTGGTCAGTTGGAACGCCTCCCCCAGCGCCGTCGCGTGTGGCAGGGCACGTTCGGCGTCTTTAGGATTCATTATCGTCGTCATCATCCGACCGACGGCGGCCGCGGACCCTCGCATGTACGTTTCGAGTTCGTCGTAGGTCTCGTATCGCGATTTGGTGATGTCCGATTCCATGGCGTCGATGAAGAGTGTAACCTCTTCGTCCGAGATGCCGTGGGATGTACGGAGTTGTTGAAATGCTTCGAGGACCGGGTCGTCAGGTTCGACGGTTCCGAGCGCTTGCGCCCGGAACGATTCGAGTTGCGCCTTCTGCTCTTTGGGTGGTATGTCCGCTGCGTCGTCGACTACTTCGTCGCAAATCCGGAAGAAACCGTACAATACGTACGTCGGGTGGCGTACTCGCTTCGGCAAGAGTCGCGTGGCGAGGTGGAACGTCTTTCCAGTCCGTTGTTGTATCGACTTTCCCGTCCGTACGTGTGTGTCCTTCATTGCATGTGCGCCCCGAGAATAGTAGATGGTACGTCGGTAGTCTGAAAAAAGACGATGCCAAACCAGTTCGGGTACCGACGGATTCAAATCATCAATCGACTTTTCTCCGTGAAATTTCGTGTGGAAATACCATGATAAAATTGATACGCTGCTGGTCACTACGGCTGTGTAACGATGAATCGACGAACGTTCCTCGCGGCGGGGGCAGTCTCGGTCGCTGGATTGAGTGGCTGTCTCGGACTAGGTGGGGGTTCGGGAAAGAACAGCGACGGATACGAGACGGTCGAAGAGTATGGACAACAGGTCCCACTCGCACCGCTTTCCGATACGTATCAGTGGTACAAGAACGACAGCGCGCGATTCGTGGACGCCCGCGGTAAGCGACAGTACGAAACATCACACATCAAGGGTGCGGTGCTCAGTCCCGCGCCTGATGGATTGAAACAGAACGACCCGGTCTCGTCCTGGTCGAAGGATCAGAAAATCGTTTGCTACTGTGGCTGTCCTCACCATCTCTCTTCGATGCGCGCGGGCAAACTGATCAAAAACGGGTACGAAAACGTCTACGTCATCGACGAGGGCTACTGGGCATGGCACGAGAAAGGGTATCCGATTCGTGGACAGAACACGGAAGCATCCCCCAATGCCTACATCATCGACGGAATCGCCGACCCGGCGTTCGTCGGCGAGACTGCATGGGCGCGTCATCTCGCATCCGGTCAAAAGGAGGCGACCGACATTCTCGGGGACGGGACCTACTCGCTCCGAATCAAGTTCCACGACGTAACGCCGGATAGCGTGCTCTCCGTCCAGACGCCGGAATACGAGGTTGAAGGAACCATCGGCGAACTATCCTCTCACGTCGTCACCGGATAACGTCACTTCCTGACGATGTCGTTTCTGAAGGTTTATATCCACTACGGCGAGTGAACGATACTCAATGATACGGTGCAGTCAGCGAGAGTGCGGTTGGGTTGCCGTCGCCCCCTCGGAGCAGGCGGCATGGAGACAGTACGAATCACACCTCTTGCGCGAACACGTCGAAACGGTCGAGATGGAGATGGATATTCCGGACGGCTACGTACAAGTGCGAACCGACGACGACGAATGGGAGACGATGACTCCCGAGGAAGCGCGACAGTTCTACGACGAGTGAACCGCGGATTCCCTGTCCGTCGGGTCCTCTAATTCGCCGAGGACGGCTTCGAAAGCGTCCGTCGCAGTCACCACCCCGACGACTTCCTCCCCATCCAGTACGAGCGCGAGTTCCTGGTTTTCAGCTTGGAACAGGTCGATTGCGTCGGCAACGCTGGTATCCCCCGCAATCGACATCGGTTCGTGGGCGATATCGGTGAGCGATATCTCTCCCGCTCTGAGTGCGTCGTACTGGCTCACAACGCTCGGTGTGTAGACGATTCCGCGATATTCGTCGAACGATTCGCCGATGACAGGGAACCGAACGAGTGGATTCGCTTCCATTCGTTCGAGGTTTTCTTCGATACTGTCGTTGGTCGACAGTGCGACGATGTCTTCCCGAGGGACCATGATATCCCGAATCGGAACCATTTCGATCTCCATGGCGGCTAAGATCTCCTCTTCCCGTTCCTCCGAGAGGTGGTCCACCTGGCTGAGCACGTCACCCATCTCACGGTGGAGGTCGGCACGACTGACGATTTCTCCACCTGCGCCGCCGTCCTCACCCTCTTCGGCCTCCGTCCACGACCGCGTGATTTTGACGCCGAACAGACCGAGCAGTGCTTTGGCGACTTTGTCGGCGACGACGATGACGGGGTACAGGAGCTTCGCCCACCAGTAAAGCAGCCCGGAACCGTGTCGTGCGACGAATTTCGTTCGCTCAATGCCGAGGTAGGTCGGCGCTTGCTCACCCACGATGACGTGGAGGAGGTTAATGAGGCCCAGCGCCAAAATGGCCGAAAGGGCATGTGTCGAACCCTGCCCCAGTCCGACGGCCTTCACGAGCGGCGTGAACAGTTTCGCAACTGCAGGCTCCGCAACGACACCCAGTCCGACGCTGGCGATGGTAATACCGAGCTGACAGCCGGACAGATAGATTTCGAGACGGTCGGTCATCTCCCACGCTCGTCGAAGACCGGATGATTCGCCGAACTCCTGTTCGTCGAACTGTCGAACCCGCGTCATGGCGAATTCGATAACGACGAAGTAAGCGTTCATCAACAGGAGAAACAGGCCACCGAAGGCACGAAGTATCGTTACGACATCTACCATTGGGTGGTTCTCTTCCGTGAACCGTCCTAACTCTGGTGGGCACCTGGATACCGGAAACGTTCTGCAATAATGACGCTATGATAACATAGGAGAGTAGAATCGTTTGCAAATGCAGGCATTTATAAATTAGAGAAGTAGAATAATAGAAATAATTATATCTGGTGAACACATGTTCCGTGTTGAGTCGCAACAAACACGGCGGTCATTTCTGAAGATTAGCGGAACAGTAATGGGTGGCATCGCGGTTGGGACCACGGTAACCGCGGCGAAATCCACGGACCGTTTTATCGTCAAATCGAACACGGTTTCCTCGGCCGATCTCGAATCGAACGGCGTCGAAGTCGTTCATGACCTGAGTGCTGTCGACCTGCTGGTCGTCAGCGGACTACGGCCGAACCCTCAACAAGACGATGGCCTACGCACGTAGAAACGGGATGCTCGTGGTCACGGCCGCAGGAAACGACGCTGCCGATCTCCAGCACGATGGGAACGTCATCAGCGTGCCCAACGAAGCGTCGAACGTCATGAGCATCAGCGCGACCGGTCCAATCGGATTCAACTGGGGCGACGAGGGTCTCGAAGCGCCGACGACGACCCCGGCAAAGTACACCAACTACGGAACGAACGCCATCGATATCAGCGCGCCCGGCGGAAACTACGCTGCCGGGTTCCCCGAAAACTACTATTACGACCTCGTCTTCAACACGATTCCAACGTGGATGGGAAGCTATGCGTGGCTCGCCGGAACGAGCATGGCGTCGCCGCAGGTCGCCGCCGCCGCCGCGATGGTCAAAAGCGTCAATCCGAACTACAACGCGAACCAGATCCGAAAGACGCTCCGCAACACTGCCGACCGCGTCGGTGAGAAAAAGTACCACGGGAAGGGCCATCTCAACACCGATGCAGCAGTGCGCGAATAAGTAACAAACGGTCATTTCGACTGCTTTTTTACTGCTTTGCTTTCGGTGATGTGTCCGATCGTTTCTCGTATGCGAAACCTGAGCGACCGCTCTCCGGACTTATGTCTCACCAGACAAAACAAACCACTATCTTTTTGCCAATGCTGTTAGTAGGATTCTAACAACAGCAATGGTTCGAACGTACTACAAACACGGAGGGCGGTTGTGAGCCGTCTGGACCGGATTTTTGCGAACGTAACGGCCCACTCGCGAGTGATAATCGCCGTACTACTCCTTCTGACCGTCCTCGTCGGAGCGGGCGCACCGATGATAGACCAATCGTCGTCCTTGGACCAGTTCCAGAGCGACAGTGAGGCGGCAGAGAAACTGGATTACATCGATTCCAACTTCACCACGGGGCGGGAGAATACGACGGCGGTGCAGGTGATCGTCCGCGGTGACGATGTGCTGTCGAAAGAAGCGTTGGTGAACTCGCTCCAGTTCCAACAGCGACTTCGTGAAAACCAAACGGTCAACGAGACGCTGGTGTCGGAAAACCCGACCAGCGGTGTGGCGAACGTTATCGCAATCAGCGCGATACAACAGGAGAAGGTATCCGAAATCCGTTCCGATGGTGCACGACTCCAACAGCGGAGTCAACGACTGAACCAGACTGCGGCACGATTGAGCGAGGCGCTGAACCGGACACGGGACCTCCAAGCGCAGTACGACCAGCTAAATGCCTCCCGGCAGGCCGGGGACATCGACAACGAAACGTATCGCCAGCGGGCGACCGAGATCGAATCCCAACTACAAAGCGTACAAGCGAACGCGACGACCGAACTCTCCGGGAATCAGTCCGAGACGTTCAACAAATCCGCACAGCAGGCTCGCGACTTGCAAGCACGACTCGATCAAGTGAACGCCTCCTACCAGCAGGGCAAAATCAACCAATCGACCTACCAGCGACGTGCTGGCGAGGTCCGGTCGCAGTTCGAACAGGTGTACAAACTCGGCACGCAAGGCGTGCTGGCGGAGGAGTACGAACAACTCCAAAAGCGGAGTGAGAACCTGCAAGCCAAGCAGGAAGGTCTCAAGAACGCCTCGCTTCCGTCGCTCTCCCGCCAAATCCAGCAGTTGGAGTCGATGAACCAGTCACAGGTCGATAGCCTGGCGAAGTCGGTGCTTTCCGCGAACTCCAGTTCCGGTGGGATGGACGGCCAAGCACTGGCATTCATGCCGACCTCCTACGAACCCGGTGTGACTGACGCAAACGCGACGATGCTCATCGTCTTCCAAGAACAGGGCGGCCAGTCGATGCAACAGGGACAAGCCTCCGATACGCTCGTCGCCTCACAGTCGGCTATCCAATCGGTCGCAAAGGAGGAATTCGACCGGGAAGCGGTCGTCTTCGGAAGCGGCATTATCAGCGAAGAGATCAACCAATCGATGGCGGACAGTCTGGCCATCGTCGGTCCGCTCGCCCTCCTGTTCGTCATCCTAACCCTGCTCGTGGCCTACCGCGATTTACTCGACATTCTGCTCGGCGTCGTCGGTATCGTCTTCGTGTTAGTGTGGACGTTCGGCTTCATGGGCTGGGTCGGTATCACCTTCAACCAGATGTTCATCGCGGTACCGGTCTTGCTCATCGGGTTGTCCATCGATTACGCGATTCACGTCTTCATGCGCCATCGCGAGGAGCGAGAGGAGAATCCCGACATGGGCGTTCGCGGTTCCATGCGCGTTGCCCTCGTGAGCGTCGGCGCGGCCCTGACGTGGGTGACTGCGACGACGGTTATCGGTTTCCTCTCGAATCTGGTCAGTCCGCTTCCACCGATTCAGGACTTCGGTATCGTCAGCTCTGTCGGTATACTCGCGGCCCTGCTCGTCTTCGGCGCGCTGATTCCCGCGCTGAAGGTCGAACTCGATTCTGTTCTCGAATCTCGTGGCTTCGACCGCGACAAGCGCGCGTTCGGTACCGGCGGTGGCGCACTGGCACGTGCCCTCGCTGTCGGTGCAGTCGCGGCACGAAAGGCTCCACTCGTCGTCATCCTCCTGACCGTGGTCGTGAGTGCTGGCGGTGCCTACGGCGCGACGAAAGTCGATACCAGTTTCTCACAGGAGGACTTCCTCGCAGAAGACCCACCGGGGTGGACGAAGGAACTCCCGGAGCCGTTCAAACCAGGCGACTATTCGGCGAAGAAGCATCTAGACTACGTGAACGATAACTTCGTTCGCGAGGACTCGCAGGCACAAATCCTGATACAAGGAAGTGTAACACGGGACGACGCGCTCGAACAGCTACAGCAGGCCCGTCAGAAGGCCGCGAAAAAGGAACCGACCCTCGTCCTTTCGAACGGCGAGCCCGAGGTTACGAGTCCGATTTCGGTGATGCAAGGGGTTGCAGCACAGAACCAATCGTTCAACCGAACGTTCGTTTCGGCGGATACGGACGGTAACGGCGTCCCCGACCGGAATCTGAAAGCCGTGTACGACAAACTGTACACGGTCGCGCCCGACCAAGCCGCGAGCGTCGTTCACCGCGAGGACGGCGAGTATCACGCACTCCGGATGTCGATTTCGACGAAGGGAGGCGCGTCGAGTGCCGCAGTTACCGAGCAGATGCGTGACGTGGCTGGCTCCTTCGACAATCTCGAAGCGACCGCAACCGGACAGCCAATCGTCTTCGAAATCGTCCAAAAGCAGCTGCTCGACACGGTTATCCAGAGTCTCGTCATCACGATGGTCGCAGTCTTCGTATTCTTGATGCTCATCTACCGCATCACGGAGGGCAGTGCGGCCCTCGGTGCCGTTACACTGCTCCCCGTCGTGTTCAGCGTGGCGTGGATTCTAGGAACGATGTACCTCATCGGGATGCCGTTCAACATCCTCACGGGCATGATCACGAGCCTCACCGTCGGGCTAGGTGTCGCCTACAGTATTCACCTGTCCGAGCGATACAACGTGGAACTGGAACGCCGTGGCTCCGTCTGGGAGGCGATGAACGTCGCACTCGCCGGTACCGGCGGTGCACTGCTCGGCAGTGCGGCGACGACGGTCGGTGGCTTCGGCGTCCTCGCGTTCGCCATCCTGCCCGCACTCCAGCAGTTCGGCATCATCACGGGACTGACGATCATCTACGCCTTCATCGCCAGCGTGCTGGTGCTTCCCAGCCTGCTCGTGGTCTGGACACGATACTTCGGACCCGGCGCTCGTGGGACCATGGAGACGAAACCGGCGACCACGACATCGGGGGAGGATTGAGATGGACGAATCAGACGCCATCAAGGCACTGTCGGACCTCGGCTTGTCGAACTACGAGGCCAAGGTGTTCGTCGCGCTCCAAAAATTAGGCACGGGAACTGCCCGAGATATCAACAGCGTCACTGATGTTCCACGGTCACAGGTGTACGGTGCGGCCGAGACGCTTCAGGAACGTGGTCTGGTGGAACTCCAGCAGTCGAAGCCAATCCAGTACCGCCCGGTGAGCCTAGAGGCTGCGAAATCGCTCCTGAAGGAGCGATTCGAACGAACGCAGGAACGGGCGTTCGAGTACTTGGAAACCGCACAGAACGAGTTCGTTGACGGTGACGAGGAACGGGAAGACGTATGGTCGGTCGATGGCCGTGACGCCGTCAGCAGTCGTATCGAGCAACTCATCGAAGCGGCCGAGTCGAGAATCGTTTTCGCCGTTCACGATGCCTCCCTGTTTACCCGTCCCCTCGCCGACGCGTTGCGAGAGCGTGCTGACGCCGGGGTCAGTATCCTCGTCGTCAGTGACGATGCGGACGTTCACGACCGGTTTGATGACGTTCCGGTTATCGAAATGCCCGACGGCCCGGCGGAACACCGAGCTGGACGAGTGTTGGTCATCGACGGCGATACGGTTCTCATCAGCGTTCTCGGTGACGAAGAGTCCGCCATCTGGAGTTCCGAGACCGGTTTCGCGGCGATTCTCAGTCAATTCATCGACGCGCGGCTCGAAGGTGCGACGCGGAACTGACGCCGATACACGTTTTTTGCTCCGGTAAAAATCGTCGAGTATGGGGCCGAATCGTCGTTTAGCCAGAAACTTGCTGTCAGAATCGCGTGCATATGGCTACACGCTCTCAGTCTGGGGAGGTGGCGGATTGTTGCTGTCACGGGTTGGAACGCCGTCCGCGCTCGAAGTGTTCGCCTACGTCGGCGGCGGGGTTGCGGCCTTCGGCGTGCTCGCACTCGGGGTATTTGGCCACCTATCCATCGTTCCTGATGAAGATCGGAAAACGAGGGCAACACCGCTAGTTCACGTCGTTGCGACATTGGGTAATTTACTGATCAGTTATCTTCTCCTGTTCGTTTTTCACGGGGGCGCTGCCTACCTCATCATCGGCGTACAGACGACGTTTACGTACAACGTTCTCCTTTTGTTCGAGGGCCACGTCGCGGAGTGGGCGAGCTGATTTGCACGACGGTTAACTATCACGACACCGAATCGTTCGGTATGCCGTGGTATGCCGTCGAAGCCCTGGACGATGCGATCGAGGCCACGAAGGAACTCTTGCTCCCCGTCGAGGTTCGAGCGTGGCTCAAACTCAGCATCATCGTTCTCTTCCTCGGTGGAACGAGCATCTCACCACCAACGGGTGGCAAAAACTATCAACTCTCGGGTGAATTCGGGGGGCCGTTTCCGGATATCCCGATTTCGATGGACACCCTCATTACGTTCACCGTTGCTATCGTCGCAGTAGCGATACTCCTCTGGGTAGTCTTCGCTGGTGTCGGGTCGCTGATGGAGTTCGCGTTCGTCGAGTCGCTTCGCTCGCAGGACGTTCACGTCCGTCCGTATCTCCGCCGATATTTCGGGCAGGGACTTCGTCTCTTCGGGTTTCGACTCGTCCTCTTCACGCTCGTTCTTCTCCCGATAGTCGGATTTCTACTCGTTTTTATCCCATCGATACTCGACGGTTCGAGTAGTCTTGCTCTCGGCGCCCTGTTCCTCTTCTTGCCGGTCGTGGTAGTACTCGGACTCTTCGTCGGGTTGGTGGACGGGTTGACGACGAACTTCGTCGTCCCGGTAATGGTGCTTCGCGGTGGCGGCGTCGTAGCTGGTTGGCGTACGTTTTGGCCGACGCTTCGACGAGAGTGGAAGCAGTATGGTGTGTACGTGTTGCTTCGGTTCGCTCTCAGCATCGCCGCAGGAATCGCCGTCTCCATCGTCGGTGGAATCCTCAGCTTCGTGGCTTTGATTCCGTTCGCAATCGTCGCTGTCGGGCTATACATGACCGCCGGGTTTCCCGTGCCGCCAGCAATCGTATCGAACACGCCACTGTTGGTTTCGTTCGGCCTGGTCGCTCTCCTCTACATCCTCCTACTGGTGTTCGCCTTCGCCGTCATTCGAGTACCAGTTCAGACGTATCTCCGGTATTTCGCGCTGCTCGTACTCGGCGATACGAACCATGAACTCGACCTCATACCCGAACTGCGAGAAGAGGTCCGCTAAAGCTTCGAGTCGAGTTGTCTACCGACTGCATCGTCGCCGACGGGACCACAATCACGTGCGAGGTGAACGAGCGGTGCATTCTCCATCCTGAGCCATTCCCCTTCGCCGTCGCTGGCTACCGTGACGGAGCGCTGCGTTTGCGGAAGCCCGTTGGCGCGCGTGCCATCGGTTCGTTCGCGGACGCCCGCCATCTGTAGCGGACGGGCAGGCTCCTCGGTAACGACGAATCGATAGTGGGGTATTTTCGGGTCGTGCTCGCGGAGTGCGTTCCGATATCCACGAGCGAGTTCGGCAGCGCGGGACGCATCGTCGTGACTTTCGAACTGATTTCCCGTTAGCGGCATCGGACACTCACCGGAGTCCGCACAAACGACCGAAAATCCACCCTGACCGCTTTCGACCGCTAATGCTTCGATTTTTCTGCGTGTCTGCCGGAGGATGTCGTCCATGTTTAGGCTAACCTAATTTAGGTTTAGGCTGTCCTAAAAAGGTTGCGACTCATTCCGTGAGCAGTGAGAGCAGATGGGAAGAAAGGCGTTTGTCGAGCGGTTCGTTGGCGTTTCCACAATGTGGCGATTGGATGCAAGACGGGCATCCGGAGTCGCAGTTGCAGTCGCGAATCATCTCGCACGTATTGCGCATGAGCGACTCGACCGTCTCGTAGCCTTCGCGGGTGAGACCGACACCGCCTGGATACCCGTCGTAGATGAAGATGGTACTCACACCGGTGTGTGGGTGTACCGGCGTGGAGAGGCCGCCGATGTCACGACGGTCACATAGCAGTTCCAGCGGAAAGAGCGAAATCATCCCGTGTTCCGCGGCGTGAATCGCGCCGTCGAACTCCCCGTCCATGGCGCGGAGTTCGCGCTCAACATCGTCCGGTATCGTGAAATAAAGCGCCTTTGTCCGGAGCGTGAGTTCCGGCAGGTCGAGTGATTCGCTTCCGAGCGTCTCACCGCGTTTCGCGTCCCGCCGCTCGAACCCGGTGATACGTTTTCTCATCGTCACGTCGGCGAATCGTACGATACAGTCGGACCGAGTCGAGAGTGTCTTTTCGTCTACATCTTCTTCGACCGTAATCCCCTTCTCGTGGAGCGTTTTCGTGTGGTAGTCCGCCCACGTGGGGGACAGTTCTGCCACGTCCTTCGTCAAATCCAGGTCGACCACCTCGTACGACTGCCCTTGGTGATGATAGATGGCACCGGGATGGGCATCGTTCAGTGCGTCGCTGAAGGGCAATGAGGAAATAACATCGTCACGGGAGCGGTCGAGCAGGTCGATTTCCCGCTCGTCGATCGTTCGCAGGCTCATTTCGTGCTGTGGGCTGCCATCGCCATCGAACACCCAACGAACGCCGGTATCCGTCCGTCGGCGTTTCAGTTCGCCATCCGATTCGAGATCGGCGACGAGACCGGGAAACTCCTCGCCAAAGTACCGCTCGTCGTCGGGCGAAAGCCACGATTCGCGAGCGGCGGATGTAACGTGGTCCGGTAGCAGTTCTTCGTTTCTCGGATTTGCCACCGCTCGTTCAGGCTCGCCCGAAAAGAATTCGTCGGGATTCCGCATCAGGAACTGGTCTAACTGATCTTCGCCGGCGACGAGGGTGACGAGGCAGGCGTCAGTTCCCCGACCTGCTCGCCCGGCCTGCTGGAACGCCGCCATCCGCGTCCCGGGATAGCTATCGAGCAAAACGGCATCGAGACCGCCGATATCCACGCCGAGTTCCAGCGCGTTCGTGCTCCACGCGCCGCGAACGTCGCCGGAGTGGAGTCCCGACTCCAGCTCCTGTCGCCGGTCGTTTCGAAGCGCGGCTTGATACGCCGATATTTCGGAGGCGGCATCCTGTTCCCCTCGCCGCCGGAGTTCGTCCGCACTCTCCATCGCGTAGCGTTCCGCGGCCTGTCTGGCTCGGGTGAACACCAACGTTTGATAGTCCTGAGTGACGAGGTCGGTGAACAGTCGCTTCGTCTCGCCGTGACTCGACTTTCTGCGTCCACTACCGCGATTTTCGTCCTCGTATTCCGGAGGATTCCACAGCACCCAGTGGGTCGGGCCCGTCCGACTCGTGTCGTCGTCCACGAGGTGAAACGTCGGTTCGGGGTGGCCGGTGACCGCACTGGCGTGTTCGACCGGATTACCGATAGTCGCCGAACAGCAGACGAACTGCGGGGATGAATCGAACCGGTCGCAGATCCGCGCGAGCCGTCCGAGGACGAGTGCCACGTGACTGCCGAAGACGCCGCGATATTCGTGTACTTCGTCGACGACGACCGTCTCCAACCCCTTGAAAAACCAATCCCAGAGACGATGGGCGTACGGCAGGAGGGCATAATGAAGCATATCGGGCGTCGTGAGTAGGACGGTTGGATGGCGGTCACGGACCGCTCGTTTCTCGTTTTTGTCGAGTCGTCCGGTGTACTGGTCTACCGAGACCCGACTGCCAAAGCCCAGGTCGCGAGCGAGTTCCGACAAGTTCTCCTCTTGGTCGTTGATGAGGGCATTCTGTGGAGCGATGTAGAGGGTTCTGCCCCCATGATCCATCGCCCGTTCGAACGCCGGAATCGTGTATGCGAGGCTCTTGCCACTCGCGGTTTGGGTGGCGATGACGATGTTTTTCCCCGCCCGGAACTCTTCGACGGCCTCGGCTTGATGCCGGTAGAGTCGGTCGATGCCGCGGTTCGCAAGGGCTGATTCGAGACGCGATTCGAGGGAAATTGCTCGAAACTCGCCATCGTGACCGGGAATCGTCTCGTGTCGAGCGATTTGCCCTTCGTAGTACGGTCGCCCGCGAAGCCAGTCGATTGTATCCTGCACTGAGGAGATGTTTGGGGTGGAAGTTCTAACCGGTTTCGTCACTCCTCCTCCGATGGGAGTGTCGCCGGTAGTGGATCCACCATCTCGTCACCGTATTTCCAGGAGAGAATGCCGTAATCAGCAAGCCGTGGGAGATGTTCCTGTTCAAGACGGATACGTGTTCGTTCCTGTTCGGAAGGAGTAACCTCGGTAAAGGGAGTAGCGTTACAACGGCTCGTGACCTCCATTGCGACCCGTGAAAGCGGTGTCGCGGTTTCCTGTTCCGTAAGATAGAGGATGAGATGCCGTCGTTGTTCTTTTTTCAGTAGCGTATACACCATCTCGGAAGTGGAAATGAGAACATCGGGATCAACGGTTTCCAAGAATTTCAGCAACTCTATGAGAACCTGCTCCCGGTCGTTCGGTGTATCGCTCATACACTATTATTGTCGTAGCAATGTATGAATCACGTGATTTTGCTATTTGGTCACTTTCACCGTCGTTTACTCACACTTTGTGAATTAAAAAGCGCCTTCCTATACTATATAAATTTTCTTATCACAAGTGTTCGGAATTAATAAGGATTCCATACGGCAGGAATTACTAAAAATAATGTTCTGTGATAGCATTTCAAAACAGCACATGGACTTTTGACCGTTGAGGTAGTAACGGTACAAGAGTATGAGTATTCAAGACGACGATGCCACCTCCCCGTTCATGTGTGGTGTGGAGGCACCCATAACGTTCCAATACGATTGGACGAGCGAGGATAGCTTAACTGCACTCATCATTCAACAAATGGCGGAGGAAGCCAAAGTCGGGTCTGCCGAGGTCCCCGAGTCGTTGTATCAATGTATTGACCCGGACGCGCTAGAGGATATATTCCAACCGCTTCAAGATGGAACGCCTCGCACGAGTGGGTGTGTCACCTTCCATCTCGCTGGTCACTACGTCACTGCAGACAGCGATGGCACCGTCGAGATCGAATCGGAACTCGGACGATTGAAACGATCCGGCGGAAATTTACTCCTCACTGGTGACGTGCCAACGGACGTTTTCGAGCAGTTGAGCGCACAGTTTTTGGGAGGTGTAGCTCGCGACCGAACCCACCTGTTCGCCCTCTACGGACGCGACATCGACGTTGCTCGGACGAGACTCTCACGGGCGAATGCGAACCTCGACCACGCACATCTCCTGACGTACGAAGCTGCGGTGCGGTCGGCCGCACAAGCACAGACCAGTGACAGCCCGAGTCAGCTATCGACATCGCCCGTGTATGGGTCTCTCGACGACTTCGAAGCGGAGATTCGAACGGAAATATTCGAACTGCAGCGCCGACAAATGGGATTCGAACCGGGAGAACTTCGTTTTTGTTTCGACTCACTACAAATACTCTCCAGCGAGGAAGATGACCGGACCGTAACCGATTTCTTGCAAACGGTCACCGAGACAGTGGAGGAAGTCTCCGGAATGGGTCAGTACATCCTCCCGCAAGCATACGAATCGTCCTCGGTTCAAGCGGTCGAATCACTGTTCGACGTGACTATCGAGCTGAAAATTGGCAAAGACGGGCCGGAACAGCGGTGGCATCTACACGATACGAACTACACCACGACGTGGTTCTCGATCTAACGACGTCGTTGAACGCGAGCATTCATCCTCCACGAAGGCAGAGCCAAAATCGTTGCACATCAATGAAACAATGAAACCGATATTTCGGCCCGATACCGACGCCCCCGGTATAACGGTCATCGACCCCATTCAGCGGCGGCAGTTCCCAATTCAGACTTCGACACCTGTCCAACCGACTTCGACCGGCGTCGATCAATTTTCGTTCCCCATCGACAACGCGGCCGAAATCGCGACCAACAAGCTCGTTTTACCGCACATCGTTATCGCATATGTCCGAAGTGCGGACGGGGATGTGTTGACAAAAGTCGAAGATTTTGCATACGAACAACTTCCGAAAGGGGACTATTTGATCGAACTCAACGCCCCGATCAAGATATATCTGAGAATGACTAGCGAAGCCACCATCGCTACGTCAGCGGATCGAATGGAGTTCGATTTTGGGGCGGAAACACGGGTTCGAATCGGGGCACGCTCGTATCACGAACAGCCAGGAGCGACGGTGACGACGACGGCAGACCCACGTGACGTGATGGCTGCTTTTTCGACGTTCGGTTCGGCACTCAAGACACGGAGTTGCGAGCGGTCGCTTCCCTCGCTCAGGGGACATCCTCCCAAAATCGAACTCGATGACCGATTTCACATCCCGAACGAAATTTCACGTCCGGAGACGGGTGTTCGAATCGAACTGCCTCCCGAACTGTCGATGATCTATCCGTCGAGCACCCTCGCATACTATTTGGGCGCGAATATCGTTCCGGGTGACGAACCGACGCTCGTCACGGATGATGGCTTCGCTCATTCCCTCACCCATCCAGAGAGAGGCTTCGAAGGCGAGATCGAACGCGTACTCAAACAGACTCTTTTCCTCGATTGTATCACACGAACTGAGGGGTTCTATCAGATACCGCTCCACGAACGGCAAATGATCGAGTCGGACCTCGATTTCGCCTTCGACGAGTTGTACGAACGGAGCCTCTCGGAGCAAATCGAAGCTTACCTCGACGTTCCGTTTGATACGATAAAAGAGCATGTTCCGACGTGGTTACTCTCGACGACCGTCTCCGAGGACGTGACGAACCTCGAAGCGATTCCGTATCTCGTGAATAACCTCTCCCTCATCTCGACGAAGGGCGAAAAACGTCGCAAACCGTCGCCCGAAACACCGGAGCCAATCGATAGCTTCTTCCGCGGGACGAAAGCAAAACACCGTGGACAGCAACAAGCGCACCACTCCTACGTTGCGCCGAATCGAACGGACTCCTTGGAACACGCGTGGCTCGGTGGCGGGATGCCCATCGGTGCGAACAAACTAATCAAACAGTCGTTCGAGAACAAACTCGGACGGTCATCATCGACGGGCGAAATCGATATCACCGTCGTCTGTAACGAGCAAGAAATGAGCCCGGAGTACGATGGTGGAAACAATCTCTATGGAAAACGTCAGGAGCTTCGATTCGATATCGACGTACATCGCAACCTTTCCGTCCGTGAATTGGAATCGGTTCTCACCGCTTCCACCGATTTTCTGCACTACATCGGCCACGTCAAGGATGGAAAATTCATCTGCCATGATGGCGAACTCGATGTTGGTACGATCGATGACGTTGGGGTCGAGACGTTCCTTTTGAACGGTTGTCGGTCCTACGAACAGGGATTGGAACTGATCGAATCCGGCAGCATCGGAGGAATAGTCACGTACAGTGAAATCGCTAACAAAAGCGCGATTCAAATCGGGCGTACCATCGCTCGGCTTCTCAATCGAGGATTCTCCCTCCGATCCGCCCTTACCATCGCCCGGAACCGACAGATAGTCGGTAATCAGTACATCGTCGTCGGGGATGGGAGCATCGAAATCGCGCAGAGTGAAAGCGGTACGCCGATTCTGTGTGATGTCACCACTGAAACGGATACCGACGACGAGTACGACGTTCAACTCATAACCTATCCGACGGTCGAGCGAGGGATGGGATCCATCATCACCCCGTTTATCGAAAACATCGAAACGTACTTTTTGAACGGTGGTTCGACGCCAAAGCTATCCGTCGATCGGGATACGCTAGTCCAGTTCTTCCGACTGGAACAGATTCCTGTAATCGTCGATGGTGAGTTCGGTTGGTCGACCGATATCGGCCTCGAAAAGTTGTAGCGATTATCCGATCGTTCCGCAGCACGCTGCCGTCGCGTTTCCGGTTTGTGTGAGTAGCAGACAGATGGTGAACAGGACGCCAGCCATTCGTGGATTCTCCGCGAGGTACGCCGTTAACGTGTCATTACTTTCCGTCATCGCATTCGAGACGTGGGAGGCATTGAGAATAGCTTTTTCTAAATGATGTCGATAGGAAATTAATTGGAATATTTGTTCATGTCCCAAGAGAAACCAGCCCTTGGCGGAAAAGGGGGTTGTAACGGACGAAATAATCGGCCATAGCGAACACCCCTTCGGGGGACTGACTTTGCGAGTAACACATTATCCCCGGTTCGTATTGAGTAACCACCGGTTACTCGCCCATTTGCCGTTGAGACTCGCTCGCTTGAATCAGCGAAGACCTCTGTTACGGTGTCCTTACCGGCGTCCCCTTTTCTACTTTTCGAGACTTCGCCGATAACTGAAACTGAGAGTATCCGTTTCAATATATGTGTGAATACCACACATGCAAACCGAGCAAACACCGTTCATGTGAAAAATACAAATATTGCTCCGTTTTGCAACCTTCCCGAACGTTAATACACTCGTTGTCGTAGCATCCAGCGTGTTCCCTGATATCGAATATCTCGACTGGCTTTCTGATCGCCCCGAGACGACGGTGCACGATCTCGGGTCGAGCGACCTTCGCCGAACGATGCCTAAACCGGACGGTGTTGTCCCGCCGGAACTCGCCGACCTTCCGGCACCGCCGGAAGATCTCGACCTCGAAACGATCATCGCCGAGGAATACGATGTCGAAACGGAGAACGTCCTCGTCACTGCGGGGGCAACACACGCGAATTTCATCGCAGTCGCCGCTACGATAAATGGTGTAGCCGGTGGGACGAAAACGGACGACGAGAACGATGAGAACGAGCCACGCGTCCTCGTCGAAAAGCCGGGCTACGAGCCCCTCGTCCAAACACCGAAGGGGCTGGGGGCCGTCGTCGACCGATTTCGACGACCGGCCGAAAACGACTACGCGCTCGATCCCGACCGAATCGAATCCGCGACGACCGATGATACGGAATGTATCGTCATCACGAACCGTCACAACCCCAGCGGAAGTCGTGCAACGAGAAACACAATCGCCGACGCCAGCCGAGTCGCCGCTGACCACGATGCACACCTTCTCGTCGACGAGGTGTACGCTCCGTTCTGTGATAGCAACGAGCCCTCAGTTTTCGGCGGGCCGACGGCGGTAGATCTTCCGAACACGATCATTACGAACTCGCTGACGAAGTTCCACGGGTTCGGGTCGGTTCGAGTCGGGTGGCTCGTCGCGGATGCCGAGTTCGTATCCCGTGCCAAATCCGTCATGTACCACGTGCCAGCTATTTCGGGGCCTGCGATGGCATTGGCCCGCCGAGCACTCTACAACGATGACCACCTCGCAAAGCAGTCACGCGAACGAATCATCGAAAATCGCGAACTGCTCGCGGAGTTCGTCTCGGGGCGGGACGATCTCACGGGTACCGCCTCACCGGGGTGTACCTACGGCTTCTTCCAGCACGAGTCGGCGGACGGTAACGAAGTATCCGAGGCCGCATGGGAGGAGGGCGTGCTCGTCGTTCCGGGGCGGTTTTTCGATGACAGGAGCCGGTTCCGCTTGAGTCTAGGTCTCGACTCCGAGACGGTTCGGGAGGGGTTGGACGTGTTCGGGTCCGTTCTGGATGAGTTGTAGTTTCGATTGGTCATAAAACGTCTACCAAGAGTTAAGACCCGCGCATACAATCGTCGTGCATATGGACGGTAACCCTGAAGAAATCACGACGCTTGTCGGACGGGAGGTGTACTCCAACAACGGTGTATTTGTCGGAGAGGTAGACGATGTACGCCTCAATCTGGACGAAACGGCCGTGACGGGTCTCGCACTTGGCGGCATCAACGACGAACTGTTCGGCAACCAAATCGAACCGGGACGGGGGGTCGTCGTCCCTTATCGCTGGGTACGCGCGGTCGGCGACGTCATCCTCGTCAACGACGTTGTCGAGCGGATGAAAGGTACTGAAGAGGAAGAAGAAGCGGCCGTTTAATTCCCGTTCGTCTCGCCATCGACGCCCATCGCGTCGAACAGCTTCTTTTTCACAGCTTCCTCGGTGAGCGACAGCAGGGTATCCCGGTTGTTTTCGTTCGATTCGATACCCGTGAAGATGCCGAGTGGAATTTCCGCACTCGCTTGGGTGGAATGGCCTGCCGCTTCGCCGATATCCTCGAAGGCATCCTGCAGAACGTTGCCGATGTTCATGCGAATGTCTTTCGAACGAGCGGCGAGGTAGATCGTATCGTCCGCGATTCCGAAGACAGCAGTCGTCGTGATGCCTTCCAGGTTGAGTAGATGCTGGGCGGCCTGTGTCAGCGCGTCCCGGTCACGAATGAATCCCGCGTTGGTGACGAGATGGCTCCCCTGAACGTCCCGACTGGTGATGGCTTCGGCCAATACGTCGAGCGTTTCGGGCGACATCGACGGCGATTCGACCTGTTCGAGCGTATCATGATTGGCGAACGGGTAAAGATAGGCCGCCGCAGTGAGGTCGGCAGGCGTGGTATCGCGTTTGAAATCCAGCGTCTCCGCACGGATTCCGTACAGGAGTGCCGTGGCAACTTCCTCGCTCAGGTTGATGTCGAACTCCTGAACGTACTTCGTCATGATGGTCGATGTGGAGCTGACATTCGGACGAACGTCCGAGAACTCGGCCTCGTACTCACCCTCGGGTTCGTAGTGGTCGATGAGGATATCGACCGGATGATCGAGTTCGGGTTCGCTCGCACGCATGTGGTCGACGAGCGCGAAGGTATCGTACTCGTCGATATCGACCTCGTCTCGCTGCAGCAGTTCGATACCGAGGAGATTGACGAACGCTCGGTTCTCCTGATGACCGATTTCACCGTGATAGAGGATATCGGCCTCGACACCGAGGCTTTCGGCAATCGACTGCAAGGCGGCGGCGCTGGCGATGGAGTCCGGGTCGGGGTTGTCGTGTGTGAGGATTGCGAGTTTATCGGGAGTGCCCTCGATAACCGTCGAAAGCTGTCTCGCATTGTATTCTAACTCGCCCGATTCGAGCGACCGGAGCGCGGAATTCGCGATGACCGTGGATGGATTGATAACGATGTCCGCGCCCATCTCGGTGAGCTCGTCCGCCGAAACGGGGTCGCTCGCCCGAACGACGATGAATCGCTCGCCACCACGGGCTTGGAGGTTCGATACTGCTTCCTTGTTCGCGGCAACGTCCGAAGAGAGGATGAGGACGACGTCTCGCCCGCCAACGACTTCCGCAACCGATTCGTCCCTGATATCCCCTGCCTGCGCGTTCAGGTCTTGGTCGCGAAGCGCCTCGACCCGATCGGTATCCCGGTCTACGATAAGGACTTCCTTACCCTGTTCTACGAGTTCCTCGGCGACGGCGTAGCCGACGCTTCCACAGCCGAGAATGGCGTACGAAGACATCGAAGAAATAGGTATCCCGGCGCTCATTACTATTGGTCCGTTATCTGGGCCGGTACTTAATCCTCCCGAAGCCACCGCGAAACCAGCCCATCGCCGTGTTTTCCTTACGATGTAGTTTTATGGATTCATCACAAATAGCTTTCGAATAATACTTGCCCGTTACGCAATCGGACATCGACGGTCAGCGAAAACGGTACCCAATCCTATCGAACTCGACGAATACGGGGGTTCGTCGGCACCGGGACGATATCTTTGGAAGCGGATAATCTCTGCTTTGCACCTGCCGACGTCACACCGGAGAATCGGTTTGCGTGACGGCTACCGGGACGCAGTTCGGGTATCTTTCCGGGGCGCAAACCGGCAGACTGCGTTCTGAAAGGAAACGTATTTACGTCACACCACGCATTTTCAAAATGCGTTGGGCCGGTAGCTCAGTTAGGCAGAGCGTCTGACTCTTAATCAGACGGTCGCGTGTTCAAATCGCGCCCGGCCCGCTTTTGTGACGAACTGATTGTAGGAGTGAAACGGCTATCGTGATTTTCGACGACCTTCCGACCAGCATTTCGAGCGCATCATCGTAGATGACGGGCAACTCGTGAGCGGGACCGCGGGAAAAGAGAAACCGGATTGAGCAGGTTGCAAGGGGCAAAACACTGGGTCGAGGCGAACTCCTTAGAGGGTAAGCGGAAGCGTTCGAGTGCCGCGACTGCCATCACCGAGCGTATAGTCGATGGTGATCGTTACCGTTTCGCCACTCATATCGACGGCCGTGCCGCCGGACTCGAATTGATACAGTGAGACGGTGGCCGACGAACCGGGAGACATGATGGCGTTGCAATCAGCACTATCGCTGTGGCCGTCGGCGTCGAGGTCGATGCTCCCCGGAAGGGTAAGGCCGTGATTTACGTCGGTGAGACCGTCTTGCACGTCGGCAGCGATGTGGAGTTCGCTGGTCCACAGTCCCTCGTCGTACGAATGGTCGGATAGTTCGTCGATGGCGTCGTTCGACGGGTCGATGGTGAGGTCGGTTATCGTCAACTCGTGGGCGGTATCGTTCGTCACACCGAACTGGACGCCCGACCGTTTTCCATTGGTATCGACCGAGGCATCGATGGCCACTGCATCGCCTTCGTATCCGAGTCCCGGTGGCGAGAGGGTGAACGATGTCGAGCCAGCTCGTCCGCTCGGTAATCGGTAATCGACGGTCACATCGACGCTTTCGCCGACCATATCGACGGGTGTGCCGCCGGACTCGAACTGGTACAGCGAGACGGTGGCCGACGAACCGGGGGACATGATGGCGTTACAATCGGCGCTGTCGCTGTGGCCGTCGGCGTCGAGGTCGATGCTTCCCGGGAGTGTGAGACCGCCGTTGACATCGGTGAGACCGTCTTGCACGTCGGCGGCGATGTGGAGTTCGCTGGTCCACCGACCCTCGTCATAGGAGTGATCGGACAGTTCGTCGATGGCGGCGTTCGACGGGTCGATGGTGAGACCGGTTATCGTCAACTCGTGGCCAGCATCGTTGGTGAAACCGAAGGTCAGACCCGACCGTTTCCCGTTGCTGTCCACTGAGGCATCGATAGCCGTCGCATCCCCGTCGTAGCGTATGCCACCCGTTTTTTCGGTCGCGAGTCGCGTTTCGAGGAGTCCAAATCGGTACATGAAACGTTCGACAGCGGCAGTCGTGTATTTCACCTGCCGGTCGAGGGACAGTTTCTCCGTCGCTTCGAAGATGATGGCAGGCGTGTCGAGTGATGCACCGACCTTGTGTTTCAGCATGTCGCGTGCGCCATCGTTGTCGTGGGTATGCTCCCTGAAATCGTACTTGCTATCGAGCGAGTCGTCGAGAACTTCTTGGTTCAGATAGTCGCGAATGGCTTTCGAGTGGACGCCCGCATCACCCGCATCGGTGGCGAACAAAGCCTGCCCGACACCACCGTCGCCGGATTCGTAAATCCCGTACGAACTGTGCAGGTCCCAGAGAAAGTCGATGTTTTCCTGTACCGCAACGTCCCAGATAGCACTTGCAAGGGCGGATTCTTCGTTACTTCCGTGCGGGAAATGTCGGTTTAGATCCCCGTCCGAAAACTGTCGGCTTCCTGCGTCGATGGCTGGCTTGCACGCTTTCGGAATGACGACGAGTTTCCCAGCATCGATGTCCCAGTCCTTTATCCGTCCGGCTGAGAGGTATCCACTTTGTTCGTCGCCGTGAACGCCTCCGGTTACCAGTAGCGTCGGCCCATCGGTGGATCCCTCGGTGACGTACACCGTGGTTTCCTCGTCTGTTCCACTCCTGATCGTATAACTCGACCTCGACGGTGTTGCAGTGGCGTGGCCCGATACCGAAGCGCCGAGAGCCGTCGCGGTAACCGCAGACACACCAAGTTTGAGATATTCACGTCTAGTTGTAGCAACTTCAGAGCTCGAATTGGAACCCTTATTTGATGTCATTTTTGCCTCTCATGAGAGTTATTCAAAAGGACATATCTGTTACCGATAGGTATCCATTTTGCTTCATATACGAATACATTATAAGTCTGCAAAGGATAAATGATATCGAACGCTATCTATCGGCTCCCCTCCAATGATTTCGTCACATCATCGTGATCTAGATGACAATATTATTATCTATATGCTAGTTGGTAGTGTGATTTGATAAATAGCGCTCTCAATGCGGCTTTATAGATCACAGATCAACGCGAAAAAATCGTGGTATTCTACTCGCCCGGGCTGTAATTTGGCGCTTCGTCCGTAATCATCACGTCGTGTGCGTGGCCTTCTGTCTGGCCCGCGGAGGAAACGCGAACGAACTCCGAGCGCTCTTTAAACGCTGGAATCGTCTCCGCACCGACGTAGCCCATGCCGGACTGCATTCCACCGACGAGCTGATGGAGTTCGCTTTCGAGCGTTCCTTTATACGGTTTTGCAGCCTCGACACCTTCCGGAACGTACTCCTCCTCGTCTTGTGGTTCGTCCTTCAGATAGCGGTCACCGTCGCCGCTCTTCATCGCCCCGACGCTTCCCATTCCACGGTACTGCTTGTACTTTTTCCCCTCGATGGTGATGACACGTCCAGGCGCCTCGTCGGTACCCGCGAAGTACGAACCGAGCATGACGGCGTCCGCACCCGCCGCGATCGACTTGATCGCGTCGCCGGAGTAACGAATCCCACCGTCTGCGATGACCGGCACGTCGTGTTTCGCTGCAACGTCGGCTACCTGTGAGATGGCCGTAATCTGGGGCATTCCCGACCCGCTGACGACACGAGTCGTACAGATACTCCCCGGGCCGATACCGACCTTCAGGCCGTCCGCGAAGTCTACCATCTCCTCTGCCGCCTCTCGCGTGCCGATATTTCCGACGACCACGTCCGCCTCGACTGATTCCTTGATTTCCCGTGCCCCGTCGATGACGTTCAGGTTGTGCGCGTGCGCACAGTCGATGAACAGTACGTCCGCGCCCGCTTCGTCGGCGGCAACCGCTCGGTCGGTTTCGAACGGACCGACAGCGACACCGACACGGAGGTGGTCATCCTCGTCGCGGACCGCTTCGCCGTACTCCCGTCGCTGAAGAACGCCCTGCATCGTGATGAGGCCGGTGAGGTGATTCTCGTCGTCCACGATGGGAACCCGCTCGATTTTGTGCTCGTACATGAGTTCGAGCGCTTCGCGGGCGGTCACCGATTCGTCGCCAGTGATGACTTCGTCGGTCATCGCCTCCCTGACCTCGTCCTTGTCTCCGACTTCGAGATACGGACGGATGTCGGTCCCTGAGATGATGCCCAGAACTTCACCATCGTCGTCCACGACGGGTGCACCACTAACGCCCTGCTGTTCCATCATTGCGTCTACCTCGCGGACCGTCTGCTCGGGGTTCGCGGTCACGACGTCGCGGATGATGAGTTCATCGGCGCGTTTCACGCGCTCGACTTCGTCCACCATTTCGTCGATATCCATGTTCCGGTGAAGCACACCGAGCCCACCCTGTCGAGCCATCTCGATCGCCATCCTGCTCTCGGTGACGGTATCCATCGCCGCCGAGAGGACGGGTACGTTGAGTTCGACGTTTTTCGAGACTCGTGACTGTACGTCGGCATCGTCGGGTTCGACACGGCTCTCTTTCGGACGCAATAAGACATCGTCGAAGGTAAGCGCCTCCGGAACGCGGAGTTTCTCGGAAAACGAACCGTCGTTATGAGAATCGTTCGCCATGTAATGCGAACGTAGCGGCCCCTGAAAAACGTTGCGAGATTGTGCTACTCTCGCGCTGAATGATTTCGATTTCTGTACATACTTGTGGTTATTTCCCGTCTCAACCGCCCCAAACTCATATCTCACTGAAAAACGGTCGCCTAATCCCCGAATCTGACGAAAATGTAAAGCCTCGGTGGCTATTTTCGCGTCTATTTCGCGACCCATGGGGGCATCTCTCACGCAACACTTAAGCAGAAAACAACAATAAGTCCATGTATGGACTCTACCAGTCTCATCGTAGAGCGCATTGCTGGTCGGACGAGCGACGACTCTTTTGCTCCGATTGCAATTTTTGCGAAACTGTGCTCCACACTTACACTGGTAGGGAAACGGCCTGCACGAAATTTTCGACCGAACCCACATCGTCGGTCGTATCGCAGGTATCACCACCCATCACCCACGTCACCCACGGGTCAGGGGTATCGTAGCTAGTCAATGAGTAGTTCACAACATCCAATCGCCTATCGTCTAGAGCGACAGGTGGGCGGTGCGACGAAGCTACTGGCAACCGTCATGGGTCTCCCCCTCGTGGACGGTATCTTCCCAGCGATGGTTCTCGCTGGCGCGATGGAAGACCCGGTGGGAATCCTCCAAGTCGGTCTTCTCGTCTTCGGCGGCAGTGCAACCGTCGCCGTAATCCTCGCGGAGATGGATGGTACGCCTCGTGAACAGGCGATGACCGTCCTCGCTGTCGGCGTCGGAATCATCTCCCTCGCGTCGGTCGAGGCCGCGTTCGCGCCAACCATCGAGAGCGCGCTGAACATGCACGTGTTCGAGCGCTTCGCTGCGCTGGTCATGGCGGCCATCGCTGCAAAGACTGCCAGTGCGCGAGTCGGGGAATATCTCCCGAGTCCCGGTGTCATCATCGGCTTCGGCATGCTCGCGAGCCTCCAACCCGCCGGATTCGAGCTGATAACGACCATCAACACGACGCGCGTCCTTCACGCCGCCGCGGCCGCTGGGAGCGGTGTCGGGTTTGCCCTCTCGATTGCCCTACTCGGTCCATGGCTTCGTGACGTCGTGGACATCGACCGCTTCCGGTTCGGGAGCGCGGTCGCACTGGGCGTCCTGCCACTGTCGATTCTCGGCCTCGCCCCTGGACGCGCGCCACTAGCCGTCCTCGCGGTGACGAGCCTACTGGCACTCGACCCCGGCGACGGTATGGACGCCACCGTCGATGTCGACGACGAACCGCACGGAACGACGGACGAAGCGAAGGCGTCGGAAAACAATCCTGCAGTGACCGACGGCGGCAAGAATGCCGAGGTCGGCGACGGTACCGATTCGGATGAAAACGCGGTCGATGAAGCCGCCTACGGTTACCCCGGTGAGGAAGACGGCGACGAACGCCGTCCGTGGCTGTAAGGGGTTCGTATCACCAAGTCCCCCGTCGTCCTGTAACGTTTTTCACTCTCCCCGTTCCTGTTTCTCTCATGAGTCAAAACCGCGTCGTGCAGGGACGAATGGTCACACCGAAAAAGCTCGCCGAGATCATTGAGGGGGAGTCGGTAATGGAAGCCGACAGTATCGAGGAGTCCGACCGCGGATGTCCCGATTGTGGTGGCGACGTTCTACAAGTGGGCTACATGCCGAGCGTGACGGCGTTCGTCACGGGATATAAATGCCAGGATTGTGATTGGAGCGCGCGCGAGGAGTAGAAATCGAAACCCCTTTAGGTGATTTCGACCTATCAAAGCCCGCGGGGTCGTGGCCAAGCCAGGGATGGCGACTGACTCCAGAGGCTACGCGCCCGGGACGAAACTCCAGCTGATATACCGAGCGAGTGACTGATCATCGCTCGCGTTGACGACCCTCTGGAGTTCCGAGGCGCACCGGAGATATCAGTCGATCGGGGGTTCAAATCCCTCCGACCCCATTTTTACTGCAATCATTCGAACATCGTGGCGTGTGCTCATCGCACGCATATTATCTTCATTATCTTCTAAATAGTAACGAATAAACCGAAATGTGACGAAATGATGATATGATCCCCTTGTTTGGACCCGTTCCCGGAGGAATGGAATTAGCCGTCATCGCTTTTTTACTCGTCCTCGTCGTCGCATCCGCTTATCACGTTTATCGGGACGCAAAAAATCGCGGGAGCGATTACGTCTATCCGTGGACGGTAGGCATGATTCTCGGCGGCGTCGTTGGCAACATCTTTGGAATCGTACTGGTCGGAGGGTTGTACTACGCGGTCGAGGTCCGCACCGCCTGAAAACCGACGGACTGTCGTAGTCAGTGTGGTATTTTACATCTTACAGACTCCGATCTTTGGTCAGCTCCATCCCATCGGTTGCACACAGTTTCAGTTCGAGAGTTCGACGTAGGAAGCATCTGTACTTGCATTGTTCCGTTCAGCCGGGTCATAACAAAGGGTCGATTCATCGTTCATTTAGCCAACTCGAGCGACCACCAATGACTCAGAAGTACGGTTCACGGACGCGTCGCCAACTCGAGCGACCACCAATGACTCAGAAGTACGGTTCACGGACGCGTCGCCAACTCCTCGCGAGTTCCAGCAGCGTCCTTGTCGGAACGATTCTCGCCGGCTGTTCCAGTTCGAAGAATACGGGGGAGGAGGGGGGAACGACGACCCAAAACAAAGCAGTCGACCCCAGTAAACTGTCACTGAAGAAGACGGGTCACATGCTCCCCTCCGGGCAGTCCAGCCCTAGCGGTGGATACTCCGAAGTGGACGTTCGAACGGATGGCACCTATGCCGTCGTTGGAACGAAGTGGGGGATACACGGTACGTATCTCGTTGACCTCTCCGACCCTGCGTCCCCGAAGCAAGCTCATTATATGGGTAATTCGAACGACGCGCCGAATCTGGACGTCAAGTTCGACCACCGTAACGGGCTATACTATCGGGCGATAGAACGTACTTGGGAGGGAAACTTCGAAATCGTCGATTATGGCTATTCCAACGGAACGGCAAAATCTCCCCAAGTCGTCGGTTCCGTCTCGGAGGGGAAGTCACACAACGTAACGCCACACCCGACGAAACCGGTCCTCTATACGGTGAACTACGGCCTGAAGACGAATGGGTTCGATGTCTACGATGTTTCTAACCCGTCGTCCCCACGTAAACTCGGTCAACACGGTCCACAAGGTGCGTGTCAC
The DNA here is from genome assembly GCF_026248685.1 of Haladaptatus caseinilyticus. Classification (NCBI taxonomy): domain Archaea; kingdom Methanobacteriati; phylum Methanobacteriota; class Halobacteria; order Halobacteriales; family Haladaptataceae; genus Haladaptatus; species Haladaptatus caseinilyticus. The sequence continues at coordinate 2,408,281 of NZ_CP111036.1, read as the reverse complement.
GACATCACGGTAGACCCGGAACGTGAGTTGCTCTGTAGTGCGTTTCAGTCGGGGAAGTTCATCGGATGTATCATGTATGATGTGAGTGAACCACGGTCGCCGAAGGAGATCGGCCGCTTCGACTACGAACAGCAGAAACCGTACGACAACGCGCAAGTCGGCGAGGAAGCGTTCGGAAGGGCACATCACGGCCACTTCGACCCCCGCCGCGATTTGCTCGTCCTCGGAGATGAGCGACCAACGGGGGTTCCTGGTGGAAAGCACGTCTTCGACATCGGTTGGAAGGATGGGTCGCCATCGGATCCGATTCCGGTTGGTTTTACCGTTTCTCCCAACGCAAAACGGATGAGCGAGGATTATGCCGACCGGTTCGACTGGACGGGACACCACTTCGCCATCGTTCCACAGGGGAAACAGACGTTCATCGTCGCCGCCGATTGGCACGATGGCGTCGTCGTGTACAATATCACCGATCCCACGAATCCGCATCCGATCGACCAGTATTCGACCGATGACCGGATGAAATCCCTCACGCTGAACGACGAAGTTTCGCGACTCGGCGAGCCACCGATGGCGTGGAGAGCGGCGTACAACCCCGCACACGACGTCGTCGTCGTGACCGATACGTTCACCGGACTCTACACGTTCGAGTTGACGCAGTCGCAGTAGTTCGGGGGCCTCAAAGAACCGTTTCACCCCCTCGTTATCGCCCTGCAACTGCCTGCCGGAGTTCCGAAACGATCGGTGCGCCGTCCAACAGCCAGAGAACGAACACGAGGAGGTACGGCGCGAGGTAGATTCCGAGTACCATCAACTGCTTTTCCGTCGAGAGCGAGTACAGGAACGCGCCGATGATGCTGAACGCGCGTTCGAAGAGGGATACCTCGTGACCATACGGCGGAAGCGTCACGACTGGCCATAAAATGGGGGCGAACGGAGATTCGTCTCGCCCGAGAATTCTGATGAGGACGTCACCAGCCAGGTGCGACCAGTAGCCGACGGCGAAAGCAACGCCGACCGTGGACCGGTCTTTCAGCATCGCGATGGTGAGTACAATCATCCCGACGGGCACCGCGACGAACACCGAATGACCAATCGAGTAACCCTGCGGAAACAGATGGAGGCCCCACGAAAGGGGTTTGTCCACCAAATCCGGCAACTGGGTTCCAAAGAGGAGGGCAAGAACCGCCAGTCCGGAGGGAGGTGCACGCGTCCAAAGACGATGACCGAGCGAGTACACGACGTATCCGAACGCGGCGTGGCCCCACGGCATCATGGATGGTTCACCGCCGGAATCGCACGGACAGTGGAACGGGGAGGGAGGGAGTCGGCCGTTCGCGTCGTCCTCCGATACGGATAGCTCATCAACCGTTGTCTATCAGTTCGAAGGTTAAAAATCCGAAGAACTCGCCGTTTATTTCCGCATGACGTGTTTGGTTTGGGAGGTCATATGTCCACTCTACAATCTTTTTCCTGGCTCTCGCCAGTCGTTACCGACCCACGTATCGACTGGAAATGGTACTCATAGTAGTATTCGGTCATCGCTTTGGAGATGGTAAACGTCAGCGTCACTTTCTTCGCTTTTTCTTCCGCATCGTCGTTTTTGACGGCCTTTTCACCGTCCGGATCGACGATGGGGAGTTCGTGTTCTTTTCCGTCCATATTCCTCCGCACGGGTTCGTATTTTACACCGAAGTTCAGGGACCGTTTCGGGTTCGTGGTGCCTGCAATCGGATTCGGCTTGCGACCGACCCAACCGTTTTGCTTTGCTCCGAGGCGAACGGTCCTCGTCTTTCCATCTGCACCGCGATTCGTGTTGCTAGGTTTCCCATCCCTGAATCCCCCATCGTTCCCACCGAGACACCTCGAAAGCGTCGTTGCACCGAGGAAACTCTAGTGATCCGGTGGGCGGAACGTCTGAACAAATCGCTGCTGTCCGTCGTGGTCGGTGAATCCTTTTTCCCAGAAACGGTGGAAATTCCCATTCAATAACGTAACATATGGATAAAACAACGTTTCGGTACCGTGTGCAGTGTCCTATAGAAACGCGTCGCTGATGGTTCAACGGAAAAACGGGGTGTTACTCGGTTACGGCCACTTTGCCGCTTGCGTCGACCGTTACTTCGTACACGTCGTAATGGAAGGTGATCGAGACGTTGTCACGCGCCTCGCCGTACCGTCGGGTGCGAAAGAGTGCGTCGATGGCGTCGCAATTCACTACCGCGTGGAGCGGTCGCATCTCGTTCGGGTTCTCGTCCATTATTTTTGCGAGGATGCGTACGATTCCCGCACACGTGTGTCCGTTTGCCATTTCCGATTCGATATCGAAGACATACGTCGAAGTCGTCTCGGCAGGATTGTCGTCACTGACGTTCTCTATTTCTATTCCCATACGATTATCACTGGGCGGTTCTGCCACGGTTTCGCTACTACGTCTCCAGAGGCGGGATGAGTATATATCTATCGGCGATTTCCTGGTATTACTGGAAATTTACACTACAATTCGCCAATGTTGGTTCCTATTTCCAATTTCAGAGCGTTGTACATCTAGAGTATACGGTACGCAGCATGTTGCTATGGATACGCCTTCTCGCGAGGCACTCTACCACCTCCGGCAGACACACACACACACACACTTCGAAATACGATGTCGTTCAGTTATCGCCCGACGAGGAGTTAAACGTCGTGATCGCTGAATTAGACGATTCGTCGGATTGCCCGGGATAACTTTGGACAATCTCGACTCGACCATCACTGTAGACCGTCACCTCGCTTGAACCATACTGGAACGTAACGTGGCCGTCCGCCCGGGACTCGCCGTGTTGTGTCTCCGCAAACAGTGAGTCGAGCGCGTCAGGTTCGATGATGTCGTATAGAACCGGCCTGATTTCCGTAGGGGTCGTCCCTTCGTGCTCTGCGATGGCGTTAATTACCCGAATACTTGGTCGGTCATCGATGCTCGACTCGTGCTCGGCGGAATCATCCATCTCGCCCACTCCTACCACACGTCTGCCAATAAACGTGCCGAAAACCCACAGTAGAGGCCCATATGCCGGTATTTAGTGCTTTTGGCTTTTTTCCATTCAACCGTGGTGACTGTTGCCGTATTATTTCACTTTCGCCTCGGTTTGCACAGTTTAATTCCACTGGCGCACCAACTGCTCAGCGATGCCGAACCGCGGCGGTTCACGCTTACCCGGTGTCGAGGGCGAGTCCGAGGAGCGTATCGTTTTCCACGTAGATATGGATTGTTTTTATGCGGCCTGTGAACGTCTCCGCGAACCGCAACTCGAAGGAGTACCGGTCGTCGTCGGAATGGGATACGAGGACGGTGAATCGCACGGCGCCGTCGCCACCGCAAGCTACGAAGCCCGTGAACACGGCGTCGAGAGTGCACAAGCCATCGGGAAGGCGCTCGAGCGACTGCCGCGGAAGGCGGCCGAGAACCATTCCGAGAGCGATACGGGAACGTCCGACCCCGATGCGGAAGACAGGCCTGCGGCCGTAGGTTACTACCGCCCCGTGGATATCGAGTTCTATAAATCCGTCAGCGAGGACGTGCGGGCAATCCTCCACGACTGTGCGGACACCGTACGCGAGGTGAGCATCGACGAAGCCTACCTCGACGTAACCGACCGAACGGCGTGGAAAGTCGCCGAAGGGTTCGCCAGGCACGTCAAAAATCGAATCGAACGTGAGGTGGGTGTCCCCGCGAGTGTCGGTGTCGCCCCGAATATGAGCACAGCAAAGATCGCCAGCGATTACGATAAACCGAACGGACTGGTCGTGGTCGAACCGGGGACCGTCCGGGACTTCCTCGCGCCGTTAGACGTTTCCGAAATTCATGGGGTCGGCCCGGTCACCGCGCGAGACCTCCACGAGATGGATATCGAGACGGCGGGTGACTTGGCAGAGGCAGATCCGCGCGCGCTCGCGGACCGATTCGGCGAACGCGGGCGCGAACTCTACCACAGAGCACGGGGTGACGACGACCGGGAAGTCACGCCGACGGGTCGCCCCAAGAGCCTCTCCCGTGAATCCGCGTTTACCGGCGCGACGAGCGCTTCGACCGAAAAGCGGTCGCGCGTGAAAACGTTGGCAACCGCGGTTGCGGAACGGGCGCGCGACCGAAACGCCATGTACCGCACTATCGGTGTGAAAGTCGTGACACCCCCGTTCGACGTTCATACTCGCGAGCGGTCACTCCCCGGGCCAGTTGACGACCGCGAACTAGTTTCGGAAATCGCACTCGACTTACTGTCGGAGTTCGCAGACGAACGCGTTCGAAAAGTCGGGGTTCGTGTCTCGAACCTCCAGTTCACCGAAATCGACCAGACGAGTCTGGACGGGTTCGATGCCCCGAAGAGTACGGTATCGGAACCGGAAGACACTGACCCCGAGGAGGGGACGAAGCTGAATGGCGAAAAGCAGGACGAGGATAACCGAGAAGCGGATCGGAGAAGTGAAACGGAGGAAACACGAACGTCCCGATCCGGTCAAGTGTCGCTTTCCGACTTCTGAGCGGTTCGAATCACGATTTGGTTCATCCCCGGGGCATCCCCGGTAGTTTCGGACCGCTGATTACCATCGACGACGTAGTTTAAGATATGAACAAGCTGGCGCAGGTCGGCGAGGGGCGCTGGCATCTTCCACAACACGCCCATATCATCGTCTACGAGGCCGACAAGGGTGATGAACTTCTCACCATTTACGACTGTGGAGCGGCCCAAAAACCCCCATCTGCACAGGTTATCGGCCATCTCGTCCGCGTTCGAGCGGAGCACGAACTCGATCGGACGGTGACCGGTTACATCGTCAAAATGCGTGAACGGTCGGTACTGGTCGAGCAGGACCACGACCATTTCGTTATCGCTCCCGCTTAGAGCGGTTCGACGAGGTCTTCGAGCGCCGCAGTCGGGTCGTCGGCTTTCGCCACGCCGCTGGCCAGCAACACGCCTTCCGCACCCAACTCCCTCGCCGCGACGAGGTCTTCGCCGGTGCTGATTCCCGCGCCGCAGAAGACGCTCACGTCCTCGTCCACCGCCTCGGCGGCCGCTACCGCGTCGGTGACGATATCCGGGTCGGCTTTGCTGACCGGCGTACCGGTTCCGATGAGCTCGGGCGGTTCGACCGCGACGGCATCCGGACCGAGAGCCGCGACCGCACCGACCTGTTCGGGGTTGTTCGCGCAGACGGTCGTCCCGAGTCCGACGCGCTCCGCGGCGTCCAGTCCGGCGTCGATAGCCGCGAGCTTGAGGCGATTTTCGGAGTGGTTGAGCATGGTCCCGGTCGCGCCTGCGTCGGCGACTGCCTCCGCGAGGGTGCTCCCGGTGTGGCTTCCGTGCTCGACCGGACTGACGTGTTGTCCCCATGTCTCGACGCCGGTCTCCGCGACTCGCGACAGGTGGGCCGTCTGCGGTGCGACGGCGATGTCCACCCCGCTATCGTCGCTCACGTCGCGAACCGCTTCCGCGATTTCGATCGGGTCACAGGGATACGCTTTCAGGTTGACGAGTACGAACATACCCGGAGCGACTGTCGGCGCGCCCAAATAGGTTACGAGAGCGCGAGAAGAGGTTGGAAGACGAATCTGCCGATCGTGTTCTTTGATTTCCGGAGGTGCCGCACGTTCTACACGCAAGCCACACCTCCGAGAGGGCGAACCCACTTCACGGTCGAGGATACCTCCGATTTCCCCGGCCGACTTACTCGTTCCTCGATGGCGCTCCGCGCCGCATCCGATCAACTCATTCGTTCGCCCGTTCCCCAGCCAACTCAGCAGGGTGGGCGGCCCACCTGGTCCGCCCACCTAGTCCAAGGATGACCGGCCGTTTTTTCGGAACTCGTAGCGCAAGCGCGGCGTTCTTCGATAGTCACTGTCCCCATCATTATCTCACGTCACTGGAATTCCGGCAACACTTCACGCTCGTAAAAGTCGAAAAACGACTCCTGGTCGGGGCCGACTTGATGAACGTAAACGTGGTCGTATCCCGCTTCCACGAACTGTTGGATATTGTCGATATGTGTCTCGGGGTCGGGGTCGGTGACGATGCTCCCCTCGGCGATGTCCTCGCGTGAGACCATTTCGCAGGCCTGCTCGAAATGCGTCGGCGTCGGCAGCTGCGAGTTGAGTTCACCCGCGATTGCGCTGTTCGGCCACCACTCGTAGGCCGTATCGATGGCCTCCTCTTCGTCCTCGGCGTAACAGACCGTCATCTGGCTGTATCGCGGGCCGTCTCCGCCCGCTTCGTCGAATATTTCCACCTCGTCTTGTGGGCCGACGCTCCAAAACCCGTCGCCGAGTTCTGCAGCGGCCTTCGCCGTTCGTTCGCCGTACGCCGAAACGATGATGTCCGGCGGTTCTTCCGGCAGGGTGTACAGGCGTGCGTTTTCGACCGTGAAGTGGTCGCCGTAGTAGCTCTGCTGCCCACCCTGCCACAATGTTCGCATGATTTCGATGGCCTCTTCGAGCATTTCGAGTCGGATCGCGTGCTCGGGCCAGTGTTCGCCGGTCACGTGTTCGTTCAGTCGCTCCCCCGTGCCGACGCCGAGGAAGAACTCGCCGTCGAACATCGTCGCGGCAGTGGCTGCGGCCTGTGCGACGATTGCCGGATGGATTCGCATGATGGGACAGGTTACACCGACACCGACCGGAAGGCTCTCCGTGGCGTGTGCGACACCGCCCAACGTTGACCAGACGAAGGGACTGTGTCCCTGTTTGCTTACCCATGGATGATAGTGGTCCGAGATGGACGCGAACCCGAAGCCCACTTCCTCGGCGCGGACAGCGTGTTCGATGAGTTCGTTCGGGCCGTGTTCTTCGCTCGACAGGGTATAGCCGATCTGCGTCATCGTCGCCCTCCATCTGGAATTTCGAAGTGCATGTCATCCACGCTACAGCGGTTGCTGACATGAACACACTGGCTGAAAAAGCAAGGTCGCAACCGAATCGGCTACTGTCGGGGTTGTCGTCCTTCCTACGAACCCTGCTGGTGTCGATACCACCGCCGTTCCTGCTGCCGTCGTCGTCGGCCCTGCTGATGTTGTTCTTTCCGCTGTTGACCGTACCGACGCTGCTGGTTCCATCGTCGGGGCCGTGATTCCTGTTGGTGTCGTTGTTCCTGCTGACGTCGCTGGAATTCCTGTTCGTAATGCTCTCCGCTGGTGACTCCCTGGTCTCGTCCACGACCGTACCGCCGTCGGCTTCCTCGCTGTCGATGGTGGCCTCGTCGTCCTTGAAATCCCTCTCGGTCACTGCGGCGCGGCCCGCCGTACCGCTGCATTCCGGACTCCTGTTGGTGATCGTGACTCGGCTGGTCGTGTCGATGGTGTGTCATCCTTAGGACCTCCAACAGGGGGTCGCTACAGGATTGCTTAGGCGTATTGGCCTCAGGTGGCCATACTTAAGGCTAGTCGGTCACTTCCTCACGATATGGAACCACGAGACCTCTCCGCGCACGTAGCGTATCAGGCCGGGCGGGGCATCGAAGAGGTCGCTCGGGAACTCGGATTCGACCCCGACGACCTCGTGAAACTCGCGTCGAACGAGAACCCGTTCGGCCCGAGTCCGGCGGCAGTCGATGCCATTCGAACCGGGGCAGGGAACGCCAGTTCCTACCCGAAAGCGTCGCATACGGATCTCACCGCACGACTCGCCAAGCGATGGGCCGTCGAACCGGTGCAGGTGTGGCTGGCCAACGGCGGCGATGGTGCGCTCGATTACCTCTCCCGAGCGATGCTCGACCCCGGTGACGAAGTCCTGGTACCGTCACCGGGTTTCGCCTACTACGGCATGAGTGCACGCTACCACCACGGCGAGGTGAACGACTACTCCCTCTCGAAGTCGGACGGGTTCGGACTCACCGCGGACACCGTCCTTTCGGCCTACGACGGGGAACGAATCGTCTATCTCACCAGTCCGCACAACCCGTCCGGCGGGGTTTTCTCGCTGGACACGATCGAATCGATCGCGGACGAAACGGACGAACGAACTCTCGTCGTCGTGGACGAGGCGTATGGCGAATACGCCGAAACGGAGACCGCGATTTCCCTGCTCGACGAGCGCGACGACGTGGCCGTTCTCAGAACATTCTCCAAGGCGTTCGGGCTGGCTGGCGTCCGACTCGGCTACGCCGTCGTTCCCGACGATTGGGCCGACGCCTACGCCCGAGTCAACACGCCGTTCGCCGCGAGCGAACTCGCCTGTCGGGCCGGACTCGCCGCGCTCTCGGACGACGAGCATGTCGAGAAATCGGTCGAGACAGCGCGCTGGGCGCGCGAATACATCTACGAAACGCTCGACGCATCGACGTGGGAAAGCCACGGCAACTTCGTTCTCGCGGAGGTCGGATCCGCCACCGAGGTCGCCGACGCGGTTCAGGAGCGTGGCGTCATCCTCCGTGACTGTACGAGTTTCGGCCTCCCCGAATGCGTTCGAATAACCTGTGGGACGAAAGACGAAACCAAGCGGGCAGTCCGCGAACTCAACGAGGTGCTCTCGGCGTGAGGGTTGCCGTGACCGGAACCCCGGGGACTGGAAAAACGACCGTGACCGAAATGATCGAATCCGACCTCGAGGTGGTCCATCTGAACGATGTGATACGGGAGGAGGGGCTGGACGAGGGCACGGACGAAGAGCGGGACAGTCTCCTCGCGGATTTCGACGCGGTTCGAGAGTGGTTGACAGAGCGTGACCGGGAGAACGACGACGCTGGTCTCCTCGTAGATTCACATTTGGCACACCACTTCGATGCGGACAGGGTCGTCGTCCTTCGATGCCACCCAGCGCAACTGGAAGAACGACTAACGGACCGCGGCGAAACGCAAGCGAAAGCCGAGGAGAACGCGGATAGTGAAGCTCTCGACGTAATCCTCTCGGAAGCCGTTGCAGCACACGGCACCGAAACGGTGTACGAAATCGAGACGACCGACCGAACGCCGGCGGACGTGTCAGCCGACATCGAAGCGGTTATCCGAGGAGAGCGCGCGCCTTCCGCTGGAACTGTCGATTACATCGATTATCTATGACGCTCGACCAACTCCGCCCCGTCGCAAATCGTGCGCTCCGCCCGTTCGTTTCGGCGTCGAAGCAAGCCGGGTTGACCCCAGACGCCATCAGCGTTATCGCGTTCCTGCTCGCTGGCGGTGCGGGATGGGCGTTCTACCTCGGTGAAACGATGCCGATGTGGTATCTCGTCGGCGCGATACTCGTCTTCCTGAACGGCTGGCTCGACCTGCTCGACGGAGCACTGGCGCGCGAACTCGGCACGGACTCCAAAGCTGGAGATTTGCTCGACCACGTGCTCGACCGTTACGCGGACATCGTCCTCATCGCCGGACTCTCCGCGGGACTCGGCCAATATGCCCTCGGACTTGCGGCAGTAACCGGCGTCCTGATGACGTCGTACCTCGGTACGCAAGCCCAAGCAGTCGGTCTCGACCGCGTGTACGGTGGTTTGGTCGGACGGGCGGACAGGCTCGCCCTCATCGGACTCGTCGGTGGTATCGCCGCCTTCGTTGGGTCCGTCGGTGGCTACTCGCTCGTGGCGCTTCTGCTCGGATTTCTCGCCGTAATCGGGCATTTCACCGCGCTTCAGCGGTTCTATTACTCGTGGCACGCGCTGGCCTGAAAGGGGTCATGTGGCGTGCCATTTATGAGTCGAGACGGTAAACGTCAACACATGGTTCAGTGTGAGATGTGCGGTGCCGAAACGGCCTCGCCGAAGAAGATCAAGGTCGAAGGTGCGGAGTTGGATGTCTGTGACAACTGCGCTGACTTCGGGACGGAAGTGAAGACTCAGCAGACCTCTTCTACGTCCACGAAATACTCTACCTCCTCATCCTCGGGCAAGTCCAGCGGGAGTACCAGTACCTCGCGCTCGTCGTCGGGCGGCTCGCGCTCGCGCCCCTCGGACATGTTCGACGACATGGACGAAATCGCACAGGATTACGACGACCGAATACGCAACGCGCGCGAATCCGATGGGCTGAGTCAGGAAGACCTTGCCAAAGAACTCAACGAGAAGGCGAGCCTCATCCGAAAGCTCGAACGCGGTGACATGCTTCCAAGCGACAGCGTGCAGAAGAAGCTCGAGAAAAAGCTCGATATCAGTCTCAACGCCGGGAGTTCCGGAGCGGACGATGAGGAGTGGAGCGGCGGCAGTTCGACCGGCGGCACGACCCTCGGCGACGTGGTCAAGCGGAAGGACTGAGACGATACCCGACTCGTGTTCGCATCGAGACCGGGGTACGAGCCGGTCGAATTTGGCCCGGGCGGGAACCCGTGAACGTGCGATACGAGTGCCGAGGTGTATGGCTTGTGTGATCCGCCAACGATATTTCCACACACCTCTCCCGTCATTTCTCTTTTCCCGTGGCACTTTTCGAGAGTCAAACGGTTCTTTCACTCTACCGAACACCTTTGTTGATGCAATGAACAATAAAATTCATGACATCAAGGCGGAAATTCCTAGCACTCTCGCTTGTCGTCCTCGTTACGCTCGCCGGTTGCTCCGGTATGGGTGGAAACGACGCAGGAAAAGACGGGTCGGGGAGCCGAAAGGGTGACGCTGGGGGGAAATCGCAAGCTGACAGCACGGCGGCGACGGGCAATCAACGAAGCGCGCTCACCGTTCAACGGCGGGCACTCGTTCGAACCGGGAACGTCACGCTCCAGGTCGAGAGTTTCGACCGGACCAACACGAACCTCTCTCGGGTGGCCCGGGAACACGGCGGGTTCGTCAGCGATTCGACCCAGCGTGTCCACCGAAACGGAAACGAGACGTGGACGACGGGTAAAATCGTCTTCCGAATCCCAGCGGAAAAGTTCTCGACGTTCTTCCAGGAAGCGAGGCGGGTAGGACGAGTGGAAAAGGCCAGCACCGGGACGAAGGACGTGAGCGACCGACTCGTCGATATCGAAGCTCGATTGACAAACTTGCGGTCACAGCGCGGAAAACTTCGCGACCTGTATCAAAACGCCAGCGACACCGAAGGCGTACTCGCAGTCGAAAAACGACTCTCAAACGTCCAATCCGAAATCGAGCGATTGGAGGCGAAAAAGCAGTCACTCGAGGGGCGAGTTGCCTATTCGACGATAACGGTGAGGATAAACGAGCCGCGACCCCCTTCGGAGACGAGGACGGCGGGGCAGAAATCGTGGTACGACACGAGCGTACTGGCCGCCTTCCTCGAATCGGTGGATGGCTCGCTCGTCGTGCTTCGGGCTGTAATAGTCGGGGTCGCGTATCTCCTCCCGTATGTCGCCGTTCTGTCCCTCCCGGTCGGTGGGATGTTCGTCTGGCGGCGACGGAACTCGAAAAACCGGCAATTCACGGGCGATGAGGTCGTCGATGACGAAACCACGACCGACGAAAGCGACGATTAGAGTCGCTCGTGAATGTGGTCGCTCGCCTTCAGCGCGAGGGCCGCAATCGTGAGGGTCGGGTTCATCGCGCCGCTCGTGACGAACACACTACTCGACGCGATGGTACAGTTTTCGAAGTCGTGAGTTCTGAGCCGTAGATTTACTACGCTCTCGTTCGGATCGGTCCCCATCCGCGTCGTGCCCATGTGATGAAACGCGGGACCGGTGTTGTCGGGACCGACCTGCCACGTGATGTCTGCATCGAGTTCCCCCAGAATCGCGCGCTGAATCTCGTTTGCTCGGCGGAGGGTCGCTTTTGTTCGTCCGTCTACTTGCCAATGGATTTTCGGAACGGGGTTCCCGTGGTCGTCTTTCGTCCCGTGATCCAGCGTGATTCGGTTTTCCGCTCGAGGCCGTTGGCCAGCCAACGCACCCATTCCGATGTCGTTGCCGTACTGCTGACGAATCGACGAGAGCAGGTCGTCGCCCCATTCGTTCGCACCGAGCGCGATTTCGACCGGCGATGGCCCGGCGTAGTTCAGAAATTCGAGTTTGAGCGGCGTGAGTTCGTCGCCGGAGTCGGGAATGCCGTCCGTTCCTCGTCCCGGCTCGTCGTAAAACTGGTGGCACTCGCTGGTCATGAATCCGACGTGATTCTGCCGGGTTCGTCTCTCGATTCGTCCGCCCATTCCGGCGAACAGGTGTTCCATGAAGTAACGTCCGACTGCACCGCTGGAGTTGGCGAATCCCTGGGGATACTGTGCGCTTTTCGAGAGCAAAAGCAGTCGCGGCGTCTCGACGCCACCACCGGCCAGTACGAACTCGCGTGCTTCCTGTCGATGTTCACCGTTCGGCGTTGCGTACACCGCGGCCTCGATTCGCTCCCCCCCGTCGTCGTGTTCCAATCGGTGAACGCGGGCGCGGTCGATAATCCGCGCACCTTCAGCCTCGGCTTTTCGGACGTGCACGTCGGCACTGTACTTCGCGCCGGAGGGGCAGACGGGTTTGCAGGTACCATAGCTAACACACTGCCCGCGGTCGTCGTACGGTTCCGAGTTGCGGGCGCTTGGCACCGAGTGCATCGTAACGCCGAGTTTTTCGCACGCCTCGGCGAAGAGGGAGTCGCTGTAGGACGGTCGAAAGGCGGGCAGCGGAAACGGCGTTTCGCGCGGTGGGGCGAAGGGATTGTCGTCAGCACCGGCAACACCGAGGGCGGTTTCGGCACGGGCGTAGTACGGGCGCAGGTCGTCGTAGGAGATGGGCCACGATTCGAAGTCGCTTTCGTGCAGGCGCATCACCATTCCTTGCCAGTGGAGCGTCGTGCCGCCGACTCCCTTGACCCGCGCGTGATTCAGCGGATAGAACTGCTCCCCCGTGGACGTATAGGCGTCCCGTTGACCGCCCATGTCCCAGACGGAAAGGGCATCGTGACCGGGGCGAATCGAACGTTCCATTCGCTGCTTTCTGTCGTCGAAATCGAATCGGTCGCCGCCTTCGAGGACGACCACGTCGTGTCCCCGTCGAGCGAGCGAGTGTGCGACCAGCGCCCCCGCCGGGCCAGCGCCGACGACACACACGTCCGTTCGTTCCGACGGCGTTCGGTCGGGGTCGTCGCTTGCGTTCATTCCTTGGGCCCTCGTCGATAGCTTTCCAGTCCCCCGGGGTGACCCTGTGGATTCTCGATGCCCGCGAGTTTTCCACCCGTCGGCGAGGAAAAGAGCGCAAACAGTAGGTCGTTGACGAGGTAGTACCGAACCCGCTCTGCGTCAGTGCCATCGGCCGTCGGCGTTGCCTCTGCAACCCCCATCTGTCGAAGGAGTGTGTCCCTCGTCGCCGCGTTGAGGGTCGAATACCGACCGTCGTGCCACTCAGTGGCGTAGTCGGTTAGCGTAGCGACTGAGTCTATCAGCCCCTGCCGATACTCCTGGCGCCCCTCGGTACGCCCGACCGAGTACGTCGCTACGAACTCACGGACGCCGGACAGTTCGGAGGGATAGACGACCTCCGCAACCGCGACGAGGGTGTCGATATCGTCGTCGGATAGCGAATCGGCCGAATCACCCGATTCGAGGGAGTCCAACAGGGCCGCACCACCGGTGACTGCGATGCCCGTCGCTCCGAGCGCGGCGAGCGCGTCTCGGCGCGTCAGTTCCATTGTCGAACCGAATTAGGAATACCTAAAACTTGAGGTTTGCCCTTTCGCGCCCCCATCAGTCGAATCGCTATCGGCACTCGGGAGGAGTCGAAACGAGAGTACAGATTGGAAAATGATCGGCCGATACGCCTCAGATGATCGCGCTCCAGAACGGTTTGATGAGGAAGAAGACACTGAGGTATGCCGCGTAGAGGAACACGACGAACGATGCGGTAAGTGCCGCTTTCGGCTTGTCCAATGGAACACCCCGACGCATCTCGACGGAGCGCGCTTCGACCTCGAAGAAGTCCGTGAGGAACAGACCGAGGACGAGCGTCGAGAGGACGATACCGGCGTGGTGGTGGAGCGTCAGGAGATAGAACGACGCGAGCACCAGTAATACGTTCGAGATTTCGTGTGGAACCCAGCGACTGAGCGTCTCACGGTCATCGTCCCGCGCTTGCTTCTTGTAGTTCCGAAACGCGAGCATCCGTGTCCCCATGTTGACCAACACGAGTCCGAGCACGACGTATCTCGCGATAGGTTCGAGCACGTCGAGCGGCCCGAGCAACGATAGCGCTTGCATGCCCGAAACTCAGTAGGACAGCGTATTATATTCTTTCCAATTCGGTCGAACAGTCACTCGTCGAAGAAACTCCTGCTCGAATCGAGGGAAACGACTTCGAAACTGCCATCGACCGCCAGTTCGACGGCTTCGTGAGGTTCGATGGGGCAGATATCCCTGTCGTCGGCGAGAAGTTCCACTGCATCCTCGTCACGCTCGACGGAAAGCGTTACGGGGCCACTGAGTACCCAGTCGTCTACATGGATGGCAAACGGCGCGACTGGAACGACCGAAAGCACGCCCGAACCGGGTTGTACGACCGGACCCCCCGCGTCTCGTGCATAGCCCCTGCTACCGGCAGGCGTCGCAGTGACGACCGCATCGGCACGGAATTGGGCGACCGAGTCACCGTTCGCGCGAACGGCGTACTCGGAAATTCGCGCGGGTTCGCGCGTTACGAGTGTCGCATCGAACAGTGCATCTGCGACGTGTTCGCCCTCCACCGATGCCGAAAGCAACGGTCGTGCCGCTGTCGTCCAGTCGCCGGAGAGCATGTCTTCGATGGCCGACTCGACGTTTTCCCCTGGAACGCTCTCCAGACCCGCCCCGGCATCGACCGGCAGAACGGGAACCGACACGCCAGCACCGACGAGGTCGATGACGGCCGATTCGCCGACTGCAACGACGGCAGTCGGGTCCGCATCGAGGACGGCTTGTACGTCCTGGTCCACCGAACGGGTTGCATCGGAGAGTGCATCTTCGATTCGACGAACGGTCGAGGAATCTTCACCTGGTACGACACCTATCCGCATCGTGGCCGCCCTCCGTGGCTGTCGCCTGTTTCGGTCATTACCTGAACACTCTCGGTCTGTCTTGAAAAGGATACCGCGCTGGTCGTTGGGGGCCGTTTCTAGTCGATGTATGTCGTTACTCGTCGTACGGCCAGTCGCCGATGATTTTCATCCCTGCCGCTTGATCCTCGGCTTCGAGCGCGTCGGCAATTTCTCCGGGCTCCTTGTGGGGGACCTCGAACTCGTCGCTTGCGAGGCGGACGGTGAGTTCGGTGAGCAAAATCGCCTGCTCGCGGAGGTCACGGACTTCGACTTTGTCCAACGTGTCGGCGAAGGTGTGGCCCCACCCTCGTCCTTCGCTTCCGGTTTCGCTCATCACATGATAGCCCGGAACGCCCCACTGGACGAACGGCCAGTGGTCGCTGTGTGGCCCCTGTTTCGGAATCGTTTTGATCGGGTGCCCGAACTCGTCCGCGACTTCGTTCGCCGCTTCCTTTAGTTCGTCAAAGCCGTGGGTGAAGAACGAGAGTGTCCGACCGCGGACGACGCCGTCGTTGTTCACGATTGCTTTGATACTGTCGTGATCGATCTCTCCTGCCATGTAGCTTGACCCGACGAGACCGACCTCTTCAGCTCCGTACGCGACGAAATGTATGCGTGTATCGAGTTCGTCCTCGTGATCGGCCAGCGCACGGGCCATCTCGACGACCATGGCACTCCCGGCACCGTTGTCCATCGCTCCCTCCGCGACGTCGTGGGCGTCGATATGACTGGTGACGAGTATCTGCTCGTTCGTCTCCGGTCCGAGTTCGGCGTGGACGTTCTGGCTCGTTGCGTCGTGGATATCCGCCTCGACTTCGACGGTTACGTCGTCGCCCTCCCACCGACGAGCAAGCCGTGACCCGACTTCTTTGCTCACGCCGACGGACGGAATATCACCGATAGGGTCCGCTTCGGTACCGACGCTCCCCGTCGGAGGAAGACAGCCTTCGACGTGATTGCGGAAGACGAACGCCGCCGCCCCGCCTTCGACGGCGTAGTAGTACTTCTCCCGTCGGTGGATGAAGCGGTCGTAGTAGCCCGGAACGTTCGAAGCGACCATCACGACCTTCCCCTCGATGTCCGTCTCCACGAAATCCGACGGCAATCCGTATCCGAGGTCGACTAACTCGCCGTCGGCGCTCCCGGATGGACTGCGGGGAAGAGCAATGGATTCTTGCGTCGTCCCTCCTGCGTGAATCGAACTCGTTCCTCGGTCCCATCCTTGAATTTCGAACTCGTCCAGCCGCACGTTTCGCGCCCCGACCGATTCGAGCGCATCTCGGGTCGCTTTCGCACCGCGGCGTTCGCCGTCGCTCCCGGCCATGCGGTTTCCGATATCGACTATCGTTTCGAGAAAGTTCCATCCCGTATCGCTCGTGAACGTCCGTCCGATCCACTGTGTCATACGAAGACACGTCTCGTGGGTGCAGCCTAAGTGTTTCGAACCGTAATATCCTGATGATTCGTCGGTAATTTTGCTTCATCCGCCGACAATATCGGTGATTTATAATTTGGGTACTTAAACTACCTATGGATTGTTCCAGATATTCGTCTTGTGGCGATGTTTTATAATGAAAGACGTTGTCTCACCGATAGACGTTCGGAGTTACATACATATGGCTTCACAAGCACCTGATCTGACGCGCGTGGTGGGACTCGATGGAACTGTCGAAGGGAACGTGAATCTCTCGACAACGGACGTAGAGAACATGTACCGGCTACAGGTACTCGCACGCACGTTCGACCGGAAAGCCGTCTCGCTCCACCGACAGGGGCGCATCGGGACGTATGCGCCGTTGCATGGACAGGAGGCGGCACAGGTCGGTGCAGCGTATGCACTCTCGCCGGACGACTACTGTTTCCCGACCTATCGTGACCACGCGATGTATCTCACCCGTGGCCACGCGATGCGGGACATTCTGCTCAACCTCTCCGGTGCAGGGAACTACGTCGACCGCGAGGACGCGGAGGGACTTCGCACGTTCCCGCCGACGATTCCCATCGCCACACAACTGCCCCACGCAGTCGGTGTCGGTATGGCATCGAACTACAAAGACGACGATTGCGCCGTTCTGGCGAGCTTCGGAGATGGAGCCACCAGCGAGGGGGATTTCCACGAGGCGATGAACTTCGCGGGCGTGTTCGAGACGCCGACGGTCTTTTTCTGCCAGAACAACCAATGGGCGATTTCGGTCCCTCGAGAGCGTCAAACGGCGAGCACTACCATTGCCCAGAAGGCACAGGCCTACGGGTTCGATGGCGTCCGTGTGGACGGCAACGACGTGCTCGCTGTGTACCGGACAGTAACGGATGCACTCGAACGAGCGGACGACGGTGAACCGATACTCATCGAAGCGGTCACGTATCGGCAGGGTGCTCACACCACGACGGACGACCCGACGAAATACCGCGACGAGACGGAAGTCGAGGAATGGGCGAAAAAAGACCCGCTCGAACGAACCCGCGAGTATCTCGAATCCGAACACGGGTGGACAGACGAGGACGAAAAGCAACTTCGAGAGGAAGCGAAAGAACACGTCGCAGACGCCGTTGCGGCCGCCGAGTCACACGATGGCTACGATACCGACGCCATCTTCGATCACGTGTTCGCTGACGGCCATCCACGATACGCCCGTCAGCGAGCCTCCGTACCCGAAAATCCACAGGTAGAGCGGTAGGCGGTCGTAAATTCCACGGCACCACATCGTATCGTCGCCAGCACAGTTATGTGGGGTGCTGTGGTACCCCGTACGGGGTTACCGATGGAACGTCAAGATACACAACCGGGGGAGTACGGAGCCGAGACAGAGGAAATCGCGGACATCGCGGAGATGGATATTACTGACCCGACACTGACGTGGCTGGAAGTCTCGCGTCCCCAGCAGCCGATTCCGATCGGCGAAAACGACAGGGTGTTGGACAGCAAATTCAACGAACAACACGACGTTTGGGAGGTACTACTCATCGCGCTTCCCGAAGAAAAAGAGGACGAAGAGTAACTACAGCATATCCTTCTGTTTCAGCCCTTCGATGAGGTCATCGACGAGGGCGTCAACATCGTCGTACGGGAACTCCTGAGCGTCGTTCATTTTCGTCGCCAGTTCCATCGCGGTGAAACTCGTATCGCCCGATTCGAATCGCGTTCCCGGTCCGTTTGGGAGTGCTGGAACGAGGTCCATCGGACTGCTCACTGGGTAATCCGCGCCTTCGAATGCATCGTGGAACTGCTCTCGAAATTCTGCTTCGTCAGCCATATCCACTTCTGTGTGTCTAATTGGGAAAAACGTTCCGGAACCACGATAAACAAGTTGTGAGTTCCTTCTTCGGTTCACGGGAGTTTATACCACGATACGTCGGAGAGTCAGGCATGGCGTTCGACTTTGATTTCGAACTATTGCAGGAACTGACCGAAACGAGCGGGGCACCGGGCTACGAGGACCGAATCAGGGACATCGTTCGGCGCGAGTTGGACGGCGAAGTGAACGACATTCACACCGACGCGATGGGCAACGTCGTCGGAACCATAGAGGGGTCGAGCGACTACGAAGTGGCGATTGCGGCCCACATGGACGAGATCGGTTTCATGGTTACGCACGTGAACGAAGATGGATTCCTCTCCCTCGATTCGCTCGGTGGTTGGGACCCGCGTGTACTCCGTGCACAACGAGTTACAGTTCACACCGAAAACGAGGATTTGACGGGCATCATCGGGTCGATGCCCCCGCACATATTGGACGACGACGACGAACGGAAGGTCGAGGACGTGTACATCGACCTCGGCCTCCCTGCTGAGGAAGCGAGCGAACGTGTCTCCGCCGGCGACATCGTAACGATGGAACAGACGACGACACGTGTCGGGGAACACGTCACGGGGAAATCGCTGGACGACCGCATCTGCTTGTTCACCATGCTCGAAGCGGCAAAACGGATCGAAGACCCGGACGTGACGATTCATTTCTGTGCGACGGTACAGGAGGAGGTCGGTCTTCGTGGGGCGGAAGCCCTCGGTGTGGACATCGACCCCGACCTCGCCATCGCGCTCGACGTGACGGTTGCAAACGACATCCCCGGCGTCGAAAAGAAAAAGGATTACGTGACCTCTCTCGGCGATGGAACTGCGATAAAACTCAAGGACGGAAGCGTCGTGACGACGCCGAACGTTCATCGTCGACTGCGCTCGCTCGCCGAGGACCGTGATATCGAACACCAACTCGAAATCCTCCCGTCGGGCGGAACCGATACCGCCGGATTCCAGAACTCGTACGGCGCAAAACCGGTCGGTGCGATTTCGGTTCCGACGCGGTATCTCCACACCGTAACCGAGAGCGCCCACGGCGACGACGTATCGGCGACTATCGACCTGCTTACTGCCTTCCTCGAAACCGAGACTGGCAAGCACGACTATTCACTCTAACCCATTTTTCTGCGGTCGGCAGACCAAAATCCGCGCCACGTAGCGCGGGTTTTGGTCTGCCTGCGACCGTCGTAAAAGGAAGTGGTTGCAAGGTGGCGGTGCCAAACCAAAGTATTCAGTACCCACCGGAACTAAGCCCCGCACATGACAGATGGGGAAGCGGACGAATCAGTCACTCGACGCGGATTTCTCCTCGGTTCTGCGGGTGTCGCGGCTGTTGGTGCGACTGGAACGGCAGCGGCAGCTGAGGGCTCTCAAGGGACGACGACCAGCGGCGGTGGAAACGAGAGTTCCGGCGGCGGAGGCGGCGGTGGAACGGAGACGGTGAAGGTTGGCCCCGGTGGCGAACTCGTCTTCGAGCCGGCCGAACTCCAGATTTCGCCCGGCACCACGGTGAAATTCGTCTGGGAGTCGAACACCCACAACGTGGTTCCCGAAAGCCAACCCGACGGGGCTGGCTGGGAAGGTTCCGGCAGTGAAAGTGAAACGTTCGATTCAGGGCACACGTACGAGCACACCTTCGATACGGAAGGGTCGTACGAGTACTTCTGTGCGCCCCATAAAAGCGCCGGCATGACCGGGTCGATTACGGTCGGCTCGTCCGGTGGTGGCGGTGGCTCGACCGCACCGGCAATTCCCGCCGGCGCGAAGACGCTCGGTGTTGCTACCTCGGGTGCGCTGGCGTTCACCCTCGGACTGGCGTACTTCTTCATGAAGTTCGGCGGCGACTACGGCGAGTTCAACGAGTAACGACGCATCCTCCGACGCGTCGAGGACGTAACACGCATACCGAACAACGCGCATCCACCCGGGAGAAGGTTCGTCACTCCAGCAGTTCTTTCGTCTTTTCGTGACGATACCGGAACATCGGCTCGAATCCCACTTTGGCGAGCGGACTCCCAGTTTCGCCGAGCGCAGGGAACCGATATTCGACCCTATCACGTACTAACGTCTTTCCGTTCCCTGCATGGAACTGATGAGTGTGCGTCCATTCCGGAAACGGACCATCGTTCATCTCGTCTTGGAATATCGCCGACCCATCGTCCTCTTCGCGCCGTGTAATCGTCGAAACCCATCGCTGGCGCGGACCCACGCCGAGCGGTCGAAGCGACAGTCGAATCTGGGTCCCCGCTTCCAACACGTCCGGATTCGACTCCCCGCCCGGGCCTCGAACCTCCTCGACACGGAGGTTCATCCACTTCGGAGTAAGGGCTTCCAATCCGTCGGTGGTCGAATGAAATCGCCACACCTCGTCGAACGGCGCATCGACCCAGACCTCACGCTGATAGGTTGCCATCATCCGAGTTTCTCGCGCTGGCGTAAAGGTTCTTGTGCGCAACCAGTGGGACGATTTATTCCGGTTCGGAACCGATATCGTGTGAATGGTTACTGTTCGTTCCGTGACGGTGGAAGACGCTCCGCAGATCGCGGCTATCTACGACCCTATCGTTCGGGACACCGTCATCTCCTTCGAAACCGACCCACCCGACGATGCGGAGATGGCGGACCGAATTCGGAAGACACTCCCGACCTATCCATGGCTGGTCTGTGAGCACGACGACTCGATTCTCGGCTATGCGTATGCCGGTGCTCATCGGAGCCGGGATGCCTATCGGTGGTCGGTGGACGTTTCGGTGTACGTTCACGCCGATTATCGCCGCTCCGGAATCGGACGAGGATTGTACGAATCGTTGCTCGCGCTCCTTCGAAAACAGGGGTTTTACAACGCCTACGCAGGCATCGCGCTTCCAAACGCTGCGAGCGTCGGACTTCACGAATCACTCGGCTTCGAGCAGGTGGGTGTGTACGAAGCCGTGGGATACAAAAACGGGGCGTGGCACGACGTCGGGTGGTGGCATCGACGACTTCACCCCCTCGATGACGACCCCGAGCCACCGTCGGTATTCAGCGACTTGAAAGTAGATCCGGAGATACAGCGCGGCCAAAATTCGATTCGGATTACTTGAGGCGTTCCTGTAGGAACGACGGATGGGCCGCAGAGACGCCATCGATCGAAAGGATCTTATCGCTGATTACGTCGCCAACCGCACCACCGTTCGGTGCTCGAACTTCTGCCATCAGCATATGATCCCCACTGCATGTGTACAGGGTTTCGATGTCGTTCAATTCCTTCAACGCCCGAGTCGCTTCCACGTAGCGTTCGCTTTCGACGTCGATTCCGACGAGCGCGATGCTTTGGCTGGAGAGTTTTTTCGGGTCGATTTCCGCCGAATAGCCGACGATGACTCCCTCTTCTTCGAGTTTCTCGATGTACTTCCGAACGGTCGGTTTCGAGACACCCGCACGGTCCGCAATATCGGAGTAAGACGCCTGTGCATCGTCCTCTAACACGCTGAGAATACGATCTTCTGTCGATTCCATGCTCATGTTACCAGGATGTTTCACTCACAGGAAAAAATACCTTGCGAAGTGGAAAACACATTACCGAGCGAGAAAAGCTTGGACGAACCGTTGGAAGAACCGAAACGAGATTATTTGTGGCGGTCGAGCAGGTCGTAGCTTCGTTCCCACTCGTAATCGTCGTCGAAGTATCGCTCCGCGAGCGGCGTTTCCGGCATATCTCCGGTTGCCTGTTTCTCCTGTTGGTAGGACGGGCGCTCGTCGTCGATGTAGAACCGACCGGTGAGCACTTTGCCCTCGTAGAGCGCGTCCTCGGCCTCGTGCATCGCTTCGGCGGCTTCACGTCGGTCGCGAACGTCGAAGTCGTAATCGTCGCTATCCTGAACGTCGATGTATGGAACGTACTGTTTTGCGTCCTTGTTCCACGTCGGGCACTGCGTGAGGAAGTCCACGTGTGCGAACCCGTCGTGTGCCATCGCCTCGGCGAGGATTTCCTTCGCCTGGTTCGGATTGACTGCCGCGGTTCGGGCGACGTAGCTCGCACCCGATGTGAGTGCGAGCGACAGCGGTCGAATCGGACTTTTCGCACTGCCGTGCGGTTGCGTCTTCGACTTGTGACCCTTCGGCGACGTCGGCGAGGTTTGGCCTTTCGTCAGACCGAAGATTTCGTTGTCGAAAACGATGTACGTCATGTCGTGGTTCTCACGGGCGGTGTGCATGAAGTGGTTCCCACCGATACCGTACCCGTCACCGTCACCGCCTGCGGCGATGACTTCGAGATCCGGGTTGGCAAGTTTAGCCGCACGTGCGACCGGCAGGGAACGCCCGTGAATCGAGTGGAAGCCGTAGCTCTGGAAGTAGCTGGATAGCTTCCCGGAACAGCCGATACCGGTGACGAGAAGCGTCTCGTCCGGGGTTCGACCGACTTCAGGCATGGCCTGTTTCAGCGCCTTCAGGACGCCGAAGTCACCACAGCCTGGACACCACGTTGCCTGTGGTTCAAGGCTGGGCGTGAACTCGTTCACGTCGATGTCTCGTTCTTCGTCGATTGCGTTGAATACACTCATTTTAATCACCCGTTGCGGATTCGATGCGCGTGTTGTGCGCTGGCTCGGCACTGCCGTCGAGTCGTGCTTCGAAGCCATCCACGATGTCAGTCGGCTCGAACGGGTTACCGTCGTATTTCAGCAGGCTGTACAGTTTGTCGCCATGGCGACCGGTCTCGCCTTGAATGTGCCGACGGAACTGTGCCGTAGCGTTCATCTCGACGACTAGCGCCTCGTCCACGTCTTCGAGGAACGAGTTGACTTCGCCCTTCGGGAACGGGAGCATGTCGCTGACGTTCATCGCCTTGACCGAGTGACCATCGTCGTTCAGCATATCGACGGCTTCCTCGACAGCACCTTTCGTGCTCCCGAAGTTGAGGATGGCATAGTCGGCATCCTCGTCGCCGTACACCGTCTGATGGGACTTGTCCATCTCGTCGAGCTCGTCGCGGATGGCATCGAGTTTCGACATCCGGCGGTCCATCTGTGTAACACGGTTGTCCGGGTCCTCGCTGATGTGTCCGGCTTCGTTGTGTTCGTTACCGGACGCGAGGTAGTTGCCGCCCTTCTGCCCCGGAAGGGAGCGCGGGCTGACACCGTCTTCGCCGTCGTAGCGATAGCGCTTGAAACGACCGGCGAGACGTTCCCCTTCTTCGATATCTTCTTCGGTCACGACGCTTCCGATGTCCGGGTTCGGCTCCTTGTCGAAGACCGATTCAGGCACCGTTTCGTGGCCGCCGGAAAGCTTCTGGTCGTAGAGGATGATGGACGGGATCTGATAGTTGTACGCAAGCTCGAACGCCTTTCGCGTCTGAACGTACGACTCGCGTGCATCACCCGGCGCGAAGACGACGCGGTTCGAGTCGCCTTGGCTCGTATACAGAACGTGCTCCAGGTCACCCTGTTCCGGTTTCGTCGGCATCCCCGTCGAAGGACCCGCTCGCATCGATTCGACGAGTACGAGCGGCGTCTCGGTGATCTCCGCCAGTCCGAGCGGTTCCGACATCAGCGCAAATCCACCGCCGGACGAACCACTCATCGCCTTTGCACCGGCGTGACTCGCGCCGATTGCGAGCGCGGCGGCGGCGATTTCGTCCTCGACTTGCTCGGAGATTCCACCGAGGTCGGGGAGGTGCTGTGTCATGATGGTGAACACGTCGGTCCACGGGGTCATTGGGTACCCGGCGATGAACCGGCATCCTTCGTCCATGGCACCGTACGCGATACCGTGGCTGCCCGAGATGAGCACTGGCTCTTCCTCGTGTTCGCTGTCCGGAACCGTCACACCGACGTCGGTGTCGTAGTTCTCCTTGACGTCCTCGTAGGATTCGCGGAGAATTTCGAGGTTGGGTTCGAGGATTTTCTCCGGCATCGCGTTGGTCATGAGCTCTTCAACCACGTCGAGGTCGAGACCGATGATTGCACAGGTCGCGCCGATGCCGGCGGTGTTCCGCATGATTTCACGGCCGTACTCTTTAGCGAGACCGCGAAGGTCCAGGTCGAATACGTGCCAGTTGTTCGCTTCGACTCGCTCGTCGAAGTCCGGAATTTCATCGGTGTCGAGCAATCCGGAGTCGTAGATGATGACGCCGCCTTCGCGAAGTTCGTCCAAGTTCTCCGTCAGGGGCTTGATTTCTTCGTTCCCGTAGTAGGCTTCTTCCTGTGGGTTTCGAGCGAAGCTGTCACCGAGTGCGAGGAGGAAGTTGTAGTTGTCCCCTCGCGATTTTACTTCCTCATCTGCCGCGCGAATTTCCACATACGTGTGGCCACCGCGAATGCGCGACGGATAGTGTCGATGCGTGAATACGTTCAGCCCCGAGCGCATCAGGGCTTTTGCGAAGTTCTGGCTCGTCGAGTCGATTCCGTCCCCGGAACCCCCTGCGATTCGCCAGATGAGTTCGTCATCCGTCATAAGTGTAGCTCCTGGCCTCCCTGGCCTAGTGGATAACAGTTGCGCGGCAAGGTGGTAAAGCCTTTGCCATAGATTAGCAAGGAACTATTGTGATAGATCGCTTCTAACGCTGGATTTCAGGAGTTTCGGTGATGGGAATGATAATATTTTCAATAATAATTTAACAGTAAAGAAATCTTCAGAGGTGTTTTACAGGGGTTGTTCGTAGGTGGCCTCTTGTTTCCTCCTCTTTACAATCCATAAATAAACAAATCAGGTAATTTTTTAAAGTATAAGGATACAAAACTCGCCGAACCCATGACTCGAGCCGCTACTGGTATACTCATACTTCTGTTACTCACGCCTTCGTTTGTTCCGTCGTTAACGGCGGCGAACGAACCACCGCTTGTTGATGCTGGACTCGACCAAGAGGTTGCGCGAGGGGCGACTGTACTCCTCAATGCAAACGAATCGTACGATCCCAATGGGGAGATCGAGCATTTCGAATGGTCGATTACGACACCGGACGGGCAGACGATCGCTCCCGACTGTCCAACGTGTCCACGGACACAGTTTCGTCCGACTTCAGTTGGGACATACACGGTTTCTGTGACCGTAACCGACGAAGATGGTGCGAGCAGCCATGACTCGCTGTTCGTGTCCGTTTCACCAGGTGTGGAACCCTCGGTTAGCGTCTCCGGTTCTAAACAACCTCGAGTCAGTGAACAACGAGTCTACTCAGCAACTATCGAAGCCGGTGCGGCACCCTTGGACCGAATCGTTTGGAATATCGATGGTTCGAGGATTGCCACGCATCCGGTGTCGGGGGGGCACGCTTCGGATACGATTACTAGAACGTTCGCGAACGCGGGTTCACGAACTATTTCTGCCACCGTGTACGATTCGGATGGACAATCGGAAACCGATACGTTCGATATTTCGGTGCAACCGTTGCAAAATATCCCTCCTCGAAACATGCTCGCTGACCAATACGCTCCAAACATTGTTGGTGACGAGCTTATTACTGGATCTACTCCACTCCGAGGAACCTACAACTTGCAGTCCGCCGCTAGTTCGGGACAACTACGCTCTATTAGCTGGTTCGGTGACGCCAAACAACTCGGAAACGGACGTGAATTATCGATGAACTGGCAGCCAGGTGACCACTCACTCTATGCTGTCGTCACGTATTCCGACAACTCTCGTGATATTGCTCGTTTTTCTGGCGGATCGACGACGGTCACTGCGGATCCAAAACCCTCAGTCGAACTGTCATCACTCGATAACTATGGCTCCGTTTCCGGGCGTGCTACCGCGACTGATGGATATGAAAATCTACAGTCGATAACTGTCAGGCTTGGTGGTTCGGTTATCGGCCGCACACGGATGGATGGTGTTCCTGGAGAAATGCAGCGCCGCCAAGTTTCGACCTTCGATTACTCCGATTTCGAATCTGGAAAGTCGTATACTATATCGGTGATCGGCGTCGATGCTCGTGGACAAAAGACGGTCTTCGAGAGAAATATTACTCCCGCCAAAGAGCCGGAAATCATCGAATCAGGGTTTGTCAACGGTCCCGTGGACTCTTACCACGAACGAATCGATCCGGAGCGGTATACAGCACATCATGTTCTGAAAATTGATTTGAATGGTGTTGATGCAGAAAATATTGATATTATTAGTAGAAATATTAATAAGGAACATGATGTCCACATGATTGGATCATACGACAGATCCATTCAAAATGATACTCTGGTTTTGGATTCATACTGGACTGCAAAAAAGCCTAAAGAATACAGCATATCACACCAGATAATGATATCTAAATTTGCAAAAAATATACAGGAAACACGAAAATCTATTTTACGAGTGAAACCAAGCCCACCAGAACTCCGAGTTGACGTAACCAATGATGGAACAGGGTACCACTCACCGAGGAACTGGGGAATCGTCGTAGACGCAAGCGATTCCTTTGACCCCGATGGAACAAAGCTCAAGTACTATTGGGAACTGGGTGCGGAGCCCATTACACCGGACAACAAGACGGGGAAATTTAGCTCCGTTCACTTTGCGAGACTCCGACTCGAGGATGGCCACGATCTCACGACCTCGAAACAATTCAACTATCTTGAAAAGTACTCACCGCCGATACGCGATATCAAGGAGCTCTCGAGCGGTCCATACAAGCCAAATGATACGGTTCGCCTCCGAGTAACGACCGAGTGGTATGAGTTTACGAAGAATTCTTATCATAATCAATTTGGCTTAGGTATCACCACCAGTGGAGTGTCCAGTGACGTTGTCAAGTGGAAAAAACAAGTCAGTAAAGAGAATGATGACAAGAGTCAGCCAGGTAGCCCGAGAAGATACTCCGGTATCATTGAGATTAGGGCGTCGGAGTTAGCGAAGGCTACGGAAAATTCGAGGATTCGAGTATTTAACGAGCAGGATCCAACAACGTGGAAAGAGGCGGCAATCCCGAATCTCGAAGTGTATCGGCGGTATGGGACTATCTGGACAAATATTTCCATTGAAAACACGGAATATTTGATTAGGCGACCGACCTATGGTTGGAAGCTCGCGACTTCATCAAAAAAACGGGATCGGTTTCTTCGCAACGGCTATTCCATCGCAGACAAGACACGTGACGGCTTCGAGTACACGCTCGAAGAGCGAATCAAGGTTCGTGATGCGGAGTACGAAACGAGGTCAAAGACGTTCGCCACGAAGCTCGAACATTCCGCTTTTCTTCAAACACATCCCGATTGGTGGTCAGCAGGGCACGAAAGTAAAAAGCGGACGTGGACGACCATCGAAAAGGAGTGGCGTGATTCGAAACGAGGTAGTGGAACGTTCACTGGACAAACTCGCCGTGTCCAGACCGAACCACCACTGTACCGGACGGAAAAGCAGTATGCATACGAGTACGATGTTCAAAAAACCGGGACAAGATCCGTCACCAAGTCAAGGGATGTC
Organism: Haladaptatus caseinilyticus; assembly: GCF_026248685.1. NCBI lineage: Archaea > Methanobacteriati > Methanobacteriota > Halobacteria > Halobacteriales > Haladaptataceae > Haladaptatus > Haladaptatus caseinilyticus. The sequence goes on along the minus strand of NZ_CP111036.1, from coordinate 2,380,696 downwards.
GAGGTAACGAAAACGGATACGATGTACGTCACAAAGTGTGGCTTGTATGGCATCTGTTGGGAGGTTCCGAAAACCTATACATACACGACGACGGTCACAAAAACGTACACGACGACGGAAACGTACACTTATACAGTTACTCGCACTGAGACGTACTGGGCATATCAGAAACTCGGATGGGATCACAGGTTTACTGGAAACAGACGGAAAGTGAAAGTCCGCGGTGCAAAGTACCAGACACAGTATCTGTACAAGTATCAGCAAGAACACACTGCCATCGTTCGTGAATACGAAGTGAAAACACGGGAGAAAGTGCGCGATGCCGAATACGAATGGCAAAAACAGATGACAACGACTGACCGGCAGGTGGTGGAATCCCTCACCGCTGCCGACGATTGGCGAATCGGTCGTTATGGTGCGAACATCAAGTGGAGCATGCGGAAATCAACCGGTACGGAGACGACCACCGTTGACACCTATCTCGAAGGCGATACGGTCGTCACCACGTACGCAACTGCCGGTATAGACATTACCAAACAATACGTCAGTGATGATACCATCAAAAACGAAACCATCGGCTCTAAGACAGTAGACGTGTCGTATCAGAACCTTCTGAGTGAGTCAGAAATCAAAAATAGACTCAGAGACCGCAACAACGGTACAGAAAACAATTGTACGGGAAAGTTGCACTGTTATAATTAACACATTAATTTTATATATCATAAGTAGATATATGATGGTATGAGAAGAAAAATATATTCGACATGTATTGTCCTCATTATCTTATCTCTATCGGTCGTTCCTGGAAGCGCTAACGCTATTAATACTAACAATTCTGACTGTCCTATCTCTAAAAATGGCAAAGTTAGAGTGATTCAGTCATTTCAGGGTGTGTGTGTGTGGAGTCATATTTCGGAAATGGAAAAATGAATTTAGTCGTGAGTAATCCTACTCCAAAATATGTGAAAAACTCGGCGGTACTAATTTCAACGGATGATTATGAGGTTCATGAAAAACTATTCAACTTACACCCTGGAGAATCCTTCACACGAAAAATAAACATCACTAAAGACCTCTACGCCTTCCAAGACAACCACTCCGTTTACGTCTCGACGTTCGGGGACAATACGACCTACAATTTCACCAAGGAGATCGATGCATCGAAGTCACCGGAAGTTCTGACGCTATATATCAAAAATGTCAGCGTGGACAATGGAACGATAGATGGAGAGCAATCCGCGGTTGCCTACGTAACAGTGGCCAACCCATCGATTCAGACGTATCCGACGAAATTGTTCGTTCACACGATGGGTACGGACGGTAGCTTCTATCCAGCTTCCGCCCCACCGGGTGAGACGCGGACGATAGAAGTGGAACTTCTGGACCAGAACGGGACGAAAATAGCGGGTGAAGCACGGCTCTATACGGGAAACCTCACGAAACGGGAAACCGGCGTCGATCAAGTGGGATTCGTTGGGAAAGCGGGCGAGCGAACGAAGACATGGAACGAAACATTCGAGCCCGCTCGGCCAACCTGGATGGAGAACCATTATCAGTACAAAAACGACACGTACGCTCGAAGTTTTGGCGAGAAAATCAGTGGAGGGAACGAACTCATGGGGATTCCAATCGCGTACCCCCTGTTTTCCCTGCTCAGTGTACTCGCCATCGTTCGCCGACTACACTGAATCGGTGCTCTTGTTTCTCGTCTTTATTTTCCTTTCCCCCCGACCTCTTTCGTCCGAATAATCTCCCGCATATTGATATAGATATCCTTGGGAGAGGTGTCCTCGTCGGGATCGTAGAGGTCGCTGATTCGGTAGAGTATCGCGGCGACGAGTTTGCTCTCGCTACTCACCCCGCGGATGTCGTCCGCGATTTCGCGGAGGATTTCAACTCGCTCGGAGTTCGGTTCGAACGATTCGGTGTCGCTCGCCATCGCTTACTCCTGGCTTTGTCTGCGGCGGTTGATAATCCCGACGTTGTTGGCGACGTTTTCGGTCAGCACACGGAACGCGTCACCGGTTTCGCTTTCCTCATCGAGAACGATGGGTGTTCCTTCGTCACCGCCGGTTCGAACAGCAGGGTCGAGGGGGACCCCACCGAGGAACGGCATGTCCTGTTCTTCGGCGAATGCCGCACCACCGCCGTGTCCGAAGATGTCGTGCTCGTTGCCACAATCCGGACATCTGAACGAGCTCATGTTTTCGGCGATGCCAAGGACGGGGGTATCGTGTTTGCCGAACATTCGAAGTCCTTTCTGTGCGTCGTCGAGGGCGACCTGCTGTGGGGTCGTGACGATAACCGCGCCGGTAACCGGAACGCTTTGGAGGAGTGTGAGTTGTGTATCACCAGTTCCGGGTGGAAGGTCGACGACCATGTAATCGAGTTGCCCCCACTCCACGTCTTCCCAGAGTTGGGTGAGAACTTTGTGAACCATCGGACCGCGCCAAATAACGGGGTCGTCCTCGCCGACGAGGAACGCCATGCTCATCAGCTTCACGCCGAATTTCTCGGGTGGAACGAGGTTCCCGTCCTCGGTCGCTTGAGGGCGCTGGTCGGCGGCGACCATTCGTGGCACGTTCGGCCCGTACACGTCGGCATCGAATAGACCGACGCGGGCACCCAGCTTGGAGAGACCGGCAGCGAGATTGACGGCGACGGTACTTTTTCCGACGCCGCCCTTTCCGGAGGCGACAGCGATGATGTTTTTTACACCCGGAAGTACCTGTTCTTCGGGTGAATGCTGGCTATCGACACGGGCGGAGAGTTCGACGTCAATTCCTTCGCTACCGAGCACTTCGCGGACGCGATTTGCGATTTCGGTTTCGTGGGGTGCGTACGGCGCGCCGAGTGCAAGGGAGACTCGTGCTAGTCCGTCCTCGACCGTGATTTCGTTCACGATTCCGAGCGAAACGATGTCCTCGCCGAGGTCTGGGTCTTCGATCTCTCGAAGAAGGTCTCGAACGTCAGCTTCGTCCATAATGTCGGCTAGGGCGTGACCCGTCGATAAGGCTTATGAACTACGTGACTCGGTCGCGTTCCACTCCGGTTTCGGTTGTCGGATGAATACGACGAAACGTTTCTCGAACAGGTACGATGTAATTGAATGTGGTTACATCCGGGTTGCAGACTCCCACGAGTTTAATAATATTCGTCCGAAAGGTACGGTCGATGCTCGAGGATTCGTTCGGGCGCGAGGTCACGGGGGTACGTGTCTCTCTTACCGACCGGTGTAATTTCGACTGCGTTTATTGTCACAACGAAGGTCTCGGGGACACGCGAGGTCCGATGGACCCACAGGACGACGAAATGAGTGCAGACGACGTCGTTCGGTTTCTAGAAGTGGCTCGCGAATTCGACGTAGAGAAAGTAAAGTTCACGGGGGGAGAGCCGATGCTCCGACAGGATTTGGAGGAGATCATTCGTCGAACCCCCAACGAAATGGAAGTATCGTTGACTACGAACGGGACCTTTCTTCCCGGCCGAGCAGCGGGACTCCGAGAGGCTGGTTTGTCGCGGGTAAACGTTTCCCAGGACGCTCTCGACCCGAAAGCGTTCGCGGAAGTAACCAAGAGCGGAGCGTACGACAAGGTAATGGAAGGTGTCGAATCAGCTCTAGCTGCCGGACTCGACCCGGTAAAGCTCAACATGGTCGTCTTCGAGGCGACAGCGGGATACGTCCCAAAAATGGTCGATCACGTCGCCGAAAACAGCGGGCTCCAGCTACAACTCATCGAATACATGCCCGAATTGACCGGAAAACCGGAGTGGGCGATCGATATCGAGCGCGTTCACGGGTGGCTCGAAGAGCAAGCTGACGAGATCGAAATCCGCGAAATGCATGGACGAAAACGGTATTGGGTCAACGGTGGGATGGTCGAAATCGTCGACCCTGTCGAAAACCCGAGCTTCTGTACTAATTGTCATCGCGTACGTGTGACGCACGAAGGATACCTCAAGGGGTGTCTGAACCGCAACGACGACCTACGGCCGATGGGCGAAATGACGAAACACGAGATTCGCGAAGCATTCCGCGAAACGGTCGCAAACAGGGTCCCCTACTACGGGGAATACATGGTCCGAGATGGAGAAGGCGAGTGGGAAATAAACGACCGCTATATCGACGCTTGAACCTCCGAAACAGTGATCGCTGAAACGCGATTCGACAAAAAGCTTGATGGGGGCCCGCTACGCGACCTCCTCTATGCGACGACGGGCATTTCTCATGACAACTGGTGCACTCTCCGTCGGTCGAGCGAGCGTTTCGGTTGCCGATAGTGGGAAGGGAGTGCAGAGTGGATCCGATCCGGCGTACACGATTCGTTCCGGAACGAAGCAGGAAACGGAAGTGTTCGTCAAAAACGACGGGGACGGTCCGACAGCGCTGCTCGTCGGTGGGATGCATGGCGACGAAAAGAGTGGCTATCGCGCAGCGACGGCTATTACGAAGTGGCGAGTTTCGGGCGGGACGCTCGTTGTCTTGCCGCGAGCAAACCAGGTGGCGATTCGGTCGAACCGGCGAGAGGGGACAGACGGCGACTTGAATCGAAAATTCCCGACCGGGGAAAAACCGGAATCAGAATTGGCACGGGAAATCTGGGGCGTCGTTTCTCGCCACGATCCGGATGTAGTGCTCGATTTACACCGATCTATCGGGATTTATGGCTATCACGAATCGTCGGTCGGCCAGGTGATTTGGCCCACGAACGTGGGACGAGCGAACGAATATGCACGGCTGACAGCAGAACAGCTGAACGACACCGTGGTTCCGTGGTCGATGCCGTTTCACGAGTTTCGCCGTGGTGGTGAAATAACGGGATCGCGTCCGATGCTCGTTCACAAAGTAGCGGGCGATTTGGACCGCCCGGGATACATCTTCGAGACAACGGCGTTCCTCCTCGACCTCGGAACGAGAGTTCGGTGGACGAAGCGCGCTGCCGAAGAGTTACTTTCCCATCACGGGATCGAACGGCGGGGGAACTCATGAACGTCCGAAACGTGCTTTCGGGCCGCGCCGTATGGGGGTGGTATCTGCTGTTGGTCGTCCCACTGGTCATTGGTTCATTCGATACTCGTCTCATGACGCCGCTTGCACTGCCGGGGTATCTCGTGCTTACGCTCGGGAGCGCCTACGGAAGTCACCTCTTTCCAACGTTCGAACTGTGGGTGTTCTGGGCTCCGTTTTTCGTTGGAATGTACGTCATCTCGGTAGGGCTTGCAGTCCTGTCACATGCATTTCGAGAGGCATTCGTTGCGTTTAAATAGTAACCACCGGTAGGATGAGTTGCAGACACCTGTAGGGGCATGCGTCCCGAGTCCGGAAGGGCGAACATAATGAACGCGTGTCGAGGTAGCCTAGTCTGGCCCACGGCGCAGGGTTGCTAACTCTGTGGCGTCAAGCCTCGAGGGTTCGAATCCCTCCCTCGACGCTCCAAACTATCAACCATGAGTACGGAACAACCACAGGACGAAGACGACGACCTTCGGTACTTCGTCCGCATCGGGCAAACAGACCTCGATGGGACGAAGACCGTAGAGCGGTCGCTTTCCGATATGAACGGAATCGGTCGTCGCACGGCACGACTGCTCGCCGAAAAGGCGGGTATCGACCGAACTGCAACGTTCGGCCGACTCGACGAGGACGACATTCAGAGCGTCGTCGAGGCCGTGGAAAACTACGCCGACGAAGTTCCCGAGTGGCTCACGAACCACCGAGACGGATACTTCTCCGGCGAGACGACCCACGAAACCGGTAACGACCTGTCCATGACGCGACGGCAGGACATCAACCGGATGAAGATGATTAGCTCGTACAAAGGCCTTCGCCACAAACGTGGACAGAAAGTTCGCGGACAGCGAACCAAGTCCACGGGTCGTACCGAGGGTACGATCGGCGTGAACGTCGAGGCTATCAAGGAAGAAGCCGCCGCGGAGGGTGACGAAGAATAATGTCGCTCCCCGGTGAGAACACCAAATTCTACGAGACACCGAACCACCCGTTCCAGGGCGAGCGAATCGGTGAAGAACGCGGTCTGATGGACCGATACGGCCTGAAGAACAAGGAAGAACTCTGGCGTGCCCAGAGTGAACTCCGTAACTTCCGCCGTGAGGCCCGACGACTGCTCGGCGACATCACGGGCGACGAATCCGGAGAAGGCGAGGAGTTCCTCTCCCGTCTGAAACGAATCGGCGTCCTCGACGACGGTGACGAACTCGGCGACGTTCTGCTCCTCGAAATCACGGACGTACTGGAGCGACGTCTTCAGACCGTTGCCTACCGAAAAGGACTGGCGAACACGCCACAACAGGCACGACAGTTCATCACCCACGGCCACGTTACGGTGGACGATCGACGCGTGTCGATTCCATCGTACAAGGTCGAAATCGTCGAGGAAGGCAGTGTCGCCTTCGACGAGAACAGCCCGCTTGCAGACGAACTTCATCCAGAACGCGCGGAGGGTAACGAATGAGCGACAACGACGAAAAGTGGGGAATCGCCCACGTACACGCATCGTTCAACAACACGATCATCACCATCACGGACCTCACTGGTGCGGAGACGATTGCGAAGTCGTCCGGTGGGACGGTCGTGAAACAGAACCGTGACGAGTCCTCACCGTACGCGGCCATGCAGATGGCCGAAACGGTTGCGGACGAAGTCAAGGCTGCTGGCATCGAGGGACTCCACGTTCGTGTGCGAGGCCCCGGCGGCAACCTACAGCAGAACCCGGGTCCGGGTGCACAGGCGACGATCCGCGCACTCGCTCGTGCCGGAATCGAAATCGGTCGAATCGAAGACGTGACCCCGATTCCGCACGACGGTACCCGCGCACCGAAAGGTAGTGGATTCTAACACATGACCGAAGACTTCGACGTAGAGTTCATCGACGGCGACGAACGCAAGGCACGGTTCCTCGTTCGCAACGTTACCCCGGCGTTCGCCAACGGTATTCGCCGGGCCATGATCGCGGACGTGCCGACGCTGTCCATCGATACGCTTCGAGTCATCGAGAACTCCTCGGTGATGTTCGACGAGCAGATCGGACTGCGTCTCGGTTTGGTTCCGCTGACCACGCCACCCGGCGAGTTCGAGGAGGGCGACACCGTAACGCTCAGCCTCGACGTGTCGGGTCCGGGAACGGCGTTCTCCGGCGACCTCATCAGCTCCGACGAAATGGTGCAACCCGCCGAGGATAACGTTCCGATTATCGACCTGAAAGACGACCAGCGTCTCGAACTGGAGGCTGATGCCGTTATCGGGTCGGGCAAGGAACACGCCAAACATCAAGGTGGCGTCGCGGTCGGCTATCGCCACCTGCAACGCGTCGAAGTCGTCGGCGACCGGGACGAGTTCGGAGAGGAAGAACCCCAAATTCTCCGAGGCGTCATCGAAGACGATGGCGAACTCGTTCCGACGGAATCGTTCGACCACGACCTGACGAACCGGTTCCCCGGCAAGAAGGTCGAGGTCCAGGACGTCCCGAACGCGTTCGTCTTCGACGTCGAAAGCGACGGGTCGTTCACCGTCGAAGAGCTGGTCACGCAGGCCGTCGATTCGTTGGCGGACCGTGCGGACGAACTCGAACAGGCAATTCAACTATAACAATGACTGGCCCTTGGAACTCCCCTGACGTGTTCGCCGATTCGATGGAGAGTGTCGACTCTCGGAATCGGCCAACCGAAACTGGTTTTAAGGGCCACGGACAACAGTGTGTTGCCCACGAGGGTGCGCACGTATTCTCAGCGTGCAGGGATAGCCAAGTCTGGCCAACGGCGCAGCGTTCAGGGCGCTGTCTCGTAGGAGTCCGCAGGTTCAAATCCTGCTCCCTGCACTTCAGTTCTCAGTACTTGGAGGAAGTAGCATGAGTAAGACAAATCCGAGGCTCAGTAGTCTCATCGCCGAGCTCAAATCGGTTTCCCGCACGAAGGAAGCCGACGTGTGGAATGACGTTGCGACACGCCTCGAGAAACCACGGAGCACGCACGCGGAAGTCAACCTGGGCCGTATCGAACGGTACGCACAGGAAGATGAAACCGTCATCGTGCCCGGCAAGGTTCTCGGGAGCGGTGTCCTGCAAAAGAACGTCACTGTTGCTGCGGTCGATTTCTCTTCGACCGCGGAGACGAAGATCGAGCAGGCAGACGGCGAACCGATCAAACTCGAACAGGCAATCGAACAAAACCCCAATGGCGCTAACGTGCGAGTGATTCGATGAGTATCGCAGAATACGACGCCGATGTCATCGTTGACGCCCGCGACTGCATTCTCGGTCGTGTGGCGAGCAAGGTCGCACAGAAGGCGATGGACGGCGAGCGAGTCGCCGTCGTCAACGCCGAAGAAGCCATCATCACCGGCAGCAAGCAGGACGTACTGGACAAATACGAGACGAGGTTCAACCTCAGCTCCGACCAAGGTCCGTACTACCCAAAGCGACCGGACATGATCGCAAAGCGCTCCATCCGCGGCATGCTTCCGTATAAGAAGCCGCGCGGCCGCGAGGCCTTCGAGAACGTGCGCGTCTATGTCGGCAACCCGTACGACGAGGATGGCGAAATCCTCGACGGAACGTCGCTGGACCGACTCTCGAACATCCGCTTCGTCCAACTGGGCGAAGTCAGCGAATACCTAGGTGCTAACGTCACATGGTAACGAACACGAGCGGAAAGAAGAAAACGGCAATCGCCCGTGCCACGGTTACGGAAGGCGAGGGTCGTGTGCGAATCAACTCGAAACCAGTCGAATTGGTCGAGCCGGAAATGGCTCGACTCAAGATGCTCGAACCGTTCCGCATCGCGGACGACGAGCGCGAAGACGTGGACGTCGACGTTGACGTTTCGGGCGGTGGCATCACCGGACAGGCAGACGCAGTCCGCACTGCGATCGCGCGTGGACTCGTCCAGCATATGAACGACGCAGAACTCCGTGATGCGTTCATGGAGTTCGACCGTTCCTTGCTGGTCAACGACGTTCGCCAGTCCGAACCCAAGAAGTGGGGCGGCCCCGGTGCCCGTGCCCGCTACCAGAAGTCCTACCGTTGAGGTGGTTTAACCCATGATGATACCAGTCCGGTGTTTCACGTGCGGTAAAGTCGTCGGTGAGCACTGGCAGGAGTACAAATCGCGCGCCGAGACCCACATGGGGAACGAAGACCCCGGTAAGGTTCTCGACGACCTCGGCGTCGAACGTCACTGCTGCCGTCGAATGATCGTCTCACATAAAGACCTCGTGGACATCGTTGCCCCGTACCAGTAATGGCTCAACAACACTACTCCCGATACGAAAAAGCCCGCATCCTCGGTGCGAGAGCGCTGCAAGTGTCGTACGGCGCGCCGGTTCTCGTCGAAACCGAGGAGTCACAGCCGATTCTCATCGCGGCCGAAGAGTACGACGCCGGTGTGCTTCCGTTCACCGTTCGTCGTGAGGAGGAGCAATGACGCGCATCGAACACGTCAGACTCCGCCAAATTCTCGATTCGCGCGGGAACGCGACAGTCGAAGCTGACGTGTTAACCGAGAGTGGCGGGTTCGGCCGTGCCGCCGCTCCGAGCGGCGCAAGCACGGGCGAGTACGAAGCGATCGAACTCGACCCGAATGAGGCAATCGCCTCCGCTCGCGAACACGCGGTTCCTCGCCTCGAAGGTAACGTCTTCGTCGGCGATCAACGCGACGTTGACACCACCCTTCGAGCGGCTGATGGGACCGACAACTTCTCGGAAATCGGTGCGAACAGTGCCGTCGCAATCAGCATGGCCGCCGCGAAGGCCGCGGCTGATGTGCTTGGCATACCGCTCTACCAACATCTCGGTGGTGCGTTCCGTGGCGACACCTTTCCGGTGCCGCTCGGAAACGTCATCGGGGGTGGCGAACACGCCGCGGACGCGACTGCGATTCAGGAGTTCCTCGCGGCACCCGTCGGCGCACCGAGCGTCCAGGATGCCGTGTTCGCGAACGCCGCAGTCCACCAGGAAGCCGCGGACATCCTCGATGAGCGTGGCGTTCCCTCGGCCAAAGGTGACGAAGGTGCGTGGGCGCCGTCCATCGATGACGACGAAGCCTTCGAAGTGATGGAAGAAGCCGTTTCGACCGTCGCTAGCGACTTCGGCTTCGACGTTCGGTTCGGTCTCGATATGGCCGGTGCCGAACTGTATGAGGACGGCGAGTATCATTACCGCGACCAAACACGCTCGACCGACGAGCAGATCGATTACGTTGCGGACCTCGTGGACGAGTACGACCTCGTCTACGTCGAGGACCCACTCGACGAGGACGATTACGAAGGCTTTGCCGAACTCACCGACCGTGTCGGTGACCGAACGCTCATCTGTGGTGACGACCTGTTCGTCACGAACGTCGAGCGACTGTCGGACGGTATCGAACAGGATGCCGGAAACAGCATTCTCATCAAGCCAAACCAGATCGGAACGCTTTCCGATGCCTTCGACGCGATCGAACTCGCCGTCGAGAACGGCTACGACCCTGTCATCTCACACCGAAGCGGTGAAACCGAGGATACGACCATCGCACACCTCGCTGTCGCGACCGACGCTCCGTTCATCAAAACGGGCACGGTTGGTGGCGAGCGAACCGCCAAACTCAACGAACTCATCCGAATCGAGCAGAACGTATCACGATTATGAGCGACAACGATTCAGAACAGGTAGAAGAAGAAACGGACGGTCTCGAAGCCGCGGAAGGGGAAGTCGACGCGGAACCGACCGGCGAGTCCGGTGCGGAACCCGAGGTTGACCCCGACGAAGACGTCGGCGCACAGGCGGAAGAGACCGAAGAAGAAGAACCACAGTTCGACGAGGACGTGCTCGGCGACGAGGAAGCAGACCTCCTCATCCCTGTCGAGGACTACCTCGGTGCAGGTGTCCACATCGGTACGCAACAGAAAACCGAGGACATGGAACGATTCATCCACCGCGTTCGTACGGACGGCCTCTACGTCCTCGACGTGAGCAAGACCGACCAACGAATCCGCACGGCCGCGGATTTCCTCTCCAATTACAATCCGGAGCAGATGTTGGTCACGTCCTCGCGTCAGTACGGTCGCTTCCCGGCGGAGAAGTTCGCCGAAGCGGTTGGCGCACGCGCTCGCACGGGTCGATTCATTCCGGGGACACTGACGAACCCGAAATACGACGGCTACATCGAACCCGATGTCGTCGTCGTTACCGACCCGATCGGAGACGCACAGGCAGTCAAGGAGGCCATTACGGTTGGCATCCCCGTCATCGCCATGTGTGACTCCAACAACAACACGAGCAACGTCGATCTCGTCGTCCCGACGAACAACAAAGGTCGCAAAGCGCTGTCGGTCGTCTACTGGCTGCTTGCCAACGAAACGCTCGACCGCCGCGGTGCCGAACCTGCGTACTCGCTCGACGACTTCGAGAGCGAGATTTAATCGACGAATTTGGATTTGAGCTGTTTTCCGGAATACTTCGAATCATGGTGTAGAGCGTGTCGTATCGCCGTTCTTGTAGTCAAACCATCGTCCGACCGAATACTCGCCAGGTGATTCCAATAAAAGTACTTGATGATGCAACCAGTACAGTGACCAACGAGACGGTTTCATACACGATGATGGGTGGGGAACGGATTTTGGATTGTCAGATCTGTGAATGGGGCGTCGAAACAGTGGATGGTGAACGTGCGACGGCAAACCGGCAAGCGATATCTCATTTTTGTGAGACGGGGCATCCGATCGCGTATCGCGAACGAGACGATACTCATCATGCGGTTTTCATTCGATATTTTCTTCGGGACTGACTCACCAGTCGTGCGGTGATGGCTGATTCGGATCATCAACACGACTCCATTCGAAAAAAGTGATACCCTCCGCTTACCGAGAGTACGATATGACAGTTTCGAGCGCTCCGGGGAAAGTATACCTGTTCGGGGAGCACGCTGTGGTATACGGCGAACCCGCCGTCCCGTGTGCCATCGAGCGCCGGGCAACAGTATCGGTCGAGTCGCGCAGCGATGATCGCCTCCGTGTCGATGCGGAGGATCTGAGTCTCGATGGGTTCACTATCGAATACGGTCGCAACACCGATGAAACACCCGATGTGGACGTCTCCGAATCGCTCATTCGCGCGGCGACGGGCTATATCGATGCATCGGTCGAACAAGTCCGAGACGCGACGGGACGGCCGAGCGCCGGGTTCGACATTACCATAGAGAGCGACATCCCCCTGGGTGCCGGTCTCGGATCTTCAGCCGCGGTAACGGTCGCCGCAATCGACGCTGCGACGCGCGAACTTGACGTTTCGCTTTCGAGTGACGAACTCGCGGACAGAGCATATCGTGCGGAACTCGCGGTGCAGGACGGGGAAGCCTCACGTGCGGACACGTTCTGCTCTGCAACCGGCGGGGCGGTTCGAGTGGAGGGTGACGATTGCCGAGCTATCGAAGCACCAGAGTTGCCGATCGTCGTCGGCTTCGACGGCGGTGCTGGCGATACCGGGAAACTCGTCGCAGGCGTTCGAGCACTCCGGGACCGATACGAATTCGCCGGCGACACCGTCGAAAGCATCGGAGAGATCGTTCGACAGGGCGAACGCGCGCTGGCCGAGGGCAGCGTCGAGGAACTCGGCAAGCTGATGAATTTCAACCACGGCTTGTTGGAAGCGCTCGGCGTTTCTTCTCGCTCGTTGGACAACATGGTCTGGGCGGCCCGAGATGCTGGTGCGCTCGGTGCGAAACTGACGGGCGCTGGTGGTGGCGGGTGCATCGTCGCACTCGACCCGACGGACGAGACGGAGACGGCACTTCGATTTACGCCGGGGTGCGAAGACGCGTTCCGCGCCGAACTCGACACAGAGGGGGTACGCGAAGAATGAGTCTCACGGTGCTCAAACTCGGCGGGAGTGTCATCACGGACAAAGATCGCGCGGATACGCTCGATGGAGAAACACTTGGCCACGTCGCGGACGCACTCGGCGAAGCGAACGCGGACGACCTGGTATTGGTACACGGCGGCGGTAGTTTTGGCCACCACCACGCAAACGAGCACGGCGTCTCGACGACGACTGGAAGCCACGACATCGATGCTGTCACGGACATCCACGGCGCGATGAAAACGTTGAACGAGTTCGTCCTCTCGCGTCTCCACGATCGTGGCATTGCAGCGGTTCCCGTCCATCCGTTTTCCACCGCTGTTCGGGACGCGAACGCGTCCCTCACGCTCCCAACGGGGCACATCGAAACGATGGTCGCCGAAGGATTTGTCCCCGTCCTCCACGGAGATGTGATTGCCCACGAAAAAGAGGGTGTCACCGTCGTTAGCGGCGACGAACTCGTCGTCTCGGTGGCAAGCCACCTCGATGCCGACCGCGTCGGGTTCTGTTCGACGGTTCCTGGCGTCCTCGACGAAAACGCCGAAATCGTTCCCGAAATCACCGCCTACGAACAAGTCGCCGACGTGCTCGGCGAGAGCGAATCGACGGACGTCACCGGGGGCATGGCCGGAAAAGTTCGGTCACTGCTCGAACTGGGTGCACCGGCATCGATTTTCGGCCCGGACGACGTGTCGGCGTTTCTCGGTGGCGAAACGCCGGGAACGCGTATCGACGGCTAGCCAGCTATCGCGGATCGAGAGAAAATCCGGGTCTTTTCGACTTACGAGCGTGCCTGTCGCAGTTGGCGCATGCCAGGGATGAGGACCCAGAAGAACAGCATGGCGAGGATGGCGAACCAGAAGAACACTTCACGGAGCATGATTGCGAGGTTACCGTACATATCGAGGCCTCCCGGAATCTCACCGAGGAGTTGCGTCTCCTCGAAGCCGGGAGTCGTATACCAACCCGAAAGCACCATCCAAGCGAGACCCGCCGTCGTCGCGATTCCGAGTCCCTTTGCGAATTCGTCAGCCATTGTTTGACGGTTCGTCGGAGTCGTCTTTAGACTTTCCCATTCCCTCGGTCCGGAATCGCGTGGAGAAGGCGTACACTACGGTTCCGGACGCGATGAGGAGCAAGCCAAAAATTGCGACCGGATAATCGACCTGCGGCAGCGGTGCGGTCGCCCGGTCGGTCGCGTAGTCGAGCGCGATAAACCCGCCGACGACCGTGAAGACGGCGAACATCGTCGAGAAGACGGTCACGACTTTGTACATGCGAAGCGGGACGACCACTTCACGGGAAGCGATACCACCGGAGTCCCCTTCGGCCTTCGATTCGTCGTCGCCATCGCTCCCGTCATCGAAAACGGAGTAACTAGTCTCGGATTCGTCGTCGTCGCGTGAAGACATAGGAGAAAAAACCGAATTATTTCGGCGGCCGCAGGCGGTAGTACCGTCGATTGAGGCTGAACATGTACCCTTCACGCATGGACTTCAACACCGCGTAAGTGATGGTTCCGGCCACGATCGGCACGAGGAACGCCAAGTCGAACGTGAGGTGAGCGTCGATGGGAAGCAGGTTCTTGATCGACAGTGCGCTGATCGTGATCGCGAACCAGACGCCGAACATGCCGACTGCGCCCCAGAACGGTTCTTCGACCGGTCGTCGGGCGCTTCCCTTGTTCAGGAACGGGACGATGGCGATGATACTGACGACGACGACGTTCGCTACGACACCGTACGTTCGGTCCGCCATCAGTTTGTCGCCACCGAGGATGGCGAGTTCGGGGTTAAGGGGTCCGAGCTTCAACAGGCCGAACGACCAGTACAGATACCAGTCGGGTAGGATGATCGCCGGGGTCGAACTCGGGTCCGCCGGTGGGCCGAGGTGCGGCGGAAGCGTCGCGGCGAGGAACAGAATCATCCCGACGAAGAAGCTCGTAATCGAGAGATTACGAATCATCTCGTGGGGCCACGTCGGGAACGCCAGCACGTCACGTTCGACGTAGCTGGACTCCTGACGGAGGTCCTGGTCCTCCCTACGCGAGCGCTCGAAGTATTCGTACGTCAGCCGGGAGAGTCCCTGCGTGCGCTGCTTGCGTTCGAGCCACGTGGGGGTCTCGTCGTCCGGCGGGACGATGCCGGTACCACTTCCGTCGGTTCGGGGTTCGTTTTCGTCGGTCATTGTATCAGTGTGGTTCAGCGATGCCCTGCATCCAGACGATGCCGATGTGCACCGCGATGAGTGTGGTCACGACGAACGGCAGCAAGAACACGTGTAGGATGTACATCCGCTGCAGTGTCGCCTGGCTCAAACTGAAGCCGCCGAACAGGAGCTGTGCCACCCACTCGCCGATGAGCGGGACGGAGAGGCTCATTTCGACACCGATCTGTCCGGCCCAGAACGCCAGCTGGTCCCACGGGAGCAGGTACCCTGTGTATCCGAACACCATCGTCAAACTGATGAGGATGATGCCGAGAATCCAGTTGACCTCGCGGGGTTCCTTGTACGCGCCCGTGAAGTAGACACGGAGCATGTGGAGAAACACCGCGGCCACCATCACCTGTGCCGACCAGCGATGGATGCTTCGGAGCATGAACCCGAAGTTGAGGTCCGTCATGATGTATGTCAGCTGGGTGTACGCGGCCGTCGTTTCTCCTGCCGTCGACGGTGCGTAGTAGAACCCGAGTAACGCGCCACTGATGGCGGCTACCACGTACGCGATGGTCGAGAAACTTCCGAGTGCGTACAGCGGGTACCAGTACCAGAACTTGTTATCCAGCCCGTACTGTTCGGTGTGGCTTTTCGGCATCTGGAGGTTGACGCGGTAGTACAACGTCTCCAGTAGTTCGAGATAGTCCACGATGCGGAACCGCTTGTCCATCCAGATGAGCGTCGTGAGGAACGTGCTCTCGATGGGCGTCAGGTCCTTCTCGCGGAGCCACTCGCCGTGGTCGTGGTCGTCTTTGCGTTCGATACTCATTTAGTCGTCCTCCGGTCGTGGCAACGCCACGAACGATTTTTTGACGATGCTGAAAGGGTCGTACACCGACTGGTGGCACGGACAGTAGATTTTGTCCTGTGCACCGAACTTTGCCGCGCCAGCGATGCCTTTGAACGAAGGTACACAGCAGAAGTGCGTACATTTGTTCAGGTTGGCGATAAAGCCTTTTTCGGTGCTCTCTTTGAGCCACTTGCTCTCGCCCGATATTTCTTCGATCTTCGGGCTTCGGATGAGTTGGACGGTCATCGTCTGGCTCGGCGGAACGTCCTGCGAGCGCCAGGTCACCGTTGCGGGCTTTCCGAGCCCAGACTTTCCGATGCCGTTACCCCATGTCTTGTAGTCGGTGAAGTCGTCGATGTGGACTTTGTCACCGGCTTTGACTTCGCTCGCCTGCCAATCGTATCCCGCACCCTCCTTGTATCGGAAGTAGTTGTCCATGTCGGCATCGGGTTTGACGCCCTTGTAGGTCTGGACACCGCAGTACTGGAACCAGTTGGCCGAGTACGTAATGCCGCCGATTTTCGCCTCGGCGACCGTCACTTCACGGCCCTGTACTTTCTCCGTCGATGGCTTCGGGAAAAAGCCTTTGAGATACCCTTCTCCGTCGATTTCGACGGGTATCTGGGGCATCGCCCGCGGTGCGGGCCCGGCAATGTTTTCGACACCCATGAACTGAGTGATACCGCCACCTTCACCGGCCGAAGCCGTCGCGGATTTCAGCGATGCGGCTCCAGCGGTTCCGACGCCGGCAAGCGTCGCGCTTCCGACGACGCCCTTGACGAAGCGGCGGCGACCTGTGCTCTCTGGATATTTGTCATCTCCTGCCATTGTTTATCGTTTGTAGTAGGGATACACTGCTCGTTTGAACTGCTCCCATGCATCTCCGAACGATTCGGTTCCGTACTGTTCCTCCTCACGCACGTAGAGGTCTTCCCATTTGCGACGTCGTTTTTTCACGATCATCACGTCGGGGAGGAACTCCTTTCGGTACAGCATGAGAACGAACGCGAGGTCGATGAAGATGATCGCGAGAACGCCACCGAGGTACATGTTGCCGACTTCCGTCAGCCCCCATCCGTTGAGGAGGCCGTAGGTGAACAACCCGACGAACACGACTTCGATAATCGTCAATAGGACGATTGCGATAGCGGCAGTCGTGCTTTCGCGGGCCGGTTCGTATCGGTGGATATCGCCGTACGTGCTTCCTGACGAGGACATCTATCTGTTCCCTCCACTGGAGTGTGCGGACTCACCGTACTTCAGGAAGAAGAACGTGTAGATGAGTGAGACGACCATCATCAGAATCGTCGCGATTCCGACGTAGTGCGCCTGAAACGGCACGCCCATGTCTTCAGGGTCGACTTCAGCCGGAGCACCGCCGCCGCCACTGCTGCCGCCGACTTGAATCGACCCGGTCATGCCGGCGCTTTTGTGGGGCGCACAGAAGTACTCGTACGACCCTTCCGTATCGAAGGTGTGCTCGTACGTGTGCCCTGAATCGAACGTCTCGCTCTCGCTTCCCGATCCTTTCCAGCCAGCCCCGTCGGGTTGGCTTTCGGGAACCACGTTGTGGGTGTTCGACTCCCAGACCCACTTCACCGTGGTGCCGGGCGAAATCTGGAGTTCGGCTGGCTCGAAGACGAGCTCGCCACCGGGGCCGACTTTGACGGTTTTCGTCGCTCCGCCACCGCCGCCCCCGCCTTTGCTCTGATTGCCGCTAGACTGGTTTCCACTCGACTGGTTGCCACCGGCCGACCCGGTCGTCTGGTTACCGCCAGTTCCGTTGCCGCCGGACTGGTTGCCACCTCCCGACGTGGTCGTCTGCTGCGCACCAGCGGGTGCCGCCGCCGCGGCAGTTCCGCCAGCAACGCCGCTGGCCGCCAGTAGAAAGTCCCGCCTCTTCATACATGTGTTGGTCAGGATGGGACTTGCTTAAACCCACCGATGCCGCGGGAGTGCCGCTAGCGACCGTTATGGAACCCCTCTCGGCGGTTCAGTCATCTCGATCGCTTTCGTCCAGGGGCAGAAAATCGGGTCGGTCGCCGGATTCGACTCCGGTGGACCGGAGTCGGTTTCTGTACTCTTCCGAGCGGAACCTGTCGGAAAGACGGGCGTTCGCGACGATGAGCAGGACGAAAAATCCAAACACGAGGAATCCGCCGCCGACGAGTGCCAGCAGGGGCGCCCCCTGCCGAATATTTTGCGGCACGCCGATGATTCGAAAGTAGATGAGAACCCACGCGATCAGCATGCCGAATCCCGCAACGATGTGGATTCCGCCTATCGTCTGCATCAGTTTGTTGCCGAGTTCGCCGCTTCCCTCCGGTACTTCGTCGGGTTGCGGCAGTTGGTCACCTTCCGGCATCTCGGGTACGTCGTATTCCTCCATCGAGGCCAATGCAACCGTGGGCTTCACGTCGCGGAGGACAGTTCCACGTCCTTCGACGCTTCCGTCCGCGTAGACGACGGCGTACCCTTCGTCCGAGTAGGCGACCAGCAACGGTTCACCGTCGTGCGTGGTCCGTTCGACGACGGCGAACACTTCCCTGACGGCGATTCGGTGTTTCAAGTCAGCTTCCACCCGGTCGAGCAGTTCCTCGCCCGTTATCCAGGTGTCAGGGTCGAACGCCGCTTCCCACTCTTCGAGGGACATCTCCGCCATATCTTCGGGGCCGAAGTTCTCGAAATCGTACTTCTCATCGACCTCGCGGCGGAGTTCCTCGCGGGATTTCTCCGGCGCGTCCTCACCTGCGCCCTTCGTCCCACTGTCGGAGTCAGCCATTGTTCGGAAGTTACGCTTCGACGGCTAAACATCTTCTGACACGCCCGACGTTTCGGACGGTTTAACGCTCCCCAGGCTAACCACCGACTATGGTAAGCGACGCGGCGATTGCGACGGTGGTCGCACTAGTCGTGACTGCGAGTTTTCCGTTCTACCTCTACGGGGCGTGGATAATTATCGAAGCGGAAACAGTAACGTGGGGTGTTCTCACGCATCATCTGAAGTTCATCGTTACCGGCCTTCTGTTGACGACGATACCGGCAGTCACGTGGATGATTCCCCGCTTCTTCCGACAGTTCGGTGGCCTCGCGGCAGTTCACGCGTTTCTCGGACTCCAAGCGTACGCGTTGTTGGTTCTCGCGCTCACGGGCATCGTCAGAATCTTTCAAGTAAAACGTGCGCACGATTTGTACGGTTCTCCGAACCCCGAGATGGATATCAGTGAACTACACGAAAACATGGATTCGTGGCGGTGGCGACTACGCGTCGGCGTCGCGGGCTACATCGTGTTTTGGTTGCTGACGTGGATGCTCGGCGTCGCTCGGTTTTTCATCCTGCACACCGATTATCTCTGAAGCGAGCGTTCTTTCAGTTCCACGCCTCGCCGCTGGCGAGGTCGATGTCGTTGTCCACCTTCGATGACGGGCAGATATCTTCGAGCACGCACCCCTTGCAGTCCGGACTGCGGGCGGTACAGGTCGCGCGTCCGTGGCTGATGAACAGATGAGTCAACCACTGCCAGTCCGCCTCGGGGACGAACGTCATCAGGTCGGATTCGATGTTCTGCGGGCTCTGTTCGTCGGTCAATCCCAACCGTCGCGACAGTCGTTGGACGTGCGTATCGACCACGATTCCCTCGACCACGTCGTGGCCGTGCTGGAGCACCACGTTCGCCGTCTTTCGCCCGACTCCGGTCAGGTCGGTCAGCTCGCGCATCGTGTCCGGCACTTCCCCGTCGTGTTCCTCGATGATAGTTCGGCAGGCGCTGTTGATCCACTTCGCCTTGTTGTTGTAGTAGGTGATGGAGTTCAGATCTTCGGCGAGTTCGTCAACATCGGCGCTCGCGTAGTCCTCCGGGGACTGGTATTTCTCGAACAGGTGCGCGGTCTCCTTGTTTACGCGCTCGTCGGTACATTGCGCCGAGAGCATCACCGCGATAAGCAGTTCGAGCCGGTTTGAAAAGTTGAGCGAGATGGTCGCGTCGGGATATTCGTCGTACAACCTATCGAGGATTTCATCCAACTGTGCCTCTCGCGTATCGAGTTGGGCGCCCATGTCGATGAGGTTAGCGGGACGGGATTTCAGTCGTTCGATATTCGAGAATTCGAACTCGTCAATCGGGAGATAGAAACATCACTGCCGAATCTCGTAGGTGTAGCCATGGCCGCCGAACCCATCCGTATTTCGTGGACCGACCCGGACTACGTCGCTACCGTCGTTGGGGTACTCGCTATAGGCGCGCTTTACGTCTACAGCGCATCGACCGGAACCGGGCCAACGACCGACGAGATATCTCTCGTCCTCCTCTCCGTGACCCTTCCCATGACGATAGCATACCAAATCGCTCGACGGTTTTAGGGTGGACGACGTTCGATGAATCTCACCAGTATTCCAGAGAGTTTAAACGCCCGTCACACACCCATCGACGTATGAAAGCGACCGCGAAGGCCCACCCGATTCAAGGTCTCGTCAAATACCACGGAATGCGAGACGAGGAACAGCGATATCCGTACCACGACAGCATCAGCGTCTGTACCGCGCCGAGTCACACGAAGACGACCGCCGAGTTCGATGAAACCCTCGATTCCGACACCTTCGTCGTTGACGGCGAGGAACTGACGGGCCACGCGGCAGACCGCGTTAGAACAGTAGTCTCGCGTGTGCGGGAACTCTCGGAAATCGACACCCGCGTCCGCCTTGAAAGCGAGAACAGTTTCCCATCGAACGTCGGCCTCGGTTCCTCCTCGTCCGGGTTCGCCGCCGCCGCGATGGCCTGCACCGAAGCCGCGGGACTCGATCTATCACGCCCAGATATTTCGACCATCGCACGCCTCGGGTCGTCCTCGGCGGCGCGCGCCGTGACCGGCGGATTCTCGGACCTCCACACGGGATTGAACGACCACGACTGTCGCTCAGAGCGACTCGAATCGCCGCTCGAAGACGACGTGCGAATCGTCGCCGGATTGGTTCCCGCGTACAAGGAGACCGAAGCAGCTCACCGCGAGGCTGCCGACAGCCACATGTTCGAAGCGCGACTCGCCCACATTCACGACCAACTCGTGGAGATGCGTGACGCCCTGCGCGAAGGCGACTTCGACCGTGTCTTCGAGACGGCGGAACACGACTCGCTTTCGCTCGCCGCGACGACGATGACTGGGCCTGCAGGATGGGTGTACTGGAAGCCGGAAACGCTCGAAATCTTCAACGAGGTTCGGCGACTTCGCGAGAAAGAGGACATCCCCGTCTACTTCTCTACCGACACAGGTGCGAGCGTCTACGTCAACACGACGGCGGAACACGAGGGATACGTCGAGGAAGTCATCGCCGACTGTGGCGTCGAAACGATGCGCTGGAAGGTCGGCGGCCCTGCCGAAATCCTGCCGGAAAGCGAATCCCTGTTCTAGCGGGGAATACGCCTTTAGCCCTGCTTTTCCTATTTATCTTCATGCAGGTCGTTGTTCTCGGCGCTGGCTACGCCGGTCTCACTCTCGCCCGAAAACTCGAACGTTCCCTCCCGGACGATGCGAATCTCGTTCTCGTCGAGCAGACCGGCGAGCATCTGGTTCAGCACGAACTTCACCGAGTCATCCGAAGACCGTCGTTCGCGGACGATATTTCGATCCCACTCGAAGACGTTCTCGATTGCGAGATTCGGGTGGCACGGGTCGAATCCATCGACCCGACGGAAAATCGGGTGGTGTTCGAGAACGGTGAGTCGAAAGATGAACCGAACCTCGAGTACGACTACGCTGGCGTTTGCCTCGGCGCGGAAACCGCATTCTACGGACTGCCGGGCGTCGAAGAACACGCGACGCCGCTCAAACGACTCCATCACGCCGAAACGATTCGGAAGGGGTTTTTCACCCACGAGGGTGGTCGAATCGTCGTCGGTGGTGCGGGTTTGTCGGGAGTACAGGTCGCGGGTGAACTCTCGGCGCTCGCTCGCGAGGAGGAGATGGATGCAGAAATAATCCTGCTGGAGCAGTTCGACCATATCGCACCGTCGTTTCCCAGCAATTTCCAGCAGGCGGTGACGAAGGAACTCGAAAAGCGGGATATCAAAATTCGAACCGGAACCGCTGTCGAGCGTGCGGACGACGAGGAGATCACGATAGCTGACGGGACGGCGCTTCCCTACGACCAGTTCATTTGGACCGGTGGTATCCGCGGGCCGGACGCGCTGAGCGGTGACCGCCCGACCGTCGATAGCACGCTCAGACTCGGCGACGGAACGTTCGTCGTCGGCGATGCTGCTCGTGTCGTGGATGGCGATGGAGAAACCGTTCCTGCGAGCGCCCAATCCGCGGTGCGTGAAGCGAGGGTCGTCGCGACAAATATCGTCCGACTCGTCACGGGCCAGGACGACGTGTTCGACCCTCGACTCGACCAATTCACGTTCGATTCGCCGGGGTGGCTCGTCTCGATCGGGGACGGTGCAGTCGCCCAGATCGGTCCAACGGTAGTTACTGGTACGCCAGCGAAGGCGCTAAAAGCGACGGTCGGGGCGGGCTATCTGTCCTCAGTCGGTGCTGTTCGGAACGCGGTAGAGTTGCTCGGAGAAGAGTTGGATGATTAGATACCTGGAATGCCGAGCGCCTCGAACGTCAGAACTCCCAAGATTGCCAGTACGTACGTGATGGCGACGACGGAAAGCCATCCGATGAGTGCGATTCCGATCGCGTTGCCCCAACCGCCGGGATAGCGGAAGTTGATGACCCAAACCCATGCGATAAGGACGACGACCCAGCCAAACAGCCACCCGAGCAAGAATGCGACGACGACGCCGACGATCGACCCGACGATGGCTGTGATGAGTGCGTATCCGTAATCGTCAGTCTTCGTCACGACTCTCGCGCCGATGTAAATGCCGAGTGCGCCGATGAGCAGGCTCACGACGAACCCGACGACTGACCCAGTGAGGGATATCATACGAACTGTTCTACGACGAACCTATTTTTATATGAACCGCTTGCGACTCGGAAGGGTCCGCTATGGCAGCAAGAGTTATGTTGGATGAATTCAGCAGTAGCTTTAAGGTACTGGCCCATCCTTGCCTCACCATGGCACGCGAAAACACACTTGACACGGTTTTGATGGGGGCAGTCGGAGCCGGTGCTGCAGCATTGATTGGAGTACAGGCGGTCGAATATTATCGGGAACAACGCCGACGGTCGGAGCCACATATCATTTGCACAGATTGTGGCGAGGCGATGCCGGTCGATGAACTATTCGACCCGGTCGTCACCTGCGGCTGTGCGACCGTTCGAATGGATTGAGAATACAGCGTGCCAGACGTTCACTTCTGAACAAAATCGAGCCGGGGAGCGTTAGACGCGGCGAAGAGTGCCACGAAGTCCCCGCTCAGCTACTCCGATGAGGAGCAGGGCGAAGAGCGCGACGACGAGCCAGCGTCCCGTCTGGGAACTGACCGCTTCAGCGAACAGTCCCAGCAGGTCGAAACCGACGGCCTGGCCGAGCGCGAACAACAGCAACACGAAGCCGATGACTGCGAGGCCCGACATCAAGCCGGTCTTCGCGAGCCAGTTCGACGACCCATCGTTCTTCCGACGCGTGTTCTGCGCTTGTGGTTGCTGGTTCGCACTGCCCTGTCCAGTAGTTTCTTTCTGTGTGGACCGTTGACTACTGTCGTTACGATCTCGTTCGCCGTTTTGTGATTGGGGCATAGTAAATCATCCCCGATGGGGTAGAGTACCCCGACTCCTAAAGTTATAGACCAGTTAAACGACTCCTTACGCGGTGGTTATGAGGAGTTCCGTTTCCATCCACTACGACCGTTCTTCCGCCACCGAATCGGCGTACCGCTCCAACTCCCCCGCCAACTCCCGTGCCTGCTCCGGTGACAGGGAAACCGTTTCGGCGTGTGCTGGCAGATGCTCCAACTCGGTGTTGTCCAGTTCGAGCTGCAGTAACACTTCGTCGGGTGAACCCTCACTGCGCGGGGTTTTGACGTTCAGAACGCCGACCGCTTCCTCCGTCCACCCATGACCCTCCGCAACGGCGTCTACGAGGTCAAACGTGGTGAAAGCGGTGACCGAGAGGACTCGGTCAGCCATCTCAGTCGTCCCCTGAAATCGCGTCGTCCGGGCTGTTCGGTGCCGGACTGGCCTCCATCGCGTCGTCGTCGGCGTAGGGGTACCACGTCTTCTTCGTGTTGTGCATGTACGGATCGTCGTAGGAGGTTTCCTCGGGTTCCGCGAACTCGGCCAGTTTCTCCTCGTCGTGGGACTGTACGAACTCCCGGAACGTTTGCCCGTCCTCGCGCCGTTCATCGAACGCATCGATGAGGTTTCGAATCGCGCCAGGTACCTCGTCGGCGGCGATTCGCTCCCGAATCCACGATGCGAAGCTAGGATTCTCGCCGAGGCCGCCACCGAGGCCGATATCGAGTGCTTCGACCGCCTCGCCGTCCTTGCGGGTTTTCATCCCGCGCAGGCTGATGTCCGCGATTTGCGGCTGGGCACAGGAGGCGGTGCAACCGGACAAGTGGATGTGGAAGTTCGCCACGTCGTCCGGCAGTTCGACGTTGTCACGAAGCCAGCGCGAGAGGCGAACTTGCCGGTTCTTCGTCTCCACGATGGAGAGCGAACAGAACTCGGTTCCGGTACACGCAATCGACCCGCGCTGGAACGGATGCGGGTCGGGGCTGTACTGGTCGAACAACGGTTCGTCCAGCATGGCATCGAGGTTCTCCTCGGGAACGTCGGTGAGGATGATGTTCTGGCGTTGCGTGAGTCGGGCTTCGCCGGAACCGTACTCCTCCGCGATGTCCGCCATCTCTATCATGTCCTCCGCACCGACGCGACCCACAAGGACGTTCAGGCCGATGTAGTAGTTCCCGTCGGGTTGTTTGTGAACCCCGACGTGGTCGGCGTGGCCGTGGTCGTCCGGAACCCCGGCGTTGTACGAATACTCCTCACGAAGGTCATCTCCGGCGGTTTTCAGTTCGAAATCGACGTACTCGTCCTGCAGGACACGGCGGACCTTTTCGGGACCCCACTCGTCCACGAGGAACTTGATGCGTGCGCGACGGCGGTTGTCCCGGTTGCCGTAATCGCGGAAGAGACCCGAGAGCCCGCCCAGCACCGGGACCACCTCGTTTGGTTCCGCGAACACGTCGATGTCGCGGGCGAATCGCGGTTCGCGACCGGCGAGGCCACCGCCGACGCGGACGTTGAACCCACGAACCGATTCGCCGTCGATTTTCTTCTCGGCGGGTTCGATGCCGATATCGTTGATGTCGCCCTGTCCACAGCCTTCCCTACATCCGGTCACCGACACCTTCCATTTTCGTGGTAGGTTCGCGTACTCGGGGTTCCCTTTGAAGTTCTCCTGTAAATCCTCGACTACGGGGAGGGCATCGACGAACTCCGCCTCGTCCTTGCCTGCGACTGGACAACCGACGATGTTACGCCATGAATCGCCACAGGCCTGCATGGTCGAAAGCCCCGCCTCTTCGAGACGGTCCCAGATTTTGGGCACGTCCTCGATGTTTACCCAGTGGAGCTGTATCGCCTGCCGGGTCGTCACGTCCGCGTAACCATTTCCGAACTCGGGGTTCGCGGCGGGACCGACGGCGAAGTCGCGCGCGATTTCGCCGATGACTCGGAGCTGTCCGGGCTCGAGCACGCCACTTGGTGGCCCGATCCGCATCATGAAGTAGCTCTCCTGTCCGTCGCGCTGGTGGTACAGCCCCCACCATTTGAACCGTTCGAACCACGCATCGTGTTCGTCGTCCGGAATGGCGTCCCACCCCTCTTCGGCGAATCGGAGCATGTGCTCGCGAATCTCCTTTCCGTACACCTCGTCCTTCCATTTCTCCACGTCGGTCGGCATGGGCCATCGTACAGAACCGACCCGTAAACAGTCGCGCTCCGCGTCAATGTCCGCCGGGGATCGGAAATCCCGGCAAATATCGCGGGGAGGTGTGACGGTCCGTTTTCCGAGGACCGACAGAGCAGTTATCCAGGCGAATGAACGCCCTCGACGGCAATGGGGCGGAAGCGGTCGGTACCCATCTTCCCGACTCGGAGCCAGTCAGTCGTTCCGTGCTCGCCACAGCCGATGCACTGTCCACCGGCACGGGCTTCGACCCACTTGCCATCGACCCCCACGTCGGTGAACACTTCGACGACGAAAAAGGCGACTTCACAGCCGCAGATGTCGTGGTGTGCAAGCTTCCAGACGTTGCTTACGCCGACGATCCGGGTGTTGTTCACGTTCACCCACGCACCTTCGTCCAGCGTGCGAACCGCTATAGCCATGCCAGCACATCGGCGCCCCCTGACCTGAACACGTCGGCAGTCGCAATCCACGCCGCGTTGGATGACGCGTCACGAGCGAGAAAATCGGGTGTGTCTGCCCAAAGAGGGAGAATACACCGAAAACACCCCGCTCGTGACTGTCGGAGATACCCACGAATGTTACCGAAACGTAGGAGCATCGGCTGGAATTACGCCAAGACGCACCGTTTAGGAGCCGTACCGTAAATCGAGGGGTGATGACAGGAACCGACAACGCCGAACGACGATATCTCCACGACGAACGTTCCGTCGAATCGACGAGGGGTGACGAGACGTGAATAAGGGACGGGAAGACGACCACTTGGAAGACGTGCCCGACGGAAGCGGCTGTACGGAAATCTGGGAACACCTCTCGGAGCGCCGAGGGAGGGACGAAGACGAGGAAACGGTCGAAGAATGAGCGATGTTGCACTCGTCCTGGTCGGGCACGGGTCGCATCTCGACCCCCAGTCAGCCCGACCGCTCTACGACCACGCGGACGAAATCCGCTCACGCGACGTCTTCGATGCGGTGTACGAGGCGTTTTGGAAGGAATCCCCATCGCCCCGCGACGTACTCCGAACCGTCGAGCAGGACGACGTGTACGTCGTTCCGCTGTTCACCAGCGAGGGATATTTCACCGACGAGGTGATCCCGCGCGAACTTCGAATTGCGGACGGATGGGACCTCGACGTGGACAAATCGGTACAGTACACCGACCCAGTCGGCACGCACGAGGCGATGACGGACGTTATCGCCCGCCGTGCCGAGCGCGTGACCGGAAATCCGGACGTCGGTTCGGGCGTCGGACTCGCAGTCGTCGGTCATGGTACCGAGCGTAACGAGAACAGCGCGAGGGCGACACGAACACATGCAGAACAGCTCCGAAACCGGGAACGATTCGACGAGGTTCGAGCGCTGTTCATGGATCAAGACCCGCGAATCGAAGACCTCACCGACCACTTCGAGAGCGACGAACTCGTCGTGGTTCCGCTGTTCATCGCCGACGGCTACCACACGCAGGAGGACATCCCCGAAGACATCGGTTTGACCGACGACGCGAACGCCGGTTACGACGTTCCTGCCGAAGTCGATGCCAAAACCGTCTGGTACGCGGGTGCGGTCGGAACGGAACCGCTGGTTGCGGACGTGGTTCTCGAACGCGTGATGGACTCCGATGGGGAGCGAGTGAAGTCGGACCCCGCGACTGGGACCGCTTCCCAACCGAACCGATCGGCAGTCGCACACTGCACCCGCATCGATGAACTCGTCCGGTCGGCGAGTGATGGCATCGATTTCGACGGTCTCTCGGTCGAGCACGACGAGCGGTTCACCTTCGAAACCCGGTCCACGCGACACAAGGGGTTGACCGAATCGGCGTTCCGAACTGCTGCTCGAGACCATCCTCGATACGTCTCGAACTGGTATCACTGGGAGCACGAGGTCGGGGGGCACGGCACTCACCGCCGGGAGTTTTTGCGGTGGTTGGAAGGCGCACGTCGCCCCGTTTCGGAACGCTACGATGCGCTCCAAACTGAAACCGGATTCTCCCGGACGTGGGGTGAACTCGCCCTTTCCGTCCGACTAACCGAGGGTTTCGAACGGGAATATACCGTTCGCCACATCGAGGATCGTGACGAAGATGCTTCGGCCCTCCACACGCCCGACGACCCGAGCGCGATACGCGACCTGTCACGATCGACCGACGATGGCACCTATCGACCGTTGCGGACCGCCCCAACTCTGCCAACCGGATGGTCGTTCGAAACGAACGACCCGGACGACCTCTACCGAGTCGTGGAGTGGGTGTACCCTGCGACGGTTGCCAACTGGAACGAGGAGCGGTCCGGAAACCTCGACGTCACCCATTTCGAGGAGACGGCCGACCGCCAGACGGGAATCTACGCCGAAATCGGTGCCCTCGACGGAGACGCGCTGGAAAACGCGGTCGTCGCTTGTTGTGCCGACTCGGTGTGTTGCAAACGCCGTGAATGGGATGCGACCGATGCCGAAGATATTGCCGTTCCCCGCGGCGACGGCGAATTTCCTTGCCGAGAGCCATGCTCGCTGTTCGTGGCCGCGGCGCGGGAGTTTCTAGCAGTCGAGCGAGAGGACGCCGACGACGGATCGAGATTCGAACGAGCGACGGAGCGCGGGACCGACGGGAAACAGGCGTTCGTCGATGCCATCGTGGTTGACTCGTCGGTCCGCGATGGCGAACTGAGCGATTCCGGAAACCGCTACCGAGTGCGGTACCGGCATGCGAAGCAATTCGAAGAGGTGCGGTGATTCGATGCATACAGGAACAGTCTATTTGGTCGGTGCAGGACCGGGTGACCCGGAACTGCTGACGGTAAAGGCACGCAAGTTACTCGACTCGGCGGACGCGGTCCTCCACGACAGGTTGGCTGACGACCGAATCGTGGATTCCTGTTCGGACGCCGCGGAAATCATCTCGGTCGGGAAGCGGCCCGGGCCGAACGGCGAACGCACTACGCAGGAGGAGATTCACCACCTGCTGGTTCGAAAAGCACGCGAAGGGAAGGACGTCGTTCGTCTGAAAGGCGGCGACCCGACGGTGTTCGGCCGCGGCGGCGAGGAGGCGGAGCACCTCGCTGCCGCCGGTATCGACTTCGAAATCGTTCCCGGCATCTCCAGTGCGGTTGCGGGGCCGGGAGTCGCAGGTATTCCAGTCACCCATCGCGACCACGCTTCGTGTGTAACGGTCGTCACTGGTCACGAAGATCCGACGAAACCGGAGAGCGCGCTCGACTGGGATGCACTCTCCGCGACCGTCCAGGCGGGGGGAACGCTCGTCATTCTGATGGGTGTCGGCAAACTGCCCGAAAACATGGCTGCGCTTCGTGCGGGCGGCGTGTCCGACGATACCCCAGTCGCGATGGTCGAACGGGCAACCCGCGACGACGAGTTCACCGTCACTGGGACGCTCGAAACCATCGTCGAGCGGCGGGACGAAGTCGGCATCGAACCGCCCGCCGTCACCGTCGTCGGTGACGTGGTGTCCGTCCGGGATAACGTCATCGAGTATCTCCAGGGTGCGCCGTCGGTCGGGTTCGCCCCGGCACCCGAAACCGCCGTCTCCGATAGAGGTGTCGAATGATGGAGCTACGAGAGCTGATGTCGCAGGTAGGGTCCGGGCCGAAATCAGCAGAGGACATGAGCTACGAGCAGGCCTCTTCGGCCTTCGAACGAATCCTCTCGGGGGACGCCGACCCGACTGCACTCGGTGGGTTTTGGGTTGCAAACCGCTGGAAGCGTAACACACCGGAAGAGTTGGCAGGATTTCTCGATGCCATGCGGGATACCTCCGTGAAAGTCGCTTCTCCCGATGTAGAGCCAGTAGACTGCGGCGCGAACTACGACGGAAAGAGCGAAACCGCGCTGCTCGGCGTGGCCTCGGGACTGGTTTCCGCGGCCTCGGGAACACCCGTGGTCGTTCACAGCGCCGACCGCGTTCCGATGACCGAGGGCTGTGCGTATCGCCACGTCCTTTCGGAACTCGGCGTCGAAACCGACCTCGAGCCTGCAGAAAGTGCAGCGATGACCGATTCGGTCGGCTTCGGTTTCTACGACCAGTCCCGATTCAACCCCCACGTAGATGCACTCCACGGTCGTCGTTCGGCAGTCGGCGTCCGAACGTTCATCAATACGGTCGAAACGTTGGCGAATCCCGCCGACGCGGCGGTTCATCTCGGTAGTTTCTACCACCTTTCCTTCGCGAAACGAATTATCGACACGCTTCGGGAGAGTCGAACTTCGTCGGTCGAACGCGCCATCCTGTTTCAGGGCTTGGAAGGCTACGACGACATCCGACCGGGGTACACGAAAGTCGCCGAGTGGAACGACGATTCGGGTGAGTTGACGGATTACGAAATCGAGACCGCGAACTACAGTATGTCGTTCGAACGCGACCACCTCGAAGTCGAGGCCGTCGCCGCCGATTCCGCTCGAATCACGGAATCGGTGCTATCGGGCGAGTGCGACGACGAGTTCGTCGATGCGGTCGCGCTCAACGCGGCGTTCCGCATCTACGCTGGCGGCGGCGCGGCGTCGCTCGACGCCGGATTGGAGAAAGCCAACGCGACGATTGCCGATGGGAATGCCCTCGAAACGCTCACCAAATTGCGGAGGTTTACCTCGTGACGAACACGCCGCCGGTCGAGGAAAAGCCGTACAAAATCGTCTTCGAGGGCGGTCGCTGTTTCGGCGCGGGGAAATGTGCCGAGGTCGCGGACAACTGGGAGATGGATTTTTCGACCGGACTCGGTTCCCCGAAGACGTACTTCCTCGGTGCGGACGAACTCGACGAAAACGTCCGTGCCGCGGATATCTGTCCCGCGAAAAAGGATGCTGGCGTCATTCACGTCATCGACCGAAAAACCGGGAAGGAGATCGCACCGAACCCATACGGCGACGGGACGCTCAGTCTCGATTGAGCACTTTGCTGACGGCTCTCTCTGCTTCCGCGCGTGCGTCAGTTCCGCCGGAATCACCGTTCCCAATTCGCTCGTCTTCGATAGCGTTCCACACCGATTCCGATTCGAGGACCGCGTGAATCGCCCGTCGGCGTTTCCCCGTTGGGATTCCCCGTTCCTTCAACTCTTCGCGGAGAACAGCGGTCAACTCGGCCATCGAGTCCGCACCGCAAAGCAGCGGCTCGATTTGCTGGCGCAGCTGTTTGCTTAGCGCGGGACTTCGCCCGCCGGTTCCGATCGCCGTAACGACATCACCATTCCGAACCGTCGCGGGGACGACGACACTACCGATTTCACGGCCACCGTGTTGATCAGCACGATTGACGAGGATGCTTCGCTCCCGTGCGCTCCGTTCGATTGCT
Source organism: Haladaptatus caseinilyticus (assembly GCF_026248685.1). Classification (NCBI taxonomy): domain Archaea; kingdom Methanobacteriati; phylum Methanobacteriota; class Halobacteria; order Halobacteriales; family Haladaptataceae; genus Haladaptatus; species Haladaptatus caseinilyticus. Next base: position 2,349,681 of record NZ_CP111036.1, on the reverse strand, counting down.
TCGTTGAGTGCGCCGTCGTTGGTCGCGGCGACGACGAGTGCGGGGTCGGTTCGGTCGAGCCAGTTCGAAAGGGAGTCCGGAGTGACGTGTGCCCTGATTTGTGATGCCGCGTGGAGTTCATCCGAAAACTCCGCGCTGACGACGATGACGTTCGCTTCTTGGGCGAAAAATCGCGCTTTCCGTAGCCCGACGTGTCCCCCGCCGAAGACGAGCACGGTTTCGTCACTGAAATCGTGAAACAGCGGCAGCATTCGACGTATAAATCGGGAGCAAGTGGTTTGAATCCCGTGATTTCGAAACCGGTCGAAATTACAGTTCGAGGATTTCTCGTGCCTGCGCAGGCGATGCGACTTCGCGCTCGAGTTCGCCAGCGAGTCGTACGACCCGGCGAACGAGTTGCGCGTTGCTCTCCGCGAGTTCACCTCGTCGGTAGTAGACGTTGTCCTCCAATCCGACCCGCACGTGGCCACCGAAGACGATTCCCATCGAGGAAAACGGGAGTTGGTGCTTGCCGAATCCGAGTGTGTTGAACAGCGCTCCGTCGGGCAAACCCTCGATTGCGGTGAGAAAATTCCTCGGTGTCGGGGGCGTGAGCGTCCCCGGCCCGAAAATGAGCGTGGCGTACACCGGGTCGGCGAGGTCACGACGCTCCAGAAGCCCGAACACCTCGTTTCGGTGGCCGTCGTTGAACACCTCCAGTTCCGGTTTGATACCGCGTTCTTCCATCTCGTCGTGGAGGCTGTCGACCAGTCCCCGCGTATTCTCGCTCGTGAGATGGTCGTATCGATTCAGCGGCCCCATATCGAGCGAGGCCATCTCCGGCGGCGGGTCGGTTCGCAGGGGGAGATGTCGGTCTTCGTCCGGTGCCCCCGTCCCGCCAGTCGAATGCTGAATGATGATGTTCTCCGTGTGTTCCCTGACGGCGTCGTCTATCTCCTGAAACCGCTCGGTAGAGAAGGTACGCTCGCCGTTCGGTTTCCGGGCATGCAGATGAACGACCGCGGCACCCGCTTCCTCGACAGCAGCAGCGGCATGCCCGATTTCTTCGGCTGTCTCCGGAATGTTCGGGTTGGCTTCTTTGCCGTGGACGCCGCCAGTTACCGCCGCCGTGACGATGAGGGGGTCGCCACTGAGGTATGCTTCATAGCTCATTTGCCGTCTCCATCGACGTGTTCGCGATATATTTCGCAGTCGCGCTCGTGGTTCAGTTCATACCGGTCGTTACAGATGTCGGCGCGCATCGGTTGGACGAATTCGTCGATGACGGTACAGAAGGCTCGTGGTTCATCGAACGCCGTCCCATCGGTTCCGTCCGAGTATTCGAGATACGGACACACCATGGTATGGCGAATGGTAACTGATGGCATAATCGTTCGCTAACATGGTTATCAGGTGGTAACCCGTGAGTCGTCGGATGGCTGGACGATGACGTATTGGAGGTGTACTGTATCGAGGTAAATGCGTGATAAATACCCTATATTTGAAAATTATCCTAATTTTCTGTAGGTCCCACAAAATATCGTCCAATTGATTAGAAGGAACCGCATAACAAAGATACCCGTGTGCATGTTCCGAGGTAGCATGTCGAATTCCAATCCGCCTTCCCGACCGACACGCAGGACAGTGCTTCGTTCCGCCGCCATCGGTGTCACCGGACTCGGTGTGCTTGGGGAGCAAGCCGTCGGAGCGACGACCGATACCGACCAAACACCACGAGTCATTACGAAGGGCGCCGAGGCAGGGAATCGGCGAGTCACCCTCTTCGGCAACATGACTGGGTTTGGTGGACATGAGCACGTCTGGGTCGGATTTACGTACAAAAAGAAAGGGACGATGTCGGGAAGTTATGGTGAGGAAATCAAACTGTGGCATCCGGATGCGCCGCCGAATCGGTTGCAGTCCGGCGACCAACGCGGTCCGGCGTTCTCACTGACGTTCGAGTACGGGAACGAGGGCGTGAGCGACCAAAACGAGGAATGGCGTCTCAGGCCGGGAACCACCTATGTCTATCAGGCACAGGCACGACTTCCCCGTGACATCGGGTCGGTACCGCTCTTCGGAAAACCCCGAGAGTTCACGATTCCATGCAACGATTAGCGCCGCTCGTGACGGGACGACGCCGGTAACTTCGGCGGCAGTACATACGCGTTCGTCAACCAATACTCCCGACCGAAGCGGGTCGCGGCCGGAAGCCGTCATCGATTCACTCCCCTACTTCGTTCGTCGCAAAAACATGGGCGCTACAGGATTTGAACCCGTGGCAGCTTGGTCCGAAGCCAAGCACTCTGTCCAGACTGAGCTAAGCGCCCTGTACCTCATTCTATTGCGTGGCACCTTTTAAACGTCGTGGTTTCGACTCGGGGAAATCGATATCCAGTCCATTTATACCGGGTGGACCGAGTACGTCGCCGTATGGCTATTGACGGACGCGCGAAGGGATTGTTCGAACTCACGCGTCCGGGCAACGCGTTCGCGGCAGGAATGCTCACGTTCATCGGAGCGTTCGTCGCGGGTGGTGTCTTTACCGACCCAAAGCCGATACGAGTCGTCGCTGCAGTGGCTGCGACGTGGTTTGCGACCGGTGCAGGGAACGCGATCAATGACTACTTCGACCGGGATATAGACCGTATCAACGCGCCGGAACGACCGATTCCGCGTGGCGCGGTCTCTCCGAGAGGAGCACTGCTGTTCAGCGGCGCACTGTTCGGTGGGGCAGTGGTCGCCGCCCTCGTGCTCCCCGTGCTCGCAATCGCTATCGCCGCGGTCAATCTCATCGCGCTCGTCGCCTACACGAAACTGTTCAAGGGGCTCCCTGGCGTCGGGAACGCCGTCGTCGCGTATCTCGGCGGAAGCACGTTCCTGTTTGGGAGCGTGGCCGTGGCAGTCGGTGCTCGAGGGGCTGTTCTGCCGCAGGGAGTGAACACCGGGATTCGTGCCGCGTTTATTCTCTTCCTGCTGGCGGCTCTTTCGACGTTCACGCGCGAAATCATCAAGGACGTAGAGGACATGGCGGGTGACCGAGAAGAGGGACTAAACACGCTCCCACTGGCGATCGGTGCGGATCCCGCACTGGCGATCGGTGCGGTCCTTCTCGTCATTGCAGTGGCGGCGAGCCCGCTGCCGTATATCTGGGGAACGTTCGGATTACCATATCTCGTCGTTCTCGTACCTGCAGACTTCGTCATGCTCTATGCCGTCTACGAGAGCTTCGACGACCCGACGGCTGGGCAAAACCACTTGAAATATGGTATGTTTTTCGCCGCGATCGCCTTCGTCGTGGGTCGAATCGCCGTGTTGCTGTGACCGGTCAAACGGGTTAATCAGCAATCAAAAAGAATATAAGTAAAATCCAAGATATTAATCTCAGATGAAACAGGGGGAGAAAATCGGCACAGTATTTGTGTCGCTTTTTATCCGCTACTCGACAGTGTGGTGCCAGTATGTACAACTTAGGTGATATGGTCTCGGATATCGAAGTCGGTCCGGGGACAAACCTGCTTATTTCGGGTCCGTCGATGACCGGTAAGCGAAATCTGGCGCTCGATATCCTCGCACACGGAGGGACCGGTGGCGAGGGCGCAATTATCGTGGCGACGAAGGATGGCGGTAAACAGATGCTCACGGAGTACAAATCTCGTATCGATAGGTCGAGGACACCCATCGGCGTCGTCGATTGCGTGTCGAAACAACAGGGAATGAACCCTCGTGGCATCGACGGTATCGAGTTTGCGTCCTCGCCGGTCGATATGACTGGCATCGGTATCAAACTCTCCGAGCTCCTTCAGGAGTTTTACGACGCTGGCGTTCGAACGAATCGAATCGCGTTCGATTCGCTTTCCACGCTTCTTATGTACTCGAACGTACAGACCGTTTTTCGATTCCTCCACGTTTTTACCGGTCGTATCCAGAGTGCGGAAGCATTCGGGCTGTTCATCATCGATTCGACGGCGCACGACGACCAGACGATGAGCACGCTCCGACAGCTGTTCGACGGTGAGATCGAAGTCAGGGAAGCCGATGGAAACGAATCCGAGATTCGGATAAAGGGCGTCGGTTCCACGGCTGGTTGGCAACCGTTGTAGAGCACGACGGTGTCGGCCGACACACGACACCACAGCCAGCCGAATCCTTTTGCGCGCCCATCGCGTCAGTTCTTCTATGCCAGTGGAAAACGACGACGAACTTCGTGAGATTCTCGAACACGACACCGTCGCAGTCGTCGGATGCTCCTCGACGCCAGGCAAGGATGCGCACGAGATTCCGAAATATCTCCGTGAACACGGCTACGAGGTCATCCCGATCAATCCGTTCGCGGACGAGATCTTCGGGCGAAAAACGTACGACTCGCTCTCCGACGTGGAAGAGGACATCGACATCGTGGACATATTCCGTCCGAGCGAGGAAGTCGACGAAATCGTGGATAACGCCATCGAGCGCGACGACGTAGCTGTCGTGTGGACGCAGTTAGGGATTCGAGACGAAGATGCAGCGAAACGTGCCGAAGACGCCGGAAAACGAGTCGTTCACGACCACTGTATGAAAGTCGAGCATCAGCGGTTGATGGGGTAGTTCCGCACGATCGAAACAAAAAATCTGCCGACCTATCCGTCCCACTCCGCGAAGGAGCGATAGATCCCCTTCGAGAGGTACCGCTCGCTGGAGTCTGGGAAGACTGTGACGACGGAATCAAAGGGAGCATCGACTTCCCCTGTCTGAATTTTCTCCGCTATCTTTCGGGCCGCGATACTTGCGGCACCCGCGCTGGAGGCGACTAAATGGCCTTCTTCGTGTGCGAGTCGTTTCAGTTCGTCGTGGGCGGTTCGGTCGGGAACCTGCACGATTTCGTCCACGAGGTCGGGGTCGAACAGTTCGTTCGTCGCCGGGTTGTGGGTTCCGATACCCTCGATTTTGTACTCCGCTTCGTCCACGTCAGCACCAACCGTCCGTGAATAAAGCGACCCTTCGGGTTCGACGGCGGCGACGTACGTATCCGGATTCTGGTCACGTGCGTATTTTGCCATCCCCATCAGGGTTCCCGCGGTACCACACCCGGCGACGACTGCGCCGACCTGTCCGTCCAACGCCTCGTAGATTTCCGGCCCGGTCGTTTCGTAGTGGGCTTCGACGTTCAGCGGATTCCCGAACTGCTGTGGCACCACCGCGTTTTCCGTCTCCTCAGCGAGTTGGTGGGCACGGTCGATTGCGCCACCCATTCCGTCTTCAGTCGGCGTATTGATGACTTCGGCACCGAGTGCACGCATGAGTTGCTGTTTCTCGACACTGAACCGTTCGGGAACGACGAAGACGGCATTCACACCGAGCTGTCCGGCCGCGAGTGCGAAGCCGATTCCGGTGTTTCCGGCGGTCGGTTCGATAACCGTTCCACCGGGGGCGAGTTCGCCGGATTCGAGCATCTGCTCGAGCATGTATTTCCCGATGCGGTCTTTGACGCTCGCGCCGGGGTTGAACGACTCCAACTTCGCGTACACTGGCACCTCGTCGGGTGCATCTTGAACGCGGACGAGCGGCGTTTGCCCGATGGTGTCCAACACCGAATCGAGCGGTTCCCGATGTGTCGTCATGCGCGTAAAAACGAAGGCCGGGCTGTTAGTCGTTGTTATGTGGTTGCTTCTGCGGATTCGTCCGCCTCTCCCTCCTCATCGACGGGTTCCGGGGGCTCTACATCGGCCAGTACTGATTCGACGTCGATTCCTTGTTCACTGGCCAACGCCTCGATGAGTGCTCTCTGTTCTGCGTTCTCTACTTCGAGTTGCTGAACGCGCTCGTCCGTCGCCTCTAACGAATCGCGGATGGCGACCATTTGCTCACGGAGTTCGTTTAATTTTACGTACAGTTTTTCCGCCATGTCAGCGACTTTCTGAATCTTCTTGGCCGTACTTCCGAGTCCCATACCCACCCGTTTGTTCCGAAGTGATGTGATTTTTCCGACTCAAACGCGGCGTTTAACTCATCCCGGTGAGTGGCTTCGGGCATGAGTGAACGACTCGCGCCGAAAGTCGGAATCGTGTCGTGTCTGGCAGTACTTTTGCTTCTTTCACTCCCGTACTTTTTCGCACCGGCCACGGCGGTAAGCGTCTACTACGAAACGATTCCCGTTCCTGTTCATCTGCTCGACACGTTCTTCGCGCTCGTAGCACTCATTGCGTTCGGATCGGGGCTCCAGGACAGGAGCGACCGCGCGAGTGTCGCTGGCGTCACTCTCGTCCTTGGTATATTTATGGCTGTCATTACCCTATGGTGGGCGGTCGTGACGCCATCGGCCACGATCGTGGAAGCTGCTCGGATGGATTCGCTCTCCGGTCATCGCTGGGCGCTCGCATTCGTTACGCTCGGTGTCCCCGCAAGCGCCGGTTGGTACGCACGAAGCGTGCTGTAGTCGTCCCTTTTCGCTATACATCGAGTTGTTACTCCCAATCAGCCACCCTATAACAAAGTGACGTGGCGGTGGAGATGGGTTGTGCAATTCGACGATTCCCAACTGTGGTCACACGTTTCCCTGCCACTGTTAGTCGCCGTTCTCGGCGTGATGCTCGGAGACGTGGTGACGACCGGCGTGGGACTCGAACTCGGCCTCAAAGAAGGAAATCCCTTCGTCGCACACTTACTCAGGGAGATGGGGTTGTTCGGTCTGGTTCTCATCAAGGCGATCACCGTCGTGTTGCTCGTCGTTCTTTCGGGCTGGACACATCGCTCACGACGGACCTTCAGGCTCGGAAGTCTCGTCTACCTCGTCGTTGGACTGCTCGTCGTCGTCTCCAACGTCGTTGCTATTGCTACGGTTGCATGAATTCGGCACCCAATGGCCCGTTCGGGAACTCCGAGACGGGATTCGGACGACGGGGACGAAACCCGAAAGGCCCTTAAGGTGGTGTCGGTTAGTTGGAAATGGACTAGGTTGGGCAGTTAGGCCCTGCCCCTTGCCCGCGCTGTGGTCTTGAGCGGGAACCGAACACCGGACGAGTCCGGTCAGACCGGGCCGGGCCCCGGGAGCCAACGCAGAAGCCTCGTCCTGCGGGGCCAGCGGTCTGCGTCGAACACTCGCAGGGGTGTCTCGTCGCAGTTAATCGGTGGCAATCCGTCAGGCACGGAAGTGAGCAGCGGACCATCGGACATCTGTCGCTCGTAGGATCGCGGGGTGGAGGAGGCAACCGGGATTCCCCGGTCCGGAACGCCGGGCAACTTCGGCCGTCCACATTCATATCGTATTCTTCTCGTCGAGCGATAACGCTCGTTATTCGGTTTGCAACGGGCGGATACCCCACGTGTCGAGCATGCTGGCGACGAAGGCTTTCGACCACCGTGCTCGCTTTTCCGGCTTGACGTCGTCCTGTGTGACTTCGAACAGGCACGATGGAATATCGAGGTCGATTCGCGTCTTGTTGATGAGTATCGCCCCGGTCGCGTATTTCGTCTCGTCGATCGGCGTTTGGACGAAATCGTAAATCGGGTTGTAACCAGTAACGTACTCGTCGTTCAGCAGTTCGATCGCGGTATGTATACTCCGAGTGACGGCGTCGTGTCTCGACCGAAAGACGTTCTGTCCGACGCCGTCGTCGCCCCCTCGTCGGAGAATTCCTTTCGAACTGTGGAGGTCGATGAGTACATCGGGGTCGTGGCTCATGATCGAATTCCACATCTCGTTCGCGAGCGCGTTCTTCGGCGGTTCGCCGATCGGAAACTGTCGATTGAGATCCATCTCTCCGGGGCATTCACGACGATGTTCCTCGATTGCGGGACCGTTCGCCTCCGGGAGGACGACGAGCGTTCCGGCGTCGATCTTCCATGTCCGAATGTCACGAGCAGCCCAGTAACCGCTCTCCTCGTTACCGTGCATGCCCCCGATCACGTACGCGGTCGATCCGGGTTTTCCCGACTGAATCTCGTATACCGTCGTTTCCTGTTCCGTTCCGGCGCGTAGCTTCGATCTCGTGACGGTCCGTTTCGCTCGTCCTTCGCTCGTAGGTTTTGTCGTCGTTCCGACCTGTGTCGCCGTCGTCGTCCCTCCCTTCGCGTCCTGCAGGCTGTTTCCAGCACACCCCGCAAGCGCGACCGTTCCACCGACGGAGGCGATGCCGACGGTAGAGAGGAATGCACGCCTACTTTCATCCATAGACGGAAATGGCGGCCCGAACGACTTCAAGACTCTTTCAGAGAAATTGAAATAATAAGCTGACGCGACTACTTTCAGTCGCTGCTCAGTGCTTCCAACTCGGCGGCGTTGGCGACCTCGACACCACCCGTGAGTTGTCGGTGGGGGTACGGCATGTCGATACCTTCCTCGTCGAATCGTTCCTTAACGGCGGTGACGTACTCGCCGCGTGTCTTCACGAAGTCACCGCGTTTCGGGTCCGCAATCCAGAATCGCGATTTGAGACCCACGGCGGAGTCGCCGAGTTCGGTAAGCCGAACGGACGGTTCGGGTGTGTCCAGAATCTCCGGGTGGTTTTCGGCTTCCTCGACGATGATGTCCGTCGCCTGGTGGATGTCGTCGTCGTAGCCGATACCGAAGAGGAACTGAATGCGGAGTTTGTCCTTCGCGACGGGATTCTTGATGACGCCGTCGGTTAAGACGGAGTTTGGCACGGTTAGGAGTTCGTTGTCGAAGGTTCGAACGCGGGTTACGCGAAGGTCGATGTCCTCGACGACGCCGGAGTAACTTCCGCCGTCCCACTCGATCCAGTCGCCGATTTTGAACGGCTTGTCGGTGAAAATGAACACGCCTGCGACGAAGTTGGCGATGATGTCCTGCAACGCGAAACCGATCGCGAGTGTCGCTGCGGCGGCGACGGTTGCAAGTGCGGTGAGGAAATTACCGAGTTTGGCGAATCCAAACGCGAGGGCAACCGCCGTAAACAGGATGATGAAATTGGCGATTTTACCCAGAGGTTTCTTTACACTCTCGTCGTACCCACGACTGTCGAGTACTCGCTTGACGAGTGGTATGACGATAATTCGTCCAAGCAAGTAAAGCACGACGAACGAGACGACGAAGTAAATCGCCTGCGTTACGAGACCCGCTTGCTTACCAAAGATGTTTCCTAATCCCGGTAGGGGTTCGACCATCAGTGATATACCGCCGTATTGCCGCGTGTTTCGATGAGTTCGGCGTTCACCTCATCGGCGAGTTCGTCGGCGAGTTCGTCAGTCGAGGACTCGCCGCGGGCCGCCCGGAGGAACTTCACCTTCACGAGGTCCTCGTTTTTCAGTTGGTCCGCCAGTTCGTCGGTGACGGCACCGAGGCCACTCTTACCGACCCAGACGGTCACGTCGAGGTCGTGCGCTTGTTTCCGCAAGTCCTGCTTATCCATAGTAGCCGGGTATTTGGGGCGACAACCTTTAAACCTTGCAGCCGACAGATTTGGGACTACCGAGGGAGTGATTGTCATGCATCCTGCTGCGGGTTTCAACACCTTTGTATCGCATGACTCCTGAGATTCTGGTATGACTGCGAAGGTTGTCGTTCTCGGTGCTGGCTACGCTGGTGCCGGAGCGATACAGCAACTCGAAGCAGAACTCGATGACGCCGACATTACGTGGGTGTCGGACACAGATTACCACCTCGTGCTGCACGAATCCCACAGGGTGATTCGCGACCCACGGGTGAAGGACAAGATCACGCTCCCGATTCACGAGATCAAATCACCGAGCACCCGGTTCGTCCAGGACACCGTTGCGGGCATCGACACCGACGACCGGACCGTCGAACTCGAAGACGGAAACGACATCGACTACGACTACCTCCTCGTCGCTCTCGGAAGCGAGACCGCCTTCTACGGCATCCCCGGGATGGCGGAGAACGCGCTCACGCTGAAGGGACTCGACGACGCGCTCGAAATCCACGACCAAGTCAAGGAGGCCGCGAAAACCGCCTCGCGTAACGACCCCGCAAGGATCGTTATCGGCGGTGCCGGACTGTCGGGCATCCAGAGTGCGGGTGAAATCGCGGAGTACCGCGACAAACACCGTGCACCCATCGACATCTACCTCGTCGAGGCGATGGACGAAATCATGCCCGGACAGGACCCCGAACTGCAGGGAACGGTCAAAAAACACCTCCTGGAAAAGGACATCAACATCCTCACGGACGATCCGATTACGGAAGCCACGAACGAGGAGATTCAGTTCGACGAGGGCGACCCACTCGAATACGACGTGTTCGTCTGGACCGGCGGTGTCACCGGCCGAAAGGCAATGAGCGACTGCAACCTCGACAACCAGCACAACCGCGTCACCACGGAAGCCGACTTCCAGACCAGCGACGAACGCGTGTTCGCCATCGGCGACTGTGCAATCATCGACCAGGGCGAGAACCCTGCACCACCGACCGCACAGGCCGCGTGGCAGGCCGCCGAAGTCGTCGGCGAGAACATCGCCCGCGAAATCCGTGGACAACCGCTCAAAACGTGGACGTTCGACGACAAAGGAACCGTCATCTCCATCGGCGACGACGCCGTCGCACACGGTGTCAAGGCGGGAGGGATGGACTTCCCGATTAGCACCTTCAGTTCGGTTCCGGCGGAGGTTCTAAAGAAAGTGATTGCCGCACGGTGGATCGCGGACGTAACCTCGTGGAACCGCGCGTTCAAGGCGTGGGACTCGCTGTAATCCTCGGCGAACCGTTTTGGACCTCCTCCCGTTTCCGTTTTACCGGCAGCGACAGCGCTGGAAGGGGGTGCCCTTCCTCACGGAATCCGAACGTCGTGTGAAAGCGTTCCAATTCCCTCGATTTCGACCTCGACATCGTCACCGTCTTCGAGCGGTGCGACTCCCGCAGGGGTTCCAGTAATGATTACATCACCGACTTCGAGCGTGAGGTAGGTCGTGATTTCCGCGATGAGCTCCGGCACGGAGAAGATGAACTGATCGCGGGAGGATTCCTGTCGGAGTTCGCCGTTCACGCGGAGTCGAACTGCGGCGTCGTCGGGAACTTCGTCGGGCGTCGCCATGACCGGCCCGAGGGGGCAGGAGTTGTCGAAGGCCTTCCCGCGGACCCAGTTCTGCTCGCGGTCCTGGTCGTCGCGGTTCGAGATGTCGTCCGCGCATGTGAACCCGGCAACCACGTCCATCGCATCTTCCTCGGCGACGTTTCGGCACTGCTCGCCGATGACGATGCCGAGTTCGGCCTCGTGGTCGATGCGTTCCTTTCCAGCGGGAAGTGTAACGGTGTCGCCGTGCGAGGCGACTGCGTTCGGCGGTTTGAGAAAGAGGAGCGGGCGGTCGGGAACGTCCTTGTTTCGCTCCGCCGCGTGATCGGCGTAGTTCAGGCCGACACAGACGATTTTGGTCGGGTCGGTCGGTGCGAGGAGTTCGACTTCGTCGAAATCGTAGGTTTCGCCGCCGAATCGGACTTCATCGTCCGCCCATTCGCCGGTTCTGACTGAGCCTGCTGGGTCGCGGAATCGGACTCGCTTCATATCCGGTTGTCGTATTCGGGCGTCTAAATCGTTCGGACTCCGGTAACGCCTCACATATCGCCAACATCCTTTAAGACGACTTACGCACTACCTAAACCCGCACCATGGAACTCACTTGGCACGGACACTCGACGTGGCACGTAACGGTCGGCGACACTGACTTCCTCATCGACCCGTTCTTCGACAACCCGAAAACCGACTCCGACCCGGAAGAAATCGACCCGGATTACCTCCTTCTCACGCACGGGCACGCGGACCACATCGGTGATGTGGACCGCTACGAAGGAACGACGTTGGTTGCGACACCCGAACTCGTCGGCTACTGTAACGACGAGTTCGGCGAGTACAACGCCGTTGGCGGGATGGGAATGAACCTCGGTGGAACCGTCGAATGCGGTAACGCCTTCGTTACGATGGTTCGTGCGGACCACACGAACGGCATCGACACGGGATACGGTACCAGTGCCGGAATGCCCGGCGGGTTCGTCATCTCCGATACGAAACCGACACAGGTCAGCGACGAGGAGAGCGAGACGTTCTACCACGCGGGCGACACCTCGTTGATGGTCGAAATGCGCGAGGTCATCGCCCCGTATCTCGAACCCGATGCCGTCGCGGTTCCGATCGGCGATCATTTCACGATGGGACCGGCACAGGCGGCCATCGCCGTGGACTGGTTGGACGCCGACTTCGCGTTCCCGATGCACTACGATACGTTCCCGCCAATCGAGCAGGACCCTGAGGACTTCGCGAAGGAAGTCGATGCGGCCGGTAGCGACACCGACGTTCGAATCTTGGAGGGCGACGAGACGTTCGACCTCTCCGAAGAAATCTCGTACTGAGGGGTCAGCCTCGCCGGGATTCTTTTTCGGTGTCGTGTCCGATATCCGTTCGAGGGATGGTTTCTTCGAGTCAGCAACCACCCTCGACAAACCGAACGGATTCACTCCGAGGACAGGGACGAATCATCGCTCAAAGCGATACCGTCACTCCGTCAAACGAGGCCGGAAGAACAAACCTTAGGAGTGTCGCGCCAGATTTGTAAACTGCAATGCCAGAAGTCACTACCACGTCGGAAGCAGGCTACAGCGCAGAGAACGATGTTCGCGACTTTTCGCTCACCATCGACGCGACGGGTGAGGACGCACCCGACACGCTCGAAACACTGCTCGCGGCCTACGGGTCCTGCTACGTTCCCGCCCTCCGCGTCGGCGGCGAACAGCGCGGTGCTGGCGACCTCGGGAAGATCGAAATCACGGTAAACGGCGGTCTGAACGACGACGACAAACTCGACTCCGTCTCGTTCGACATCAAATGGGAAGCCGAGACCGACGACGAAACGGCCCAGAACGTCATCGACCGCGCGTTCGAACTCTGTAAGGTTCACGACGCAGTCAAAGACAGCCTCCACGCCGACACCACCGTCGAGACGGGCGCGTTCTAACGCGCCGTTCGAACGGTGTGGTCCGGACGACCGGGTTCGGAACGAGAAGGGAAGCGTTAAAAGCCGCGCGGCGGAACGTGGGGGTATGAGTCAGACGCAAAAGCAGGCGCGAAAATGCGTCTCGTGCGGGATTAACATCTCCGGCACGAACGCCGCGTCGTTCAAGTGCCCCGACTGCGGGCAGACCATCTACCGCTGTGCGAAGTGCCGAAAACAGAGCAACCTCTACGAGTGCCCCGACTGTGGGTTCCTCGGACCGTAAACCATGGGAAAAGTAGCCGCCAAAGTCAAGGTAATGCCGCAAAGCCCCGAGATCGATCTCGACGATCTCCAGGAGAAACTCGAAGACTCGCTCCCCGAGGGTGCGAAAATCAACGGCTTCGAGCGTGACGACGTCGCGTTCGGCCTCGTCGCGCTCCTGCCGACCGTCATCGTCCCCGACGATGCCGGTGGCACGGAAGCGGTCGAGGAATCGTTCTCGTCCGTCGAAGGCGTCGAGAGCGTCGACGTGCAGAACGTCGGCCGGATTTAATTCCGGTTATTTTTCGGTTTCGGAATTTCAATCGATGAGTGACCCCTCTATCCTTCGTTCGTCAGGATTTCTCCGCAGAAATAGTCCGGACGGACTCCGCCCGTTCGCTCAGTTCAGCACGGCGTCGAACGCCTGTTGAAGGTCTGCTTTCAAGTCATCAACGTGCTCGATACCGACGCTGGCGCGAATCAGGCCGTCCGATAGCCCCGCGGCCTGTCGCTCTTCCGCCGGAATCGCGGCGTGAGTCATCGTCGCGGGTTGCTCGATGAGCGATTCGACACCGCCGAGGCTTTCGGCGAGGGTGAATATATCCGTCTCGGCCACGACTTCTGCGGCCTCCTCGAGCGAGGCGTCGAGTTCGAAGCTGACCATACCGCCAAAGTCGTCCATCTGCTCCGCCGCGAGTTCGTGGTTCGGGTGTGATTCGAGGCCGGGGAAGTACACCGTCTCGACCGCCTCGTGGTCGTCCAACCAGTGGGCAATGTCGCGAGCGTTGTCGCAGTGGCGGTCCATTCGAACGCCGAGCGTTTTGGTTCCGCGCAGGACGAGAAAACAGTCGTGCGGGCCGGGGGTCGCGCCGACGCTGTTCTGATAGAACCCGAACTGTTCGTCCAGTTCCTCGTCGTCCGTGACGAGTGCACCGCCGACCACGTCGGAGTGGCCGCCGAGGTACTTCGTCAGCGAGTGCGAGACGATGTCCGCGCCGAGCTCGAGCGGGCGCTGGAGGTACGGCGTCGCGAAGGTGTTGTCCACTGCACAGAGGGCGTCGGCGTCTTCCGCGATATCAGCCATCGCTGCGATGTCCACGACGTTAAGCAGTGGGTTCGTCGGGGTTTCGACCCACAACAGTTCCGTGTTGTTCCGGACTGCGTCGGATACTTCGTCCGTGTCGGTCATGTCCACGAAGGAGAATTCGAGGCCGTAGTCCTCGTACACCTGTGTGAAGATGCGGTGGGTGCCGCCGTACACGTCCTCGCTGGCGATGACGTGGTCCCCCGAGGAAAGCAGGTTCAGAACGGTGTTGATAGCGCCCATCCCGCTGGAGAAGGCGCGGCCGAACTCGCCGCTTTCCAGACTGGCGAGGTTATCTTCGAGGTCGGTTCGCGTCGGGTTGCCCGTGCGCGAGTATTCGTAGCCGCGGTGGTCGCCGGGGCCGTCCTGCACGTAGGTCGAATTGGCGTAGATGGGCGTCATCAGCGCACCCGTCTCCTCGTCCGGTTCCTGCCCTGCGTGGATGGACCGCGTTTCGAACTGGAAATCGTCGCTATCGGTCATGCGCGATGGGACGTAGCGGGGGCAGGTTATTCTTCCCCTTCCGCGTCGGGGTATCTCTTTTCTGTACCGCTCCGCGATCTCCTATGCGACACACCTCCCTCGATTCCCCCACTTCCGAACCTGGTTGACTCTGTGATACACTCGCAAAGAACGACCCTCGTCTGAAGGAATTTCACCCCCTCTCCGTCGTCGTGGAACGGACGTTTTATAACGGTCACCGAACAAGAGCGTCATACGACTATGCCGAGTTCGCACGGACCTAACCACAGCACCCGCGAAAAGCTCTCGAACAACCCCCGAGAACGTGGCACCTCGCCACCACAGCGCGCCGTCCAGCAGTACGAGGAAGGACAGAAAGTCCACCTCAAAATCGACCCGAGCGTCCGCGAAGGACGTTTCCACCCACGATTCAACGGCCGGACGGGCGAAGTCGCTGGCAAACAGGGCCAAGCGTACAAGGTCCTCATCGTCGATGGCAACAAAGAGAAGACGCTCATCACCAAGCCAGCACACCTCCGCGCACAGGAGTAACGCATGACGATTTTCAAGGAAAAGCTGAGCGAGGATTATCTCACTACGGCAGAAGCCAAGGAACTGCTCGCGGAAATCGAGCGAGATCGCGCACTGGACGAAAGCCGTGAGATGCCGTACAACCTCTCCCGAGCCATCGAGCACGTAAATCGATTTGCGGCCCTCGACGAAGAGGAGTCCCGCGATCTGGTCGGTGAACTGCTCGAACTCGAAAAGGTGGACGAACCAACGGCGTACAAAATCACGGACCTCCTGCCGAAAGACCGCGACGAACTGCGTGCGATCTACGCTCAGCAACGCTTCGCGCTTTCGGGCGACGAGTTGGACGAAATCCTGAACGTCGTCGCGAAGTACGAGTGACTTCACCGATTCTTTAAGTTACTCGTCGCCGTACTGTCGGGCAATGAGTGAATCCGAGAGTGGCCGCGAAGCAGTGGCTGTGGTGCTCGACTTTCTCCCCCACGGACGGGCGGAAGATGATCGTCCCCAGTACCAGAAGGAACCGGTCGCCTATGCGTTGACCGAATCGGACTTCCATCTCCTCGAACTCACACTCGAAAAGGAAACGAGCGTCGGTATCGGCGACAGCATTCCAGTCGAGCCGCCGGAAGCCCGCGAAAACATCGATGAGCTCCACGAAGTCGGGTACGGCGACCTTACCTCCGCCGCCCAGTCGGAACTCGAACACGCCGTAGTCGATATCGTCGAACGTAACGAAAAGCGGTTCGTGGATTTCTACAACGATGCCCAGCCGATCACCCTCCGACTCCACCAGCTGAACCTGCTTCCGGGCATCGGGAAGAAACTACGTAACAACGTGCTCGAAGCGCGCAAGCGTCAACCCTTCGAGAGCTTCGACGACCTCGAGGAACGTGTCGCAGGACTGCACGACCCGGAAGGCGTGCTGGTCGAACGGATACTCGAGGAGATACGCGAAGACGACCTGAAATATCGGACGTTCGCCCGACGCGAGTGACTCGGTCACCCCGCGTAGTCGCGGCCGTGGCGAACACTCCCCGTATCGTACTGGGGTGAATTGCATCGAGGCATAGCCGAGGCTCCCTTCGTTCCGTCGGTAGCGTCGTTGATGTAGTACGTGCGCTGGTCGGACCCATCCTGACTCGGTGGGTTTACGCCACTCGCTCCGGTAAGCCAGTATAACGATGGGACGTTCGCCACGTGAGGAACACGGAACGAGAGACCCAGACGGTCTGATTCGAAGGGCAGGCGTCCGGGCCGACCCGAACAGCGACCAACATTTCCTCATCGACGACCGAGTCGTTGACCGAATTCCGGAGTACGCCGAGGAGATGGATCTCACGCACGTCCTCGAAATAGGGGGCGGACCGGGTGTTCTGACCGACCGACTACTGGCGACTGCGGACCGCGTAACGGTGGTCGAACGGGACCCGAAGTTCGCTGACTTCCTCCGACGGGAGTTCGCCGAGGACTGCCGGACGGGACGGTTGACCGTCGTAGAGGGGGACGCACTAAGTGTAGACCTTCCCGATTTCACCGCCTGCGTCGCCAACCTTCCGTACGGAATCTCCAGCGAGATCACGTTCCGACTGCTTCCGCTTGGAAAGCCGACGATACTCATGTTCCAACGGGAGTTCGCGGAGCGCATGGCTGGTGAGTCCGGAACCGACGACTACGGGCGACTCTCCGTCACGGCGCAGCACTACGCCGACGTGGAAGTCGTCGAGGTCGTTCCCCGCGAGGCGTTTTCGCCCGCGCCGGAGGTGTCGAGCGCGATCGTGCGCACGACGCCGCGGGATCCCGATTACGAGGTGGACGACGAGGCGTTTTTCCTGGACTTCGTGAAGGCCGTCTTCACCCAGCGTCGGAAGACGATTCGAAACGCGATCCGCAACACGGCGCACATCTCGGGACTGGACGACGCCGACGCGGTCGTGGACGCGCTCGAAGAGCCGGAACCGGACGTGTTGACTGACGACATCCTCAGAAAGCGCGCCGGAAACGTCACCCCCGCACAGTTCGCGGCGATGGCAGGGGTTGCGGATGAGTTCGGTCGAGGTGGTGGTTGATGGCGCAAGAACTCTTCCGGCAGGTAGGCCGGCTATCATGGCTTGATGTACGGGTGCTCATTACCGCCTTCGTCGTGTTCTCCGTACTCGCGGGTCTCCTCATCGCGTGGCGCGTTCGTCCGCACTTGCAGGAGAGGATGCCGGATGCGCTAGCAAACGTAATCGTGGTTGGTTCCCTCGCTATATTTCTCGTTCTCGCAGGTGTGACGATGCTGTTCCTCTGGAAAGTGGTCGATACGACGATCATCTTCACTGCAGATTGGGAGAAATTGTTAAGAAGCTTGATGGATGAATGGGCAGGTGTTAAAGTCACGTTAACGGTCGTAACACTCGCTGTGGCTTACATCGCCGCGGGAATTATCAAACAAGCCATCGAGCGCATGACCGGTCAACGAGATGTGTTCTCCAAACATCAGACGCAAGTGATGATTCGTGTCGCGCAGGTATCGGTGTACGTCGTCGCATTTGCGGCTGTCCTCGGATTTTGGAAAGTCGACCTCACCGGCCTGCTGGTCGGTGCCGGGTTCCTCGGCATCGTGGTCGGAATGGCGGCCCGCCAGACGCTCGGGTCGCTGTTGGCCGGATTTATGCTGATGTTTTCCCGCCCGTTCGAAATCGGCGACTGGGTGGAAATCGAGGAACGGGAAGGAATCGTGACCGACATCTCCATCGTCAACACACGAATACAGACGTTTGACGGCGAGTTCGTGATGATTCCGAACGAAGTGGTCGGTGGAAGCACGATTACCAATCGGAGTCGAAAGGGTCGCCTCCGACTGGAAATCGATGTGGGCGTCGATTACGACGTGGACGTGGAACGGGCGGCGGAACTCGCAGAATCGGCGATGAGTGAGGTGGACGATGCGCTGACGGTTCCGTCCCCGGAAGTCGTGACGAAGGAGTTCGGTGACTCGGCCATCGTCCTCGGCCTGCGATTTTGGATAGACAAGCCCAGTGCCCGTCGGAAATGGCGCGCCCGGACGAAGGTCATGGGTGCGGTCAAGGACGCATTCGAGCAGGAGGGAATCAAGATTCCGTTCCCACAGCGCGAACTCGCCGGCAGGCAGGAAACGGGTGGCTTTCAGGTCGCACGAACACGACAGCGTGAACTCGGTCCGACGGCCGATGGCGGTGAGGACATCGGGTCCCAATCCATCGATGGACGTGGCGAGAGCGATGACGGTGATGAGAAATGACTGATTTGGCGGAACGACGTGATATGGAGACGAAGGTGTACCAACCGGCGGAGGATTCCAATCTGCTCGCCGAAGTCGCGGCGGAAGACGTGCGAGAAGGGGACCTCGTACTGGAAGTCGGAACGGGGTCAGGATACGTCGCAGAGTTCGTCGCCGACGGGACGGGTGCTCGCGTTCTCGGCTCGGACGTAAATCCTCACGCGTGCAAGCGAGCGCGCGAGCGCGGCATCGAACCGGTTCGAGGAAACCTCCTCTCACCGTTTCGAGACGGGGTTTTCGACGCTGTGTTGTTCAATCCACCGTATCTTCCGACCGATCCGGACGAGGAACGCGACGATTGGATGGAGCGAGCGCTGTCGGGCGGTGAATCGGGTCGAGCGGTCATCGACCCGTTTCTCGATTCCGTCGGACGTGTACTCGCGCCCGGCGGTCGGGTGTATCTGCTGGTGAGTAGCCTGTCGGGCGTCGAGGAAGTCGTTGAAAGGGCAAGCGAGAACGGGTTCAGCACCGTCGCACTTCGGGACGAATCGTTCCCGTTCGAGACGCTATCGATCCTGAAGCTCGTCCGCTAATTACTGTTGGACATTTTCTGGAACGGAAAATATTAAACACCGGCATATCATAGGGTCGGGTACATGACTGAGCGCGTTGCAACTACACCGGGTGTCTTTCCGCTTCCGGACTGGGCGAAAGACGACCTTTCCGACCTGAAGGGCCATCAGAAAGACGATCTCATTTCCGGCGACGAAGGACCGGAGCTAACCGCAGTGTACGACAAAGCTCGCGAAGAAGTCGTTTCGGTACAGCGGAATGCAGGACTCGACCGAATCGTGGAAGGGCAACTGCGCTGGGATGACATGCTGGCGCACCCGCTTGCAGTCCACGATTCGGTCGAAACGCGTGGCATCGTGCGCTACTACGACAACAACAACTTCTATCGTGACCCCGTTGTCGTGGACGAACTCACCTTCGACGGTGACGTGGCCGCCGAACTGGAAACGACGACGGAACTCGCCGACAACGTGCAGGCCGTCCTCCCCGGTCCGTACTCGCTATCGGATTTGGCGACCGACGAGTTTTACGGCGATGATAAGGAGTTCCTCGCGGCAACCGCCGATTTCCTCGCTGGCGAAGTCGACGCGTTCCCGGATATCGAGACGCTGTTCCTTCTCGAGCCATCGCTCGTGGAAAACCCACCTGAAGACGGCGAAGATGTGCGGGCTAGCGAGGCCATCGACGCAGTAGCGGCCGCGACCGACGCCGAAGTCGTCGTCCAGCCATACTTCGGATCGTTAGACGAGAAAGTCCACGCACATCTGTTGGACGCCGACGTCGATGCCGTGGGATACGACCTCGTCAGCGACCACGACGGATGCCTATCCAACGTAAACGAATATGGAACGAAAGACTCCGTCTCGCTCGGACTCGTGAACGGCCAGAACACGCTCGTCGAGTCGCCCGAGACCGTCGCAGAGCGTGTCGATTGGTTCGAGGAGAACACGCCGGTCAACGAGTTCGACACGCTCTATCTGACGACGAACACCGAGACGTTCTACCTGCCGTATAACAAGTTTGAGGAAAAACTTATAGCACTGGCTGAAGCCGCGCAGTTGGAGGAGGTGAAAGCATGAGTGACGAGATTTCGGACGCACGAAACCAGTTCCGACCCGACGACCACGACAACGACCACTTCATCCTGACGACCGTCGTCGGAAGCTATCCGAAACCGAAGTGGGTGGATAGAGCGCGCGATTTGTACAACGACCCGGACGCGGATTTCGACGAGAAAGCGTGGCGAGAGGCGAAAGACGATGCATGCCGACTCATCACTGACGAACACGAGCGTGCAGGGTTGGACGTCGTGGTCGACGGCGAAATGCGGCGTAACGAGATGGTCGAGTTCTTCGCACACCGCATCGACGGCTACGAATTCAACGGCCCGGTGAAGGTATGGGGACACAACTGTTTCGACAAACCGAGCGTCGTAAACGAAGTCGAGTACGACGAATCGTGGCTCGTGGACGAGTACGAGTTCACCAGCGACGTTGCAGAGCGCCCCGTTAAGGTACCGATTACCGGCCCGTACACGCTGGCAAGTTGGAGCTTCAACGAAGCCTACGAGGACGAGGCGTCACTGGCGTACGACCTCGCGGACCTCGTCAACGAGGAAATCGAGAAGTTGGTCAATGCCGGCGCGCGCTACATCCAAATCGACGAACCCGCGCTGGCGACGACGCCGGACGACCACGCCATCGTCGGCGAGTGTTTGGAACGAATCGCCGACGGAATCCCCGAGGACGTCTACCTTGGTCTGCACGTCTGTTACGGCGACTACTCGCGTATCTACCCCGAAATTCTCGACTTCCCCGTTGACGAATTCGACCTCGAACTGGCCAACGGCGACTACGACCAGTTGGACGTGTTCCGCGACCCGGAGTTCACCGCGAACCTCGCGCTCGGCGTGACCGACGCCCACACCGCCGAAGTGGAGACCGTGGAGGAGATCAAGGCGAACATCCGGAAAGGGCTGGAAATCGTCCCGCCGGAGCAGTTGACGGTGAGTCCGGACTGCGGCTTGAAACTGCTCCCGCGTGACGTGGCCTACGGCAAGATGAAAAACATGGTCGAGGCAGCGCGCGAACTCGAATCCGACTTGGATTCGGGTGAAATCGAGGTTCAGAGCGCCCCCGTCAGCGCCGACGACTAACGGGAATACACCCGCTGGTCCGGCATCGCGGGACCACATTTTGAATCGGTAGGAACGTCGATAGCGTGGGGGAACCGCAGTGACCGGAAAGCATGAACAGCGGATTGCGATTGTGGCAGAGATATATGGCAAAAAGCCCTACGTTGTGGGGCTGTTCGTGTTACTGACCGGGTTTTGCTGTTGTTTGGCCATACAAAACGGAGGGTTAGAAGAGCACCCTGACTCGATAGGGTGTCGTAGATCCCCGTCGGATATCGAACCTGCCACGTGGAAAGTGACGGCTCCCGCGTTTCCGGGTCACTATTTTCATCGTGGGGCTTCTGAGGTTCTTTCTCGAATAGCTTCTATTCCCGATCGTGCGTGCACTATCCAATCTATGCGGATCCCTTTTTCATGAACTGCTCCAAGGACGACTGACACCGCGGAATCGAAAATCGTTCAAAAAATACGGATCGTCCTCGTGGCTCACATTTCACGACGCCAATCACTCAGAACTCAAATCAAATTCTGTCTGGTATTCGCTCCCGACGAACACAATCCCGGCAGTTTTTATTACCGGGGCGCGTAGGTGCGCTCAGACTGGGCAACTCGCGGGCGAGCGGCCACGCCGCGCGCGAGTGCCAGACCGACGTGCTGTAAGACGCCGGGGTCTGACGCTCGCGGCCCCGCGAGGATTTCAGTGAGCAACGCAACCGCCACGTCGTGTGGCGTTTCAATGCTTGAGGAAAAGCAACTATGGAAATCGAAATTGCAACCATTGGCGGATACGAAGAAGTTGGACGGCAGATGACTGCCGTGCGCGCGGGAGACGACGTCGTCATCTTCGACATGGGACTGAACCTGTCGAAGGTGCTGCTTCACGACAACGTTGAGACCGAAAAACTACACAGCCTCGACCTCATCGACATGGGCGCGATCCCGGACGACCGGGTCATGTCCGACCTCGAAGGCGACGTGAAGGCGATCGTCCCGACACACGGTCACTTGGACCATATCGGTGCCATCAGTAAGTTGGCCCACCGATACAACGCACCCATCGTCGCCTCGCCGTTCACCATCGAACTGGTGAAACAGCAGATTCAGGGCGAGGAGAAGTTCGGGGTCGAAAACGACCTCATGAAGATGGAAGCTGGCGAAACGATGCAGTTGAGCGACGAGGTCGAACTCGAGTTCGTCAACGTCACACACTCCATCATCGACGCTATCAACCCCGTGGTTCACACCCCAGAGGGGGCAATCGTCTACGGCCTCGACAAACGGATGGACCACTCGCCGGTTCTCGGCGACCCCATCGATATGAAGCGGTTCCGTGAAATCGGACGCGAAGGTAACGGCGTCCTCGCTTACATCGAGGACTGTACGAACGCGGGTCGAAAAGGACGTACGCCGAGCGAAGCAGTCGCTCGCCGTCACCTGAAAGACGTGCTGTACAGCATTCAGGACTACGACGGCGGTATCGTGGCCACGACGTTCTCCAGCCACATCGCCCGTGTGAAG
The DNA here is from genome assembly GCF_026248685.1 of Haladaptatus caseinilyticus. Lineage (NCBI taxonomy): Archaea > Methanobacteriati > Methanobacteriota > Halobacteria > Halobacteriales > Haladaptataceae > Haladaptatus > Haladaptatus caseinilyticus. The sequence continues at coordinate 2,327,016 of NZ_CP111036.1, read as the reverse complement.
AGCCTCGTCGAGTTCGCGGACGACATCGGTCGAACCCCCGTCCTGCTCGGACGTTCGATGGAGAAATACTCCGGTACCGCGGAACGCCTGAACTTCGTGGACTTCCCCGAAGATATGGGTATGTTCGGCCACCGGAAGTCGGTCGATCGGACGTTCAAACGCATCATGAAGGAGGGGAAGGAGAACTACCTGCCCATCGTCACCGGCCACCAAGGGGAGCCACGCGCCATGCTGACCCGAATGGGTCGCGGCGAGACGCCGTACCAGTTGGAGGACGGCGACAAGGTCGTCTTCTCGGCACGCGTCATTCCGGAGCCGACGAACGAGGGACAGCGCTACCAGTCCGAGCGGCTCCTGAAGATGCAGGGCGCGCGGATTTTCGACGACGTTCACGTTTCCGGCCACCTCCGCGAGGAAGGTCACTACGAGATGCTCGACGCGCTCCAACCACAGAACGTCATTCCGGCCCACCAGAACATGAAGGGCTACGCGCCGTACGTGGATCTCTGTGAGAGTCAAGGGTATCGCCTTGGCCGAGATCTCCACGCGACACGAAACGGCAACCTCATCCAGCTTGTCGATTGATATGACTGACGCGAGCACGGAATCACGCGAAGAACTCGTCATGCAGACGGTCGAACAGCGACGCGAGTTGGTCAACGACGCCATCGAGGAGGACCTCCCAATCGTCGAGCCCGAACGGCTGTACGAGGCATCGCGATACCTGCTCGACGCGGGTGGGAAACGACTCCGACCGACTGTGCTGTTGTTGGTCGCTGATGCGCTGGCCGATGTCGAACCCATGTCGGAAGCCTACCGCAAGTTTCCGGCCCTCGATGGCTCCGAGATGGACATCATGGCCGCCGCGGTAAGCATCGAAGTCATCCAGTCGTTCACGCTGATCCACGACGACATCATGGACGACGACGATCTGCGCCGAGGCGTCCCGGCCGTCCACCAGGCCTACGACACCGAAACGGCGATTCTGGCTGGCGATACGCTCTACTCGAAGGCGTTCGAAATCATGCTGGATACGGACGCCGCGCCGGAACGCTGCGTGGGCGCCCTCGACGTGCTCGCATCCACCTGTACGAAAATCTGTGAGGGACAGGCACTCGACGTGGCGTTCGAAGAACGACCTGACGTACTCCCGGAGGAGTACCTGGAGATGATCGAGAACAAAACCGCCGTCCTCTACGGGGCGGCGGCGAAAGTTCCGGCGGTGCTCCTCGGCGCCGATGACGAAGTAGTCGAAGAACTCTATCAGTACGGCATCGACGTCGGCCGAGCCTTCCAGATTCAGGACGATGTGCTCGACCTCACGGTGCCGAGCGAGAAACTCGGCAAACAACGCGGAAGCGACCTCGTCGAAAACAAACAAACCATCATCACGCTTCACGCCCGCAATCAAGGCGTGGACGTTGACGGCCTGGTCGAAACCGACGATGTCGGCGAAGTGACCGAGGCCGAAATCGACGCGGCGGTCGCGGAACTCGAAGACGCCGGAAGCATCGACTACGCGCGAGAGAAAGCACAAGAACTCGTTCAACGAGGCAAAGACCGCCTCAACGTCCTTCCGGACAACGAGTCGCGGTATCTGCTCGAAGAGATCGCGGACTACCTCATCGAGCGCGGCTACTGATCCGCGAACTGCTGACGATTTTTCCACCGAGCGAAGACGACTCGTCTTCGCTCGATTCGTGCTCCGACACCCTCTTCACATGGATAGCTCACGGTGTGGCATGCCGTCCTCGATGACTTTCGATTCCGATTCGAGATGACGATACCACTCGATTCGTTCGGCAACGTTCACCGATTGAAACAGTCCTTTCTAAGTCACGTCGGTCGGGAGCGGGAGTGTTCCTTCCTCGTCGTTGATGCGAGAGTAGTTGGTCTCGTTCGCTTTATCGACGGTGTATCCGTGACTATCGGAACCCGCCGCGTTGTTGCTCCGAATCGCTTCCACCACCGGAACGCCCGACGAGGCCGAGTAGTATCGTGACCAGTATCGCAGGGACGTACTCGTACACGCTAGGAAAATATCAGCTGATGTGGGGTAGTAGTGAAGGTCCAACGTCCAGTTTATTCTTGCAACGGGTCCGAAACGGTTCAAGAAAGTGTGAATTTCGACGACAATCACGCTGTGTCGTACTATCACATATGTGGGGTGATGATCGGGTTTTCGTACTGGATTTTCACCCCCAATTTCGATGACAAATCCAATCAAGAACTATTCTATCGCCATATTGGACTGTTCGGAGAGGACAAAACCCCATTAACAATGGGCTGGGTTAAAGTACAACTCGGTTGCCAACACCGTTGGATAGTTCGGAAAACGAGCTGTCCACGGAGAACTATGAAAAAGACACTACGATACCTACTGGTAGTGGCAACTGTCGCGGCACTCATCACGAGTGTCGGCGTAACATCGGTCGCGGCGACCAGTGACCATCCGGGATGTAACGATTACAACAAGGACAAGAACAAACACTGTGATTCCGACGACAAGGACATTCCTGACAAGAAAGGTGGCGACAAGAACGTCGCTCGCGGCGGTGACGGCGGGGACGGTGGCACTGTAGAGGATAATGCCGGAAACGGGCCGGACGACCAAAACAAGATCATCTGCCCTCACGGAGACTGTGATAACAATAACCAGGACACAAACGACGCGAGCGGTGGGGATGGCGGTGACGCGACGGCCAGCAGCTAGACGAGTTTCTAGCGGGAAATGAGACGATTCGCAGTTCTTTTTCCACGTTCGTATCGACGCTTCCCGACGAGCGAGTCGGTTCGGAAGAGCGAGATTTTTCACCTCGACCCTCAAAACATTCGCCAATGGACGACGACTTGCGCGCTCGAGTCGAAATCGAGGCGGAGAAACACGCGCTGTTCAACGCGCTGAAACACGAAAGCGACGCGGATGTCGGTGCCATCATGGGATCGCTGATGGGCGAAAATCCCGAGTTCCGGGAGCACGGAAACGAGGTTCCGGGCGTCGCCGGAAAGGCAGTCGCGCAGGTGAATCAGTTGGATACCGAGGGAAAGCGCGAACGTCTCGCTGAATTGGATGCCGACCTCGTCGAGGAACTCGACGCCGAGGACGAGGAGGACGACCAAGTACTTCCGGACCTCCCGAACGCCGAGGAGTACGAGCAGATACGGATGCGCTGTGCGCCGAATCCGAACGGTCCGTGGCATATGGGTCACGGACGAATGCCCGCCGTCATCGGGACGTACAAAGACCTCTATGACGGATGGATGCTGGTCCGGTTCGACGACACCGACCCCGAGACGAAGCGCCCCGACATGGACGCTTATGACGACATCTTGGACGATGTCGAGTATCTCGGCTTCGAACCGGACGAGGTGATGAAGGCATCGGACCGCCTCGAAATCTACTACGACCACGCTCACGACCTCATCGAGAAGGGCGGCGCGTACACCTGCTCCTGTTCCGGCGAAGAGTTCTCGAACCTGAAAAACGACGCCAAACCGTGCCCACACCGCGACAAGGATATCGAGACGACGATGGCCGAGTTCGAGGACATGGTCGCCGGGGAGTACGAATCGGGCGAGATGGTACTTCGCGTGAAGACGGACATCGAGCACAAAAACCCCGCCCTGCGTGACTGGGTCGCCTTCCGAATGATAGACACGCCGCATCCGCGAGAGGAGGCCGAGCAGTACCGATGTTGGCCCCTGCTCGACTTCCAGTCCGGTATCGATGACCACCGCAAAGGTATCACGCACATCATCCGGGGTATCGACTTACAGGACTCCGCAAAGCGCCAGCAGTTCCTCTACGACTACTTCGGCTGGGAGTATCCCGAAGTCATCCACTGGGGTCACGTGCAGGTTGACGAGTACGACATCAAGATGTCCACCTCGACCATCGGTGAACTGATCGAAAAAGGCGAACTCGACGGTTGGGACGACCCTCGCGCACCCACGCTCCAGAGCGTCCGTCGCCGTGGAATCCGTGGCGAGGCGATCACGGATGCAATGGTTCGACTCGGCACCTCCACGAGTAACGTCGATTTGGCGATGAGCACCATCTACGCCAACAACCGTAAATTGGTAGACGACGATGCTCCGCGATTCTTCTTCGTCCGCGACGGTGTCGAATATCCACTCATCGGCGAGTTTCCCTCGGTTGCCGAACCGCCGGTGCACCCGGACCACGAGGACAGAGGTACGCGGACCATTCCGGTGGACGGGGCAGTTCGGATCGAATCCGGAGACATTCCTGACCACGGCGACCGAATCTGGCTGAAGGGACTCGGTTGTTTCCAGCACACTCGCGACGCTCTCCAGTACACGGGCGACGACATCAGTGCCGTCCGTGACGACGGCGTAGATGTGATTCACTGGGTGCCCGCTGCCGAAAACGTCACGGTTCGAATGCGAACCATGGACGGCGACGACACCGGATTTGCGGAACCCGACTTCGCCGACACGAGCGTGGACGACATCGTGCAGTTCGAGCGCGTCGGATTCGCGCGAGTCGATAGTCACGATGCCGACGAAACAGTGACCTACTTCACGCACGACTGAGCGGACGTCGCTGTCGGTTCGTCGAATGTCTTTTCTTCCGAGTGGCCATCGAGACTGGGTCTGCGAGCTTGTTCCAACGATGAATACTGACCGACCGACCGGTATCGAGGGCCGAAGTATATCGTTTCCACGCCCGCAATCGTTCACGACTCGCTCCGCTCGTCGTTCTCCGGTGGACGCCGGAGAACGACAGCCATCGTCCCCCACCGACTATCATTTCGATGGGACAAACGAATCGTACTCCCGTTTCTCGCTACTGCCAGTCCACGTCCTCTAACGGTTCGGCGACGATGCCATCCTGTCGGGCCAACACTCGTGCATGGCCGGTGCAGACGACTCGATCGTCGGTTCACGGAATGTGGAGACGGACCCCCGCCTCGTTCGTACAGTCGTCTTCAGTACACTCCATCGATCAGCAGTACGGGTTCGAGTCTATTCGGCATCACGGTTCGATGTGTTTTAAACTGGTTTCGAGAATAACCCCGTGCTTCAGGGCGGTTGGGAAACTTCGTTGCTCATGGACACGAATGAGATGATGGAACACGCCGAATACGCCTACGAAATGGACGGTGAACGAAACGTCACCGACGGCGTCGTCACTGCGGTTAGAGACGCGACCGACATGACGATGACCGAGATGACACCGCTTCACGAGCGCATCGATGTCGATGCGTTAAACGAATTGTTCTCCGATAGTTACAGCGGCACGCCGCGGAGCGATGGGCGGATTAGATTTACGTACTGTGGGTGTGAAGTAGTGGTTTTCAGTAGTGGTCGGGTTCTCGTGAAACCCGACGAAAACTGAATGTCCCCGGGGTTCGCCCGGACTGGAGGGTTCGTGACAAGATGACCATAATCGCCGAGCTAACGATTCCGACGGACGAGGTTGGGCTTTCGGACACGTTCGAATCGATTCCCGGACTGATCGTCGAACTGGAACGCATGGTAGTGCAACCCGCAAGTCGAATCATGCCCTACATCTGGGCAGTGGGTAGTGAAAGCACGGCGGTTCACCGAGCGTTACAGGACGATCCGACCATCACGACAGTGACGAAACTCAGCGAGTTAGATGGTGGGTCGCTCTATAGCGTTCGGTGGTCGGAGAAGACGGAATCGACCATCGAGCAGGTGCTAAAAGCCGACCCGGTTATCCTCAGTGGAACGGCCGTTCGACAGGGGTGGGATTTCCAAATCAGGTTTGACTGTCCGGAAAACCTCTCGACGCTCCAGACCAACCTGAACGATCGAAACGTATCGGTCGAACTGAAACGGTTGTACGCACCCGAAGCGCCGACGGTGGATGGACAGTTCATGTTGACGTCGAAACAGCGAATCGCGCTGATGGTTGCACTCGATGCGGGCTATTTCGACGTCCCTCGAAAAGCGAACCTCACCGAACTGGCGGAAGAGCTCGATATAACGCCACAAGCTCTCTCGAAACGACTACGGCGAGCACACAAGACCATGAGCAGGTACGTGATTACAAGGAATCCGAAAACGACGAATCGCGACACACGCCTGGATTAGTCAGTGTATCGTCGTCGTTCTTCTTGTGCGGACTCGCTTCCGTATTGCTCTACGAGGGGTCGAAAGCTTTTGCCCAGCGCACGCATCGCTTCGCCCGTCGAATGAAAACCGAGTTCGTCGGCGACGTCAACCCACTCACGCGCTTGTAGCACTTTTCGAACCAACAGACGCTCCTGCCGTGGTGTGAGTACGTCGGTGTTAGCGTTTTCGGGGTCGATGAGATGTTTGATGACCACGCGCCGAAACGGAGCAGGATCGTGGTTAAAATGTCCGGGGCCGAACGCACTCGCCGCAACCAGTCGCCATTCCCAGTCCGAAAGCGAGAGTGATATTTCGGACTCGGTCGATCGGAGTGCCGCCCGTACCACATCGGAGTCCATATCGGCCAATGCATCCGAGAGCACCGACGCGATTCGTTTCGAGAAGCCCCGGGCATGGCGGTCGTACAGGTCGTAACCTGCGTCGGAAAGCGGGTCGAGCATGAGTGCGGAATACTCACCGCTCGCGTCGTTTCGTGTGGTCGAAAGCTGAACCGTCCGATACCCGTTCCGTTGCCAAAATCGGATCAGTTCGGGCGTCGCACCGAATCCCGTCCCTAACCAATCGAGGTGCGAGAACTCCCGACGAATTTCACGGAGGAGTCGTGACCCTAATCCCGTCGAGCGAACGGCATGGTGCGTGGCTATTCGCATGACTCGCAGGCCATTTGGAACCGCTGCCTCGAAATCCCGAAGTTGCGTCGTGAGCACGTCGGGGAGCATGTTACCCTTCACTCGCTTGCCGTCGTACATCCGCTCGCGCAGGTCGGGAGGGAGGTTCCCTTCGCGAGCAAGTAGGGCGACGCTGACGACGTAGCCATCCCAGCAGAGCGCCCGTACTTCGACGTTCGGTGCATCGAGCAGGCGGGCGAGGTCTGCCGGTTCAGTTCGGTAGTGTGCCAAAACGAGCAACCCGAACGTTTCTCGAAGCAAGTTCTCGTCGGCGAGCAGATCCGCCGCATCGATCCGTCGATACTCCGTCTCGTCGGGTACTGCATCCTCCACGAGCGGATCAACCGCGGGACGGGCATCGAGTGCGAGCGCCCGAAACGCCCACACTTCCACGGGGTCACCCGGCGCGTATCGAATCGGTTCGGTCATGTTCACGTCGGTAACCTCGTGGTCGCTTCCGGCGAGTCGGTCGCGGAAGCGAACTGAGAAGCCGCGTCCCGCACCTTCGTAGCCGTGAACGGTCGTCGTGAAGGCGACACGCGGGAAATCGAGAAACTGCTCCAATAGACCGACGGAGAGCGAAGCGGCCTCGTCCACGATTACTACGTCGGCTTCCTCCTCGACTGCCGTTGTTGGTTTCTCGAATCGGACGACGCCACCCGTTTTCGATTCGATTCGCGTCAGTGGGTCGTGATCGGTGGTGGCGAGTTCGTCCAGTTCGTCCAGCACTGCTCTTGCACGGACGAACACCTCGCGGGCGTTCCGATAGTTCCGTGCAGTTACGAGCACGTCGTCGCCTGTGGCGACGAGACACCCAACCGCTATTCCTCCAGCACTCGATTTGCCACGTCCACGGTCGGCCTGCACCACGACTGCCCGATTCGACTTACGGAGCGATTCGAGCGCGTTTACTGCCGACCGCTGGTCCTTGGTGAGACACGCGTCGTAGGCAACAGCGGGGAAATCCCGTGGCTTTCGAGCGGCGGAAGTGTCGTCCTGATTTCGGTCGGGGGCCGAGCATGCCGGAGCCCCAATTCTCGGTGCGGGGTGGGTCAATCCGTCCGCTTGGACGGTTTCGGTATCCACATCTACGATGGCAACCCCCCGGTGAGAACGGAGCGTTGCGACGAAGCGCGCCCGGAAATGTCCTGAGACGTCTTCTACGTCGAACGGTTCGACCGCGAGCATCCTATCGAACTCGTCGCGTCGGTTCGCCCACGAATCGAGGGACGGTGTCAGTAAGACGAACAGACCGCCACCATTCACCGCACCGACGACCCGTCCCAGTGCATTCGGTTGGAGTTCGTCGTGGGCGTCGAAGACGAGCGCTTCGTGGGTCGTCCCGAGCAAACTGCCAGCACGGTTCTGCGACACCCGTTCGCAGTCGAGCAAACGCCGTGGGCCGATCTGCACCGTCTTCCGTGGTGGAATACCTGTCGCATCGAGTACGGTCTCAACAAGGCCATATCCCGCGTCGCGGTCACCGGCGAGGACGAGAACCCGTCGCTCGTTCGACTGTCGAGCCTCGTCGTACAGAGCTGTCGCCACTGACGAGACGTCCATACTGTCGCTTTGCCCGACCAGTGCAAGGATGTTTCTCTTCGCTCGTATCGTAAGGTCAGGAGCAGAGAGGCGAGGTGGGGTTAGGTGATGGCGCCAACCCGCTCGCGCTGATGCGGGGACCTCGCCAAATCCACTGTGTACATCATTGAATAAATGCTTTGTGATGGTGTCAAAACTCCGAACTCAGCCAGAAAGCGATGCCCCGGCGTAGATGGACACGACAAGGAAGATCCAAACCGCGTCTACGAAGTGCCAATACATCGAAACGGTGCTGATGGAGGTGTCTCGGTCGGCGTTGTACTGCCCGATGAGGGCGCGACCGAGCAGAATCGTCATGAGAACGATTCCGAGCGAGACGTGAAGGCCGTGAAGGCCGGTCAGGCCGAAGAACGCGCTCCCGAAAACGCCCGAGGTAAGCGTGAACCCCTCGTGAGTGATGTACTCGTAATATTCGAACGCTTGACCGCCGATGAAGACGATGGACAAGACGACTGTCAGAGTCAGCAAACCGACGAACTGCCGCCGTTTGCCTCGGTGGAGCGCGACGTGTGAAAAGTGAAGCGTGACACTGCTCGTAACGAGGATGAGTGTGTTGATGAGTACGAGCGAGTTCACTAACGGTGGAATCGTTTGACCGGTCGGCGGCCACGTTCCTGCACGGATGAAAAAGTAGTAGACGAAGCCCGCGCCGAAGGTTGCAACCTCCGTGATGAGGAACAGCACCATCGCCCAGCGAAGTTTCGTCCCGCCCGCCCCCTCGTAACTCCAGTAGCGGTCCACGAACCCGTGATACAGCCAGCCGTACAGACCGATGAGGAAAACTACCGTCCCGGCGACGAAGACGGCCGCACTCGACAACGGCGAGACGTAGTCGTTTCCGCCGTGGCTCAAAACGTACAGTCCCGCACCGACGTACAGCCCTGCGACACCGAACGCCGAAACGAACGGCCACCACGACGCTTCACCGAACCCCCGCGGCCAGTCTTCGGGTGCCGGGTGGTGATGCGGTTCGTGCTCCTCTCCGACGTTTCCCCCACTCATGATTCCAGTACGAATACGTACCGAATCCTCAAAACCCTCATTCGGATTCGTCTGAGAGGTTTCGTACCGTATTTTGTGTTTCAGCACATGAATTGAAGTCCTTGTCAGTAGTGACATCGTTCTGGGTATGGCTGGCCCAGTCTTTCGTTCCGACGACCGAGTCGAACGAGTATGACTCATGGAAGAAGGCCGACTCGGAGACCACGCATTCTCCGGTGGTGCGTATCAGGTCGCGCTTTTTTACGGTCGATTCCGTGTCGAGCGGTCGAACGGTTTCGCCGCGGAGTAATAATCCTCCGAAATCGCCGCCACGACCGCATGTGCAAGCGTGTCACTCCGTCATTCATTTGAAAGCGTTTTTATGGGGGCATCATCAACTCAAGGGTACAACCTACGCGGGGTTGATGATGCTCCTAGCCGCACAGGATTCATCCGGCAGGGGAGCCTGAGCCAGCGCGTAGGAAAGGTGAACAACCATGCCAGTATACGTCAACTACGACGTCCCAGCCGACCTCCAAGACCGAGCACTCGATACGCTCGAGGTCGCACGGGACACCGGAACCGTAAAGAAAGGAACGAACGAGACGACCAAGGCTGTCGAGCGCGGTAACGCCGACCTCATCTACGTCGCCGAAGACGTCCAGCCGGAAGAAATCGTCATGCACCTGCCAGAACTCGCCGACGAGAAGGGAATCCCCTTCATCTTCGTCGAGACGCAGGACGATGTCGGTCACGCGGCTGGCCTCGAAGTCGGCAGCGCCGCCGCCGCCATCGTGGACGCTGGCGAAGCCAGCGACGACGTGGACGACATCGCCTCGAAGGTCGAGGAACTTCGG